>CAIYDK010000047.1 GCA_903924955.1 uncultured beta proteobacterium | reverse complement strand
GCATGCCGCCCGCATATCCCCAGGTCGCAAAGCGGTGGTGATGGTGTCGGTCGAAGATCGGGAACACCATGCGCACAAGTGGTGTCTTGGTATCGCGCTCGAGAAACTTGCCGTATGTGTTGCCGATGAGGAAGTCCACCGGCTCGGTAAACATGAGTGAGCGCAGATGCCACAGGTCGCGCTTGGGGTAGACCTTGCAGCCCTTGCCGTAAGGGGACGAGTCAAACAATGCCTGCACCTTGATCTCCCACTCCTTGCCGCCATTGGTGGCGAGCACATGGGCCGGTTCTGCCCCCAGCTCCAGCAAGAACGCCGCGTAGCCCAACATCTGGTCGGGGTCGCCGTACATCGCATAGCGTTTGCCGTGCAAATGGGCCTGGCTGTCGGCCATGGCGTCCACCAGTTCACCGCGCTCCTTCTCCAGTTGTGCCGGGATGGGCTTACCTGTCAGCCGCGAAATCTCCATCAGAAACTTGTCGGTACCCGCCACGCCGATGGGCGCGTTGAGAGCTACCACCTCCTGGCCGTGCTCGGCAATGAACTTCGATGTCTTTTCGCAGCAATATTCCTGGAACACGATGGTCGCCTTGGCGTGCAATGCGGCCACCACCTCTTCCTTGGTGGTGCCACCGGCGTACATGCGAAACTCGCCGTCGGTGGGTGTATTCCAGTTCTCGGACGGGTCGCAAATGATGTTGACTGTCACCCCGAACAGGTCAAAGATGCGGCGGATTTCCTTCATGTTGCCCACCACATAGCCGTCAAAGCCGCCTATGAAGTTGATGCTGTCGTTGGGCACGCGCACCAGGGGTTCGGTGGTCTTGGCCTTGCCGTCCCAGAAGTGGCGCAGCACACCCAGCAGCGCATTGTCATAGCCCGTGATGTGGCTGCCCACAAAGGCGGGGGTATGGGCAAAGGGCACATCAAACTCTTCGGGAATGCTGCCCTTTTGCTTGCTAGTCTTTATGAAGGCGTCCACGTCGTCACCAATGACTTCGGCCATGCAGGTGGTGGAGACGGCAATCATGTCGGGTTTGTACAGGCTGTAGGCATTGGCCAGGCCATCGACCATGTTGTTCAAGCCACCGAACACCGCCGCGTCTTCGGTCATGGACGAACTCACGCACGAGGTGGGCTCCTTGAAATGGCGCGAGAAGTGCGAGCGGTAGTAGGCCACGCAGCCTTGGCTTCCATGCACAAAACTCAGGGTCTTGGCAAAACCATTGGCCACAAACACCGCCCCCAGTGGCTGGCATGCCTTGGCCGGGTTGACGGTGAGCGAGTCACGGGCAAAGTTTTTTTTCTTGTAGTCCTCCGTCTTGGTCCATTCGATGGTCTGCTTGATGCTGGCATCGGAGTGGTTGAACTCGAATTCCTTCTTCTTGCTAAAGAGGTCCTGGTACTCGGGCTCACGGAACAACATTTCGTGGTCGATGACTTTGTCGGCTAATTGAGGCATGGCTGGCTCCAAACGATTGCGGTTAAGGTGATGCGGGGACTGGCACGCGCCAGCCCCGGTTGGCGTTTACGCGGCTTTCTTCCAGGGGGCCTGGGTCAAGCCCCAGATCGGGCTGGAGATGGCCATGTCCATATCGCGGGCGAAGATGGCAAAGCCGTCATAGCCGTGGTACGGACCCGAGTAATCCCAGCTGTGCATTTGCCTAAAGGGCACGCCCATCTTCTGGAATACATACTTTTCCTTGATGCCCGAGCCCACCAAGTCGGGCTTGACCTTGTCCACAAAGTGTTCAAACTCGTAGCCCGTCACGTCGTCGTAAATCAGCGTGCTGTCCTTGATGTAGTGCGTGGTGCGCTGGTAGTCGTCGTTGTGGCCGAACTCATAGCCGGTGCCCACCACCACCATGCCCAGGTCCTCGTAGGCGCCAATTACATGGCGCGGGCGCAGGCCCCCCACGTACAGCATGACGGTCTTGCCTTCCAGACGTGGCTTGTACTTGTCAACCACGGCCTGCATCAGTGGCTTGTACTTGGCAATCACTTCCTCTGCCTTGGCTTTGATGGTTTCATCGAAGTGACCAGCAATTTCGCGCAGGCTTTTTTCGATCATGGTCGGGCCAAAGAAGTTGTATTCGACCCATGGAATACCGTACTTCTCTTCCATGTGGCGGCTGATGTAGTTCATCGAGCGGTAGCAATGCAGCACATTGAGCTTGGCCTTGGGCGTGTTCTCGATTTCGGCAATGGTGCCGTCGCCCGACCACTGTGAAATCACGCGCAGCCCCATCTCTTCGAGCAGGATGCGGCTGGACCAGGCGTCGCCGCCAATGTTGTAGTCGCCAATGATGGCCACGTCGTAAGGTGTGGAAACAAATTCCGGATGCTTGTTGGCATCAACCTTATCAAACACCCAATCGCGAATCGCGTCGTTGGCCAGATGGTGGCCCAGCGACTGACTCACACCGCGAAAGCCTTCGCAGCGCACCGGAATAATGGTGTGGCCGCCAAGCTCCTTGCTCTTCTTCTTGGACACCGCTTCAATGTCGTCACCGATGAGTCCGATCGGGCACTCCGACTGGATGGAAATGCCCTTGTTCAGCGGGAACAGCGTCTGTACTTCATCGATGATCTTGTCGAGCTTCTTGTCGCCGCCAAACACGATGTCCTTCTCCTGAAAATCGGAGGTGAACTGCATGGTGACGAAGGTGTCAATACCGGTGGTACCAATGTAGTAGTTGCGCCGTGCGGCCCACGAGTATTGGCCGCAGCCCACCGGCCCGTGGCTGATGTGCACCATGTCCTTGATGGGGCCCCACACCACGCCCTTGGAGCCGGCGTAGGCGCAGCCGCGTATCGTCATCACGCCGGGCAATGACTTGATATTGGATTTGACACCGCAGTCAGGCTTGCCGTCTTCAAACGTGCCCAGGTGTTTGGCGCGCCGCTTCGCCATCTTTTCGGGATAGGCTTTCAGCACTTCATCAATCAGGGCCTTGTTCGCGGCCTTGCGCTCTTCAACGGTGGCAGTCATAAGGAAGCTCCGGTGTAAATAGTGTTTCGGTGTGGCAGGGGTCCGGCCTGACCCGACTGCATGCGGATCAGGCTGGAGCGTTTGCCTCTTAGGCGATAGCCAGCTCGGCAGCCTTCTTGCCCACTTGCGACTCGTCGATCTGGTCCATGATGCCGAACTCCATGAGCATGTCTTCGAGTTGGTCCATGGTGATCGGCGTCGGGATGGTGCCGTTGCCCGCGTTGTTATGAATCTTGGTTGCTAGCGTGCGATACTCCGCCGCCTGCTTGGACTCCGGTGCAAATTCGATCACCGTCATGCGGCGCAACTCTGCGTGCTGCACGATGTTGTCGCGTGGCACAAAGTGGATCAGCCTGGAGCCCAGCATGCCGGCCAGTTCGGTGGCGAGTTCGAGTTCCTTGTCGGTCTGGCGCTCGTTGCACACCAGTCCACCCAGACGCACACCGCCGGAATTGGCATACTTCAAAATGCCTTTGGAAATATTGTTGGCCGCATACATGGCCATCATTTCGCCCGACATCACGATGTAGATTTCCTGTGCCTTGTTCTCACGAATAGGCATGGCGAATCCGCCGCACACCACGTCGCCCAGCACGTCGTAAGACACATAGTCCACTCCGTCGTAGGCACCGTTTTCTTCAAGGAAGTTGATCGAAGTGATCACGCCGCGTCCGGCGCAACCAACCCCTGGCTCGGGGCCACCAGACTCCACGCAACGAATGTTCTTGTAACCGATCTTCATCACGTCCTCGAGCTCCAGGTCCTCCACGGAACCGGCCTCCGCCGCGAGCGACAAAATGGTGTCCTGCGCCTTCGCGTGCAGGATCAGTCGGGTGGAGTCGGCCTTGGGGTCGCAGCCAACGATGAGGATCTTTTGGCCCAGATCACTCAGAGCCGCCAGGGTGTTTTGAGACGTGGTGGACTTACCGATCCCACCCTTGCCATAGAAGGCGATTTGCCGAAGTTTAGCCATTGCAGTACTCCAATAGAAAAGATGAAAAACCAAGCTAGCGTTGCCGCGACTTTTGTCAGCCTTTCGTGCCTATTGGTCTTCTTGTTTTAGGTTCACGCTGGCCGGACCGGTGTCCGCGCAGCTTCCCTATTGCAGCTTCCATGCCATGCTCTAAACGACTTTAAGAAACGCTGTGGTCTAGCGCTTTTCTCCAGTGAAAACCCGCATTCGTGGACGGTGCATGCCGCAGCAAGCGCATTTGTTGACTTCCTTACAAAACGCAGGGCCCTGTCGCAAAAACATCTTTGTCCGCGGCGCGCGCTGTGGTTTGTGTCGCGTTTGCAGCGCCACACGCCGTGCGTTTGCATGTCTTTGCGCCGCAAGGCACCTGGTACGGTCATTGCTCTAGAAGAAGAATGACCGCCACCCCACCCAGTACCACAACCGCCCCAGCGCGTGTGTCGCACTTCGAGCGCATGGGCGGCGAAGCGGGCGTGGTCGCGCTGGTCCAGGCGTTTTACGGCCACATGGATGCACGCGCCGACGCCCGTGGCATACGAGCCATGCACGGCTTAGACCTCTCCTCTACGAAGTCCGTGCTGGTGCTCTACCTGTGCGAATGGTTGGGTGGCCCCCAAACCTACACCGTGCAGCGCGGCCACCCGCGTCTGCGCATGCGCCACGGGGGCTTTGCCTTAGGCGAGGCCGAGCGTGACGCCTGGCTGGCTTGCATGGACGCGGCCCTGGCCGACAGATCGGTGGAAGCAACGTTGCACGCCGAGCTGATGGCCGCCTTTTTCAAAACCGCCGACTGGATGCGCAACACGGCTCCGCACCCCTGATTAACCACAACGAAGGACTTTTCATGACCGCCACCGTAGCCACCAAGCCCATCGACAACACTGCCCTTGCACGGCTGGAGAGCGAGGGGCGCCTGCTCAACCCCCTGCTCAAGGACGTGACCGCCAAACCCAACCGCGTGGGCTTTCGCGGCGAACTGGCGCTGCGCTTTGCGCCCAAGCTCGCTGACGAGGCCCGCCCGCCCGAGCTACTGTGTGCACAGGCCATGGCGGTGGCACAGATTGGCGAGAAGCACCTGCCCTTCTTCGCGGGCTACCTGCTCAGTTTTGCTTATTTGAAAGATGTGGCCGAAGTGTTGGGCGACACGCTCAGCGCTGGCGGCAAGTATTTCCTGTTCTGCAACAACATCGACCTCTCCAAGAAATACCAGGTGCCCTATCAGGGCGCGACGTTTTACGTGCTACCGATTGATGAGTCCACCGTCTACAACGAGTTGCTGGACCTGTTCTACCTGGAGAAGAATGACCTGAAGAAGAAGGACACGGCAGGCAAGCTCGACGCAGTGGCCGATGCCGCGCTAAAGTTTGACATCACGTTTGACACCATCAGCTACGCCGAGGGTCTGGCCCTGATGGGTCCGGTGCGCAACCCTAACGAAAACCGCCCGGTCTGAGCGCAGACACCCGCTGTGCAAGCCGATGGCGCATGAAGATGCACTAGACCAACCCCAGCGGTGGTACGCGACCAATCTGGTCGGTATTCCGTCGCTGGTATTGTCCAGCACCGCATTCAACGCCAAGCCAACTCCTTTGTCCATTGCCGGTACTTGCGAGGCGCACCCAGGACTTTTTGCGCTGCTTAAGTCCAGCCCAGACTTGGTTGAGGCGCGGGATATGTTTGCGCACTACCTGCGCATCGCCTTTGGACTGCGCAAACCCGCTAAGCACGAACTCGACGGCATGGGCCCAGCCGAGCAGCGGCGCTGGCGCAGCAGCTGGCGCAAACTGCTGCAAGGTTGGGGCATGGATTCCAATGGCACCGCCGGCGCCGTGCTGAAGGGTTGGGTGGAAAGCCGCTTCGGGTTGGTGCCCACCTTTCACAAGGCACCGCTGGCACGCTTTCCATCCGATGCGTGGATCACCTATTTGCAGGAGAAGGCCAGCAGTCGCCATCACCATAACAACATTCACCAGCAGCTTGATCTACTGTACGAATATTGCCAATGGGCGCTGCGCACCCATCCGCCATCGGTCGGTGGCGCAGCTTGCGAGAGCCACCTGCGCTTGTGGCGAGGGAGCAACCGCCTGGAGGAGCAGATCGTCAGTGGGTGCCTGCAGGAGCGGCGTTGCACGGTGCGGCTGAACAACATCGTCTCCTTAAGTGTCTCGCCCGAAGACGCGTCATGTTTTGGAGACTGGGTGTTTGAGGTACAGGTGCCCACCTGCAAGGTACTGGTGTTTCCAGACCTGCTGCCTGGCCAGGTGCTGCAAGGCGAGCAGGAGGTACTGGCGCTGGGTGGCGACTACGAGGTAACAGCCCGCTATGCATGAGCTGCACGACCGCGCCCTGGGTGCCTACCTGGGCTTTGCCATCGGCGACGCGCTGGGAGCCACCGTGGAGTTCATGCGCCCGCGCGAAATTGCGCTGCAGTATGGCGTTCACCGCGATATGCTGGGCGGCGGCTGGCTTAAGCTCGCGCGCGGCCAGGTGACCGATGACACCACCATGAGTCTGGCCCTGGGCGACGCCCTGTTGCGTGGCGGCGGCAGCGCATTGCAGGCGCTGGACCAGGGAAAGGACGCCCTAGTGCACGAGATTGCCCTGTCCTATGTACAGTGGTTAAAGAGCAGGCCAGTCGACTGTGGCAACACCTGCCGCCGCGGCATTCAGCGCTACCTCAACGAAGCCACACTGGCAGGCCCTTACAACCCGGGCGATGCGGGTAACGGTGCCTTGATGCGCAATCTGCCCGCCGCCCTGGTCACCCTGGGCCAGGACACGCTGCTTGCGAGCCTGTCGCTGGCGCAGGCGCGCCTCACCCACAACCACCCGCTCTCCGACGCCGCCACGCTGGGCCTGGGGCGCCTGTTGCAGCGTTTGTTATTGGGAGCAGACCAGGCCAGCAACACGCACTGGGTGTCGCAGTGGGTGCAGGAGCATGCGGCCTTTCGGTTCACCCCCTACAAGGGCCGCGCCACCGCCTATGTGGTGGACACGGTGCAAACAGTGCTGCACCACTTCATCCTGCATCAGGACTTTGAGACCGCAATGATTACCACTGTCAACCAGGGTGACGATGCAGATACTACGGGCGCGCTGCTGGGCATGCTCGCCGGTGCGCGCTGTGGCGCGTCGCGCCTGCCCCAGCGTTGGCTCAAGCGTCTGCAAGCACCCACGGTGCAGGCCATCACGGCGCAGACCCAAGCTCTTCTGGCACTGCAAACCCACAGACCCGCCAACCTCTGAGGCCGCCCCATGACCCATATCGTCTTTTTTGAAAAGCCAGGCTGCAGTGGCAACGCACGCCAGCGCAGTGCGCTGGAGACCGCGGGCCATACGCTGGAGCGGCGCAATTTGCTCACTGCCGCCTGGAGCGCTGAGCGGTTGCTGGATTTTCTACTGCCGCTTCCCGTGGCCCAGTGGTTTAACCCGGCAGCCCCTCGAGTCAAAAGCGGGGAAGTGCAGCCCGAGCAACTGGACGCGCAAGAGGCCTTGCACTTGCTGCTGAACGAGCCGTTGTTGATACGTCGCCCCCTGATGCAACGCAGCGACGACGGCAGCCGCCATGTGGGCTTTGAAACGGCCGCCGTGCACGCGTGGGTCGGCCTTGGCACAAACCCTGCAATGGCTCCCACTTTGGAACGCTGCGTATCGCGCACCGAACGCTGCACAACCTGACCCACAGGAGAGATGAACATGCCCATTTTTGACTACCACTGCCAGGCCTGCGGCACGCGCTTTGAACTCCTGGTGCGTTCAGGCCAAAGTCCGCTATGCCCTCAGTGCCAGAGCGCGGAACTGGAGAAATGCGTCTCGCGCATTGCCCCGGCCGGCAAGATCGAGGCCATACGCATGGCACACCGGCGCGTGGCCGCCGCGCAGGGCCACTTTGACCACTACAGCCCATCCGACAAGGCCAAACTGTTGGCAGGCAAGAAAAACATTTAGTGCTGTCCACACGCCAATTGCTACTAATGTCGTAGCGCGCAACGCCTAATTGACGGGGAGTTTAGCCCCATATGGCACCGAACGTCGGGTGTCAGCGGCCCACTGGTACGCTATTTGCGCAGGTATACAGCGCCAAGCTTTCATGTGCCATTTGTCGCAAACATTTGTAGGAAATGTGGCAGACGCTACCAGCAGGAGTGATGTTGTGGTCCCATCGTTGTATAGCACCTTACCAGACGCGCCGGTCTGCCCTGTGCGCGAAACCATGCCCCACGCATGAATACTTCTGCACATTCACTGGCTACTCAGCAAACAGTCTTCGATGGCGCGCGGTGTCCTATGCTGCACATTTACGCGCTCCCTTTGCCAGTCGTGGCAAAGGAGTCTCTCCAATGAGCGCCAAACTCAGCGGCAAACTGTTGATAGACACGTCTATGGGCAGTTTCCTGGGCGACAAACGCATACGCCTACTCGAAGCCATAGAGCGCACCGGCTCGATCTCGCAGGCGGCCAAGGCCGTGCCCATGTCGTACAAGGCGGCCTGGGATGCTGTGGACGACATGAACAACGTCGCGCCGCAGGCGCTGGTGAGCCGCATGGCCGGTGGGCGCAATGGGGGCGGCACCGAACTGAGTGCCTTTGCGCGCAAGCTCATTGCCTTCTACCGGGCACTGGAGCAGGAATCGCAACTTGCGCTGGAAAAGCTCAGCGCCAATCTGGATCAAAACGGCGTGCAAGACGCGGCAGACTTTAGACAGGCCCTACGGAGAATGTCCATGAAAACCAGTGCCCGCAACCAGTTCGCCGGACCGGTGCTTTCGGTGAAAGACGGTGTGGTGGACACCGAGGTATGCATGGCCCTGGCCCCCGGGCTGATGCTCACCGCCATCGTGACTCGTGAATCGGCAGAAAACCTGGGCCTGACCTCGGGGTGCGATGTGCTCGCCTTTGTCAAGGCCTCGTCCATCCTCCTGCTCACAGGTGATCAAGCGCGCATATCCGCACGCAACCGCTTTACCGGCACGGTAAGCCAGATCCACGCGGGGCCGGTCAATGCCGAGGTGACACTGACCATGGCAGGAGGCCGCCATGTGATTACCGCCGTCGTCACCCTTGAGAGTGTCAAACACCTGGCGCTGGAGCTAGGCCAGACCGTCACCGCCGTATTCAAGGCCTCCAGCGTGTTTCTGGCCTCCATCGACTAACCGCTCGCTTGCATAAAGGATTTTGGATGAAGAACTCTACTCTCCCTGCCCTGCTTCTGACCCTGCTACTGCCCCTGGGCGCTAGCGTGCATGCCGACGAAATCTCCGTGGCCGTGGCGGCCAACTTCACGGCCCCCATGAAGTTGATCGCCGCCGATTTTGAGAAGGACAGCGGCCACAAGCTGCTGACCTCTTTTGGCTCTACCGGTAAGTTTTACGCACAGATCAAGAACGGTGCGCCCTTTGAAGTGCTACTCACCGCCGACGACGAAACGCCCACCCGGCTGATCAAGGAAGGCGCCGCCGTTCCGGGAACCCAGTTCACCTACGCCATTGGCAAGCTGGTGCTGTGGTCGGCCAGGCCCGGCGTAGTGGACGCCAAGGGCGAGGTGCTCAAGCAGGCTGCGTTTGATCACATCGCACTGGCCGACCCCAAGCTCGCACCCTACGGTGCAGCGGGCGTGGAAGCGATGAAGGCACTGGGTGTGTATGAGGTGCTGCAGCCCAAGATCGTGACCGCAGAAAACATCTCGCAGGCCTACCAGTTCATCAGCACCGGCAATGCGGCGCTGGGGTTTGTGGCGCTGTCGCAGGTGTTGAAGGACGGCCGAATAGAAGGCTCGTCGTGGCTGGTGCCGGCCAAGCTCTACACGCAGATCCGTCAGGACGCTGTGCTGCTAGACCAGGGCAAGGCCAAGCCTGCAGCGCAGGCGCTGCTCAAATTCCTCAAGGGCGACAAGGCGCGCACCATCATCCAGTCCTTTGGGTACGAACTGTAGGGTCGTGAGGCGACTGGGCACGAATCTGGCTTGGAAAGTCACACTCTCACTTCGCTCACAAGGACTGCCGCCATGAAAATTGCCATTGCCGTCAATAACCAGGGGCGCGAGGTCTCAGGCCACGCTGGGCAAACGCGCCACTGGCTGGTTTATGACTGCCAGCCGGGTGCACCCATTCCAAGCCCGCAGCAAGTCGAACTCACCAAGGACCAGTTGCCACACTACTTTCGTGACGATGGCCCCCACCCCCTGCACGGCGTGGAAATCATCGTCGCTGCGAGCGCGGGCGACGGCTATCTGCGCCATATGCAGAAGTGGGGCGCCCAGGTGCTACTGACCGGCGAAACCCAGCCCCTGGTGGCGCTGAAAAAGATCATGGCCGGTGAGGCCCTGCCCGATATGCGGTTTGACATCACCACCACGCTGTGCAAACTGCGCGATCTGTTTTCGCGCCATTGAGCATGCACGCCGTCCACGCCTCACGGCACAACTTGGTGCAAGACCTGCTGGGACGTGCGGCGCCAGCAGCCCCTGAGCCGCTGCGCCCGATTTTTGCCAGCCTGTTGGCGGGTCGCGCGCTGGGCAAGGGGGTACTTTCGGCGCGCCTGGGCCTGGACGACGCGGATTTTCAGGTGCTTTGGACAGACTACTTTCCGGGTACGCGCCTGGTGCTGCAAGATGGGCCGGGTCAAGACATTGCCGAGTTGGACGATCTCTACCATCTGCTGCTGGAATACCGCGCGCACCGGGTGCAGTCCGAAGTCTGGTTGGCGCGCATTCTGGCCTACGCTTGCTGTGGGCGCGACCATCTCTGGCAAGACCTGGGGCTGGCGCAGCGGGGCGAACTCAGCACGCTGATGAACACGGCCTTTCCAGCGCTGGCCCAGCTCAATAGCGCCGACATGAAGTGGAAGAAGTTCATCTACCGCCACTACTGCACGCGTGAAGGCATTTATGTGTGCCCCGCCCCGTCATGCAGCGCGTGCACGGACTATGGCAAGTGCTTCGCACCGGAGGACTAGCTCTGAACCCCGATCTGCTCGCCATCGTGCTGACTGCCAAACTAGCTGCTACCACCACCGTGTTGCTACTGCTGGTGGGCACGCCCATTGCCTGGTGGCTGGCGCGCTCGCGCTCGCGGCTGCGCAGTGTGGTGGGCGCCATCGTCACGCTGCCGCTGGTGCTGCCCCCTGCGGTGATCGGGTTCTACCTGCTCGTGCTGTTTGGACCCCAGGGACCGTTGGGCAAACTCACGCAGGCCCTGGGCTGGGGGGTGCTGCCATTCACCTTTGCCGGGCTGGTGCTGGCCTCGGCCGTGTACTCGCTACCCTTTGTCGTGCAGCCCCTGCAACAGGCATTTGCCGCCATCGGCGACGCACCGCTGGAGGCAGCCCAGACGCTGCGCGCCTCGCCCTGGGACGCCTTTTGTACGGTGGCCCTGCCGCTAGCGCGACCGGGCTTTGTCACTGCGGGCGTGCTGGGTTTTGCCCATACCGTAGGAGAATTTGGTGTGGTGTTGATGGTGGGCGGCAATATCCCGGGCAAGACCCAGGTACTGTCGATGGCGATCTACAACCATGTGGAAGCGCTGGAATACGCCCACGCGCACCAGTTGGCTGCGGGCATGCTGTGCTTCTCGTTCCTGGTGCTGCTGGTGCTGTACGGCCGGGGTTGGAGTCGCCAGCCATGAGCATCCAAGCGCGCTTTGTGCTGCAGCATCCTGGTTTCACGCTCGACGTGGACCTGGAGCTACCGGGCCAGGGCGTGACCGCGGTGTTTGGCCCCTCGGGCTGCGGCAAGACCAGCTTGCTGCGCTGCATGGCCGGACTCACACGTACAAGTGGTGGTCATCTGGTGGTCAACGGCAGCACCTGGCAGGATGGCACCCACTTCACGCCGGTGCACCAGCGCAGCCTGGGCTATGTGTTTCAGGAGGCCCAGCTCTTTGCCCACCTGTCGGTGCGGCGCAATTTGCAGTACGGACTGTCACGCGTGGCGGCGCGCGCGCAGGATGGCGAGTGGGAACGCGCCATCGAGCTACTGGGCATTGCCCCGCTGCTGGAGCGCAAACCCGCTGGCCTGTCGGGGGGGGAGCGCCAGCGCGTGGCGATTGCCCGCGCCCTGCTCACCAACCCGCGCCTGCTGCTCATGGACGAGCCGCTGGCAGCGCTCGACCTAGCGCGCAAGAACGAGTTTTTACCCTACCTGGAGCGACTGCACCGCGCCCTTGACATTCCCGTGCTGTACGTCAGCCATGCAGCCGACGAAGTGGCGCGCCTGGCGGACCACATCGTGGTGATGCAAGCCGGCCGTGCACTGGCCTGCGGGCCGCTGACCGACACCTTGGCTCGGTTGGACCTGCCCATTGCCGTAGGCGAAGACGCAGGTGTGGTGCTGCAGACGGTTGTAGCCGAGCGCGACACACAGTGGAACCTGGCACGGGTGGAGTTTGATGGCGGCAGCCTGTGGGTACGCGACGTGGGCCACGCCACCGGGCAGTCGCTGCGCGTGCGCGTGCTGGCACGCGATGTGAGCGTGGCACTGGAGCGCAGCGAGGGCATCAGCATACAAAACTGCATGCCCGCCGTGGTGGACCAGATGGCCAAGGACACCCACCCCGCCCTTACCCTGACGCGACTCAAAATTGGCGCCTCACCGATGCTCTCGCGCCTGACCCGCCGCTCTGCGGCCACGCTGGAGTTGGCCCCGGGCAAGCCGGTCTGGGTGCAGATCAAGGCGGTGGCGCTGGTGGGTTAGGAGAGCAACTCCACTGTCACAGGCTCCTGGCCCAACAGCGCCTGGCAAGCCAGGCGGGAATTGGAGCTGACGCCTACGATGCCGTCGAGTTTGGCGTCTTCGGCGCGCTGGATTTTCGACAGACTCTTGCGGCCTGCGCTCACGTACACGTGGCATGCCTCGCATCGTGCTTCACCACCGCACTTACTCTGGATGGCCTCACCCGCGTCTTGCAAGGCTTTGAGCAGGGTGGTGCCAGCGGCGGCTTCGTAGGTCTTGCCGGAGGGGAGAACGGTCAGTGTGGTCATCGTTGCAAAGTGATTTGGTTAAGTGAAGTGGGAATAGACCTACTGGGCTCAGACGGCCAGGGTCGGTGCGGTTGCTTCGATGTACTGCGCAGCAAACTGCGCCAGGGGCATGGCAATGCGGGTGATGTTTTGCTCTTGCAGAAAGCGCGCTTCCATACGGGTGGGTTCCTCGGGCAGTACAGCCCAGTGGCGCTGGCTGGAGCGCTTCATGATCTGGCGTGCAAAGCAGCGCGTGAGCTGGTCGTCAAAGCGGCAACCCAGAAACAGAAAACTGCGCCCGGTGCGCCACGCCTGCACGACCGCCGGAATGGGGGTCTGGATGTCGATCTCGGTGAGCACTTCCACAAAATCGCTGTCCGACACCAGGTAGTTGCCCGCGGGGCCATGGCTACCCAGGGGCTTATAGAGGATGGACTGTGCAGGCACGGGCATGTGCGCCTGCGATACGCCGTCGCTGCCATAGACGCCGGTCCAGTTTCCAAAATGCTCGGACTGCGACAGACCCTGCACCTGCAGCCACGCCTGGCCGCTCTGGGTCAGCGCGGCAGCAAAGGTGTCGTCGTACCAGGTATCCACCCACAGGCCCGCGCCGCTGGCTGCTAACGCATGGTGCAACGCGCTAGGGGCAGGTGTGCTGGCAAAGGCCTCGTTCATGAGATGCACCACCGACTTGCGATGCTTGAAGTTCTCGATGAACTGCGCTGCCTGGGTGAGGCGCTTGCGAATCTTGTGCGGCACGCTAACCTTGGCCGTCATGAACTCAGCCAGTGCCAATGGTGTGGCGGGCACCTGCAGCGCTTCACACAGAGACAGCATCTCTGGCCCCAGATAGGGGATGACCGTCCCGGCCTCGACTTCGCGGGCAATGGTCTGCATCAGGTCTTGGCTTGGCATGGTTTTCCTTAGAGGTAAATGGCTGCTCCGGCACCCACATTGGTGGCTGTGTCCTTGAGCGTCTTGACGATGTACTCCACCTGCGCCGCGTCGAGCTTGGTGTGCAGGGGCAATGCCAGGGCGCGCTCGCCTATGCGGTCGGTATCGCGCAACTGCCCGCGCTGGCGGCCGATGGCCTCCTGGGCCTGCATGTAATAGAACTGCTGGTGCAGCGGCTGGCTGTAGGCGGCAGTCTCTATGCCGCAGGAGAGCAGGTCGTCCATCATCTGCGTGCGCGTGCTGCCCGAGAAGCGCTTGCCCAGGTGCACCACATAGAGCATCCAGTGCACGCTGTCCACGCCCTCGCCCAGGTAGGGCGGCTTGATGCCTTCAAAGCTTTGCATGGCTGCCTGGTACCAGGCGACCACCTCGCTGCGCTGTTCCAGCCGCTCGTCCAGCGTGGCGAGCTGTGTCACACCCAGCGCGGCGGTGATCTCGCTCATCGCCGCCTGCAGCGGTATGCGCGCACCGACCGACACCGAGCCCCGGTCTGCCAGACGGCGCTGGCGCACATAGCGCAGTTCGTGCACCAGGGCGTCGTCGTCGGTCACCAGCATGGCACCTTCGCCCGTGCACAGGGCCGAAGGGCCCGAGAAGTCAAACACCGCCACGTCGCCAAAGCTGCCCACGCATTGACCGCGGTAGCGCGAGCCCAGGGCTTCGGTGCTGTCCTCAATCAGCGTCAGGCTGTGCGCATGGGCCAAGGCGCGCAATGCGGTCCAGTCGGCCGGGTGGCCATTGGTATTGCCTGCCAGGATGGCGCGCGTGTGCGGCGTGACCTTGAGCGCGGCCTTCTCGGGACTCAGGCTGCCGGTCCAGTAATTGATGTCGGCAAACACGGGCGTGGCACCACACAGCGCAATGGCCTGCGCCACCTGGTGCCAAGAGTGGGCGGTACAGATTACCTCGTCACCCGCACCTATGCCCAACGCACGCAGTGCCACCCAGGTCGCAAGCGTGCCGCTATGCACCGCCACCGCATGCTTGCGCCCTACCCCCGCAGCAAACGCGTTCTCAAACGAGGCAACCATGGGCCCCTCGCTCCATTGCGTGGACTGCAGCACGGCGCAGACCAGTTCCAGTTCATGCGCGCCGCAGTGAGGTTCAAACAGGGAGATCACGTCCATGGTTGAACTAACTCTCCGACAAGATAAGCGCGCTGGCTTCGTCATGCTGCTGCGTCACGGACCAGCAGTGGCCGTTGGAGCTCGCCAGATAGACCTGGCAAGCTCCCACACGCAGGGCGGGAGTTTCGTCGCGCATATCGTGCGCGTCCACGATCACCATGCGCGTGGTCGTGTCGTGCGTGCGCCAGTGCGCCACCGCCTCGCGCAGCGAAGCAGCGCCTTGCAGCACGTTGGCAAAGGCCTGCAGGGATTCAGCGCTGATGCTCATGCTAATCGCCCGCGTCATCAGTCAATGCCAGTCGGCGCGCTTCCACCGTGATGGGCAAGGGCGTGTCCGGCGGCATGACGGGCAGTTCAAACTGCCAACCATTGGCCAGCGTGACCAGGCCGCCCCACATGTCCGGGTTCGCCATGGCGACGATGGGCTCCTCCAGATCTTTCTTGGGCACATAGCCCGTGAGCACCCCTTTGCTGTCTTTGCGAATCATGAGTTTCATAGGGGGCTCCTGGGGTAATGGGTTGGGAATCAGGCTGCCAGCAGTTCGCCGCGCAGGAGGGGGTGCAACAGGGGCGGTAGCGCTTGCAGCACCCGCATCACCTCCTCCTGCGTGCTGCTGCGCCCCAGTGAAAAACGCAGGGCGCACAGGGCTTCGTCTTCTGACACGCCCATGGCACTGAGCACATGGGAAGGGGCAGTACCGCCTGAGGAGCAGGCCGCGCCACTGGAGGCTGCAATGCCCAGGAGGCCCATGCGCTGCAGCACCACATCGGCCGAGAGCATGCCAAAGCGCAGGTACGAGGTGCCGGGCAGGCGCGGCACGTTGGCCGACCAGATATGCGTGGAAGGCAGGGCCTGGCACAGACCGCGCTCCAGTGTGTCGCGCAGCGCAACGACGCGCGCAGAATCGGCGTCCAGGTCCCCCAACAGTTCCAGCGCAGCGGCCAGGCCCACAATGCCGGCCAGGTTTTCGGTACCGCCACGGCGGCCACGCTCCTGGCTGCCGCAGATGGGCGACGCGAAGGGCACGCCATGGCGCAGCAGCAGTGCACCCGCGCCACGCGGGCCGTGAAATTTGTGGGCCGACAAGGAAACGGCGTCGGCACCGCAACTTGAAAATGAAAACGCCAGCTTGCCTATGAGTTGGGTGGCATCCACATGCAGACGCGCACCTGCCGCTTGCGCCCACGCCGCCACCGGGGCCAGCGACATGAGCGCCCCGGTTTCGTTATTGGCCGCCATCAGCGAGACCAGGGCCACCTCTTCGGTGATGAGCGTCTGCGCGGCTACCATGTCCAGCGTGCCATCGCAGAGCACAGGTATACGCTGCACGTTCAGGCCCTCGCGCCCCAACGCGTCTGCTAGCCGTAAATGGCTGGCGTGCTCCACACTGCCAAAGAGCACACGTCGGCGCGCTGTGGGTGCCGCACCCAGCAGCCCGCGCACTGCCATATGGTTGGACTCGGTGGCGCCACTGGTAAAGATCACTTCGGCGATTCTGCAGCCCAGCGCACGGGCTACCGTCGCGCGGGCCTGGGCGAGCACGCGCCTGGCGTCCTGCCCCGCCTGGTGCTGGGACGAGGGGTTGGCCCACACGTTTGTGAGAACGGGCAACATAGCCTCCAGCACGGCTGGAGCCATGGGCGTGGTGGCGTTGTGGTCCAGATAGAGCATAGGAACTTCAGGGCCAGAACTCGCGCGCGCTGTCGGTGCACAGAGCGTCGAGCAGCGTCTCCAGGCTCTGGTCTTCCATGCGCTTGACCCAGGTGGCAGTTGCATGGTCGCGCGCGCACAGGCTCCAGCGTCCCTGCTCCTGCGCCACCAGCAAGGCAATGTCTATCAGACCGCCACTGGGGTCCACATTGCGCGAGCAGCACGGGCTTTGGATACGAAAGCCCACGCTCTCATGTAGTACGCGCGGCTTCACGTAGCGGTAGCGCGCACGCCCTCTCAGCGCCTGCTCGAGGCGGCGCTGTACCAGGTCAACGATCTGGGCGCCGCTCACGCGCGCTGGGCCTGCCACAGCGTTCACGCCAGGGCCTCGTCGGGACCTTCGGGCAGCAGCCCGATCGGCGCGGGCACCAGTTCTATCTCCAGGCAGCCCACCACGCAATCCGAAAACTGCACCAGATAGACCGGTTCATTCAACTCCTGCGCGTGGCCTATCTTGACAATCTCGCCCACCGCGCCGCGCGCGGCCAGCAGGGCATCGAGCGCGCGTTCGGGGTAGCTGCCGTCGTTGTGAAGATCGTCCAGCGCGATCACGCGCTGGCCCCAGGCATAGGCGGGGGTGCGGACTTCGGTACCGGGCAGTGCGTTCATCAGGGCTCCTTGGTCAGAGTGGCGCTTCCAAGCGTGGCCAACGCCACCGCCCGGTTGCCGAGTTGGGCCAGCACCTCATCGGGCAGATGGTCCAGGGTGCAGAGTTCCTTGGCGCGCATCCCCACGCGGTGGCCGGACTCCACAAAGTCCACGGCGTAGATGTAGAACTGCTGCAAAAAGGTGTTGATGCTGATGACGTAGCCCACATCACCCTTGTGTACCAGCACGTCGCCAATGCCATAGCCGCGGTAGGTACCGTCGTTGCGCACCACGGAGCGCGCAACCACGCGCTCGCCAAAGGCAAAACGCGGGGGCGAGGCGATTTCGATCTCGTTGTCGTCGCGGTTGATGTCAGCCATGGGATACTTTCCTTACTCCCCGCTGCAGGCAAACCGTTGAGCCGTTCATGACGCGTCAGCGCGCCAACCGCGTACCGGGTAGTCGCTAGTGGGTGCCGAACCACTGCGGTGCCTGTGCAGTATGTGGGAGAGCAGACCACCGCCTACATGGTCTCGCGGGTCGAGGCGGCGTAGCTCATGCAAGTAACCTTTGGCCTCGTCCAGCTGGCCCAGGCGCAGATGCAGGTACGCCAGTGCCTTGAGTGCGAACAAGTAGAAACGCACTGCGGCGTCGTGGCGCGCCTCATCGTCACTGGGTGGCTCATCACCAAAACTTGACCCTAAGGCCGTGCGCGCCACGGCGAGCGCGTCTTCCCCGGCCACCAGGGCCTGTTCCAGACGGTGGCCGTAAAAGTGAAAGCGGTACAGCGCAATCAGCGGGGCCGGGTGGCGCGGCGCAGCAGCACGGGCTTGCTCCAGCAGGGATTGCGCCTGGGTGGGCTGGTCCTGCAACTGGGCGGCCTGGTCGATGAGGGCATGGACTTCGGGGCTCAGGCCCGCGCCTATGGCACCTTGGGCAAATGCCGCCAGCTCGTCTGCAAAGCGTGGGCCGGCGGCGCTCATGGTGGGGCCGAGTCAGGGCGACACGACGGGCACAGCCGGTCGGCCTCGCCCGATGGCGCTGATTTCAATACGCGTCACACCGCTGTTACCAGCGTCGGCCGTGCTGCAGGCACATGCTTCTTTGTGCGGATCGATGAACACAAAGCCCGACTGGGTGGCGGTCTCACTGAAGTCCATGGTGATGCCGTTGAGCAGCAATCGACTCTGGGCACCCAGAAACAGGCGCAGTCCGTTGACCTCCAGCGTTTGCTCGTCACTGCCAGGCGCGGTCTGCGCGCTAAATTCGCTCGACAGACCCGAGCAGCCGCCGGGGCTGACGGCCAGGCGCAGACCACAACCGGCCCCCAGGCCCGAGAAGCGCAGCACGCGGCGAATGAACTTTTCCGCCGCCGCAGTAAGGGTGAGCTGGGGCAGCATGATCAGACCTTGACGACGCAGCCGTCCACCGGGCAGACGGCCACACATTGGGGCGAGTCGAAGTGGCCTTCGCAGTCGGTGCACTTCTTGGGGTCAATGAGGTAGGTGCCGTTCTTCTCGCGAATGGCCACGTTGGGGCACTCTGGCTCGCAAGCAGAGCAGGCGGTGCAAGTGGACATGATGATTTTGTGGGCCATGGTGACTCCTGGTGGGTGGTGAAATTGGGAAACTCAGGCAGCCAGGCTGCCCGTGAGGTTGGTATAGGCGCCCTGGCGAATCTGCGCGTCGCCACGGGCCTGGTGCACTACGGCACCGCTGGCAATGCGTGCGCGGTAGTCGTTGAACCACGACAGCGCCGCTTTTTCAATGAATTCGCCGACAAACTGGTCTACTGGCTCCACTCCCGCGGCCATCAGTTCGTCGCGTGGACACGCGCCTATCTTGGCCACCAGCACTGCGTGGCAATCGTTGATGGCGCGCACCACGGAGGGCAGTTGCTCGTCCTCACCGTAGCCGCCCTGGCAGTACTGGTCTACCCTGCGGTGGCCCACGAAGTGCGCCTGCGCTGCCGAGACTTCAAACACCTGAAATTCCGTCACATGACCAAAGTGTTCGTTGACGCGGCCACCGCCCTTGGTCGCCACGGCCACCATCACCTTGAGCTCGTCCGTCGCCGCTAGCGCTTGGGTCGCGGCAAGTGCTTGATGCTTGGCTTCTTGTTGGGCCTGGCGCTCCAGTTCCACTTGCTCCTGGTATTTGCGGCGCTTGTCCAGGTCATAGACCACGTCCATAGTTTCAAGCTTGTCCAGGGTGAACTCATCGCTGCGGTCTTCACCAAGCAGGCCCACTGCGTCAGCACGGCACTGGCGGCAGTGGCGCATGAGGTTGGCACCGCCCATACAAGCGTCTTGCACCGCCTTGAGCTCGGCAGCCGTAGGCCCACGCTGGCCCGTCAGACCAAACACGGTGCCGTGCTCGGCCTCGGAAATGAGCGGCATGATGTTGTGCAGGAAGGCGCCGCGCTTCTTGACTTCGCGATTCACGTCCATAAGGTGCTGGTCGTTCACGCCAGGGATGAGTACCGAATTGATCTTGGTCAGCACACCACGCGCGGTGAGCATTTCCAGGCCCAGCATCTGGCGCTCATGAAGGATCTTGGCCGCTTCATAGCCCGTGACGCGCTGGTGGTTCCAGAAGATCCAGGGGTAAATCTTCGCGCCCACGACAGGATCCACCATATTGATGGTGATGGTGACGTGGTCCACGTTGTATTTGCAGATCTCGTCGACCAGGTCGGGCAGGGCCAGCCCGTTGGTGGAGATGCACAGCTTGATGTCGGGCGCCTGCGCATGCAACAGGCGGAAAGTCTCAAAAGTCTTGGCCGGGTTAGCCAACGCGTCGCCCGGACCGGCAATGCCCAGCACCGTCATCTGCGGAATCTCGCTAGCCACGGCAACCACCTTGCGCACGGCCTGCTCAGGGCTGAGTTTTTGCGACACGACGCCGGGGCGCGACTCGTTGCTGCAGTCGTATTTGCGGTTGCAGTAGTTGCACTGTATGTTGCACGCAGGAGCCACCGCCACGTGCATGCGCGCGAAATGGTGGTGTGCCTCTTCCGAATAGCAGGGGTGGTTCTTCACCTTGTCCCACACCGCCTGAGGCATATCGTCGGGTCCGTCGGACGAACCACAACTGGCCTTGCCCTCTTCGCCCTGGGCTCCACATCCGCCGCCAGCGACGCTCAGGTCCAGCCTGGCGCCCAGGGTCTTGATCTGGCCTACGCTGATGTAGCTGGTAGCTTGCATGAACACCCTTTTCGCAACCAACCGTGGTCGCACCAGGGATCAATAGCTAAATCCATGCCATGCAAGTGGACACCGATTCTTGGGCTTTTTGTAGGGTGTTGAACATGTCACACCCGTCCCCAGACAAGATAATTCACGGGCCTGTCAGTGATACGACAAACCCAACACTGCAGATAGGAAGTTCAAAACTTTCTGACTTCGATTTCATTCTTTTGCAATGCGTAGCCCATTTGCCGTGGAGTAATCTTCAGCAGACGGGCAGCCTTGGCCTGCACCCAGCCACAGCGCTCCATGGCCCAGATGAGGCGCTCGCGTTCGCCTTCGGGTTTGCCATCGGTGTCGTTGGCGGTTGAGGTCGCGGCATCCGGCGCAGTCGCGTCGGCCAGTGTGTCGTCGGGGTCGGCGGGTGCTGCAGCCACGGGTGGGGTTGGGGGTAGCGTCGCAGCCGGGGGGCCGGTGGGCACTTCCACAATGGCGATGTCGGCCAGGCGTGCCGGGGTGACGGCGTCCTCGCGCTCTACATGGTGCAGCACCTGGGTGAGGCAGCGGTTGCCCTTGCACGGAAAGGCTAGGTCGGAGATGACTTCGTCGCGCGCCATGGTGGCGGTACGCTCCACGCAGTTTTCCAACTCGCGCACATTGCCGGGCCAGTAGCAACTGCTCATCACGCGCATGGCGGCCGGGCTGAAGTGGGCGGTGCGTCCGTTCTCCCGGTTAAAGCGATCCAAGAAATGCTGGGCCATCAGCGGAATGTCTTCGCGCCGCTCGCGCAGAGGCGGCAACTGAATGCTCACCACATTGATGCGGTAATACAGGTCAGCGCGAAATTCACCCGCTTGCACCATGCGCTCCAAGTTGCGATTGGTCGCCAGTATGAGCCGCACATCGACCTTGACCGCCTGTGCGCCGCCCACGCGCTCAAATTCGCGCTCCTGCAGCACGCGCAGCAGTTTGGCCTGAAAGGCGGTAGAGATATCGCCAATTTCATCGAGAAACAGGGTGCCGCCATGGGCCAGTTCAAAGCGCCCCTTGCGCTGGCCTTGGGCTCCGGTAAAGGAGCCTTTCTCATGACCAAACAGCTCACTCTCCAGCAGCGACTCGGTGAGTGCTGCGCAGTTGACGCTGATGAACGCCTCGCCCTTGCGAGGCGAGAGCCTGTGCAGGGAGCGCGCAATCACCTCCTTGCCGGTACCGCTTTCACCGCGCAGCAGCACCGTGGTGCGCGCCGGTGCCACCTGGTGCACTTGGGCAAATACATCCTGCATGGGTGCGGAGATACCTACCACCTCATCCATCTGCTTGGCGGGCTTAAGCACCTTGTGCATGCGCCGCACCTCGTCCTGTATGCGCTCATGCGC
Organism: uncultured beta proteobacterium; assembly: GCA_903924955.1. Taxonomy (GTDB): domain Bacteria; phylum Pseudomonadota; class Gammaproteobacteria; order Burkholderiales; family Burkholderiaceae_C; genus Allorhodoferax. The sequence continues at coordinate 1,450 of CAIYDK010000047.1, read as the reverse complement.
GGCGGTCACGCTGCCGCGCAGCAGTATGGCCTGGCCCATGAGTGTGGCCACCATCTTGAGCACCTGCAGGTCTTTGGTAAAGCCGCGACTCTCGTTGGGGTTCAGGCAATCCACGGTCAGCACGCCCACGGTATGGCGATCTGCGCGTATGGGGGTCACCAGCATGGCAATGGCCACGCCGGGACTTTGGTCCGCACCGCCCGTGCGGTTGAGAAACAGCGGCTCAAGGCGCACGTCCGGTACGATCACCTGAATGCCGTTGGAATAGACGCGCCCGACGATGCCCTCGCCCTGCTTAAACTGCAGGCGCTGCTGCTCGTCGCGCGTGAGCCCTACGGCGCACAGACCGCCTAAGAGCCCTTGGGGCTCGCTAAGCACCACAAAGGCGCGCCGCCACTCAAATGCGTGCAGCAAATAGTTGAGCGCCTCGCGAAACGTCTTGGTCACATCCAGCGAGGTCGCAAGGGTCTTGCTGACCTCGTAAATCGCATTGAGTTCGCGCCGGGTCTCGACGCTTTGGGTATGCACCATAGGGGCCTCCGGTTGATGCGAAACGGTGCGTAATCATCGCCAAAATTGCTGCGCTGCAAGAAGCGCACCAGATGCTTTGTGTCGGCTAGACACACCGGTCTATTTACGACAAAGAAGACAGGCCGGGCCACCGTTGCATGCTGACGCGCCAACAAAACCAACAATTTCGCGTCCGGGGGTGCTGTTTGGTTTGCTCAGCGCTGTGGCACCGAAATTGCAAAACACCGAGCGTGTTCACCCTTTTGTCAGGAACCCGCCATGGTGCATGCCCCTAACCAGCACACGACTGCGCGCCCGGTCTATCTGGACTACGCCGCATCCACCCCGGTGGACCGGCGCGTTGCGGGCAAGATGATTCCATATCTCACTGACCTGTACGGAAACCCCGCCAGCCGTTCCCACGCCTATGGCTGGGCGGCAGACGAGGCGGTGGAGCTGGCGCGTGAACAGGTGTGTGCCCTCATCAACGCGGACCCGCGCGAGATTGCCTGGACCTCAGGGGCTACCGAGTCCAACAATTTGGCTATCAAAGGCGCTGCGCACTTCTACCGCAGCAAGGGCAAGCATCTGGTTACGGTCGCCACCGAGCACAAGGCCGTTCTTGACAGCATGCGCGAGCTCGAGCGCGAGGGCTTTGAGGTCACCGTCCTGCCCGTGCTGCCCAGCGGCTTGCTGGACCACGCGGTATTTGCGGCGGCGCTGCGCCCCGACACGGTGCTGGTCTCGGTCATGATGGTGAACAACGAGACCGGTGTTGTGCAGGACGTGGCAGCCCTGGGTGCCATCTGTCGAACCAAGGGCGCGCTGTTCCATGTGGATGCAGCGCAAGCTGCAGGAAAAGTGCCTATTGACCTTGATGTGCTTCCTATAGACATGATGTCACTCTCGGCCCACAAGATCTATGGCCCCAAGGGCATTG
>CAIYDK010000046.1 GCA_903924955.1 uncultured beta proteobacterium | reverse complement strand
GACATCCACAACGTGGCCCTGATGGAAGACCGCGCCACGCTGCGCATCAGCAGCCAGCACATCGCCAACTGGCTGCACCACGGCGTGGTGACGCAAGCGCAGGTGCAGGAAACCCTGGAGCGCATGGCCGCCGTGGTGGACAAGCAGAACGCCGGCGACCCGCTGTACAAAAACATGGCTGGCAACTTCAAGACCTCGATGGCTTTCCAGGCAGCGAGCGATCTGGTCTTCAAGGGCCTGGCACAACCCAGCGGCTACACCGAGCCGCTGCTGCACGCGTGGCGGCTGAAGGTGAAGGCGGCGGCGTGAGCGAAACCAGGCCAGGCGTCGACCCGACGCGCTGCCCGCTGTGCGGCAAGCCCAATCAGTGCGCGGCGGAGGCGGAGCGCGAAACCGGCGTCAAGCAGCCGCCCTGCTGGTGCACGCGTGTCACCTTTGACGCAGCGCTGCTGTCAAACCTTCCCGAGGAGGCTCGCGGCACGGCCTGCATTTGTGCGGCGTGTGCGCAATCAACCAGCGCTGCGCGTTAGACGACTATGGATTCGATGGCATTCAATCGCGAGCAAACTCGACTACTGCCTGTCGATCATTTGCCGGCCTGACCTGCACACCCAAATCCAGCAAGGCGGCGACAACTTCGCGTTGCGCGCGTGCCTGTGCTGATTCACCAGTGAGTTGCCCATTCACGGCAAAAAGCACCTTGCCTGGCAGCAAATTGCGCTTGGCCAAAGCCTCCACACGCACACGCCACTGCCCGCCATGGTCAATGATCTGCGCTGGCTGCGCATGATCGAGCCGCAAGGGTTTGATGGCCTTCACCGGTGCATCGTCCTGCAATTGCACAAAAGGAAACTGTGCGTTGTATTCCTCATTGCCGATGCGGTGCTCATGAAAACGCTCGTGCAACTGGGCCTCTCTAAGAAAACCACGCACTCCGCGCTCGAGCAACTTCTCCTGATACTCTTTGGTAGCAAAATTTCGCTCCACGTAGTAGGCGTACAACTCTCCCAATTTGGCCTGCGGGTCGCCAGCCATCACCAAACGTGAATCACTGAAACGCACCATGCTCTCGCGTGGCTTGAGAATCTCTTGCCATAGTGCAACCGCACCTTCACGGTCCAGCGCCTTCAAGCGCCTGTCAGTTCCCATGCCTTTGAGCATGTCACTGACCCGTTGCAGTTCGTTGCGTGTGGCTTGCATGCTCGCTCGAAACAGCCTGGCATCCAGTTGTTCAAAAAAATTGGTGATGCGCGAATAGCGCTGCCCCAGCACCTTGAAGCCGAAGTAGCGCGCGGTGGGCGAGAACAACACAACGCCGACGTTACCAAACTCCCCGGTCTCGACGAAGGGTGTGAAACGTACGATGGTGTAGTGGCAAGCGGCATTCATGCGGGTAGGTTCCAAAAATCGGGCGACTCGGCGCGACGCAGCGTCGTCCAGACGTCAGCCTTGGCATATGCAGTGAGGACTGTCTGCTCCGCGTCCACAAAATGCCAAGCCGCAGGGAGATTATTCCACGCCGCCTCCAACCCCGCCAGAGCTTCCGACAAACGGTGTCTGTAGGACTCGCGCAGCACGAAGTCGCTGAAGGTTTCCGTAATGTCCGCGGCAAACACGTGCGTCTGGCAAAAGTCCAATGGAGAAAAGTCAGCGTCAAACGCCAGATTGTGGTCAATGACTGCCAGTTGACCGGTAAGCATGCGCTCGTCATCTTCGCTGCGCATTACGGCCTGAGGCTGCCACAACAGATTCACATTGCCACCGCGCGCCGTGAGGCAACGGTCGCCGTTACGCACCCACCAGTCAAACACCAGCAGGTCGCGTCGCACGTTCACGTCAACATCAGACACCTGGGCCATTGCCAATTCCTGCCCGAACACCTTGCGACTGGCAAATACCGCTCCCTCTCCAAGTTCTGATAGCCACCCGGACAGGTCGGCGTCCATCAGTTCCTGCGGCACCTGCGCCAAGGCAAACGGCGCCACCGGTAGGGCCAGGGCTTGCGCCAAGTGGCCGCACAGCCATTCGTGAATCAGGCCTTTGCGCGTGGCACTGCGCCCCTTTACAAAATAAACATCACCGTCGTCACAGCGGCAAATGTAGGGTTGTGTGCGGCCCTGCGTAGCGCGGCCTAAGACCTCGGTGATGTACAGCGTCATTTCAGCACCCCCTCCTCTACATCACGGTAGGCATTGCGTGCGGCTACCTTAACGGCATCCGGCACCAGCGGGAAGGTACTCAG
>CAIYDK010000045.1 GCA_903924955.1 uncultured beta proteobacterium | reverse complement strand
TCGACTCTTGCATGGTGTCCACTTAACCGGGCTGAGTGCACACCACCAATGGAGTGCAACTCACCCGATCTTGCACACCCCTTCAGGCTGGGGCAATAACGGTACTCGGCGGACGCTTACAGACAGACTGCATCGTGCTCGACTTTGGTACGGCCAGCCTCATGCATGGCGCACTGGAGCAGGATGTCAACTTGAATGGCCACCAGCACGATGGTGAGGCCCTAACGAAAGATTGCCCGGAGTGTGGTGCCGTTGTTCCTTTGGCGGTCATGGAGTGTCCGTTTTGTGGCCACACATGGGAGCGTCAACCACAGGATGGCGGCGTTTTGAGCGACTTCGTGATGAGTGAAATCGATTTGCTCAAGCGCTCCAACTTTCGCTGGTGTGACCTTTTTGGCTGTGACGACGCACTGATGGCCACCGGATTCACAGCTTGGGGTGGTGTGTTTTTCCTGGCTGGTCGCTGGCATGCAGTGGGTGGCGGTCAGGGCATGGGTACCCATCTATTGGCCGTTGGCGAGCGCACTGTGTGCATGGCTAAGGCCGACGATTGGCTTAACGACCATGAGTCTGAGGATTCCGCTCACAAGACGCGGCGCTGGCTCAACGAGCCGCCCACTGAAAAGCAACTGCGCTATCTGCCCGAGCCGATGCGCGCCGACTTTGGCCTGACGCGCTATCAGGCTTCGGCACTGCTCTCTTTTCAGTTCAATAAGGCGCAGATCCAACGCCTGGTCGTCGCTGCCAACGACAGCTACCGGGAGGCAGCTTGAAATGCGCTGTCTGCAGTCGCCAGGCCAAGGGGCTGGGTTGGTTTAACGCCCGCTTGCGCCGCAGCGATCCAGGCAGGTATTCGGACCGGTGGGTGTTCTGTTCCATGGCGTGCCAGAACGCCTTTTCTCAAATCATGAACAAAACGGAGGGACACATGATTGATCCCACGGAAATGGAGATCGTGGCGATGCGATCCTGTCTTTTACCTTTGGGTGAATTTGTCGGCGAAATTGGTATGACACGACCTCTGGCGGATTACAGCCGAGAGGAGGTCTTGACTCTGGTCGATGTAGTGGTCTCGGCCTATCAGGCGCACATGCTCGCGGAGCATGAGCGCATGGCAGCCCGAGACCGCACGTTTCTGGAGCAGCGCATCGCGCAGCAGCAGACGACTGCGGAAGTAAGGGGTGCAATGTGACGTTGGACTTCAATCACCGCCCCAAGCTTGATGAGCAGATCAGCGCGTTGATCGATCTAGGATTGGCGCGGGAACGCGAGAACCAGGTGCCGCGCAATTACCTGGGCGCGTCCCGACTCGGCGTGGCCTGTGAGCGCGCGCTTCAATATGAGTACACAAGGACGCCTGTAGACGGCGGTCGTGAGTTTTCCGGCCGTCTGCTGCGCATATTTGAAGTCGGGCACACCCTGGAGGACTTGGCAATCCGTTGGCTCAAGCTGGCAGGGTTCGACTTGTATACCCGTAAGGCACAAGGTGGTCAGTTTGGCTTCTCTGTGGCGGGTGACCGGATTCAGGGTCACGTCGACGGCATCCTGAATGGCGGTCCTCCGGTTCTTGGGGATTTCGGCATGGCTTACCCGGCCATCTGGGAGTTCAAAACCATGAATGACAAGTCCTGGCGGGATACCGTCAAACAAGGCGTGGCTAAGTCGAAACCCATCTATGCGGCTCAAGTGGCCATTTACCAGGCCTACATGGAGGCATCGGTACCCGGCGTTGCAAAGAACCCGGCGCTGTTCACTGCTATCAACAAGGACACCCAGGAGCTTTGGTTCGAGTTGTTGCCTTTCGACGGCGGGCTGGCGCAGCGCATGTCAGATCGCGGAGTGCGGGTGATTACCGCCACCGCTGTGGGTGAGACGCTTCCACGCCATACCACTACGCCGACCCATATGGAGTGCAAGTTCTGCGCTTGGCAGGACCGGTGCTGGAGTGGTGCATGACCCAGGACAACATTGTCTGGTTGGACTACAACAACGCTCCTGAGCAACGCGACGACCTGGCTGCCGATACTGAGACGCTGCGGGCAGCGCTGCTAGATCGACTCGAATCCGTTCTCCACTACCTGTTTCCACACGGGCGGATACGAGGCAGCAAGTTCTACATTGGTGATGTCGACGGGACACCAGGCAAAAGCATGGTGGTCGAACTGGATGGTTCCAGACGCGGGTTGTGGAAGGACTTCTCAACGGAGGACGGTGGTGATGTCCTTGACCTTTGGGCGATGTCCCAAGGTTTGTCAGCGCGTCATGACTTTCCGCGGGTTGTCGAAGAGATCCGGCAATGGCTGGGTTTTGCCCCACCCATCATCCGACCCGTCGTGCGTGACACGCGCAGTGTGCCGATAGATGAGTTGGGGCCATATACCGCCAAGTGGGACTACTGCACGGCCCAGGGCGAACTCATTGCGTGCGTCTACCGGTATGACCCGCCAACCGGCAAGGAGTTTCGCCCTTGGGACGTGCGTGCCCGTATGTGGCGCGCGCCCGACCCCCGACCTATCTACAACCTGCCAATCGTATCTACCTCACGCGCAATTGTGTTGGTAGAGGGCGAGAAATGTGCCGACGCCTTGATTGGCCTGGGCATTGTCGCCACGACGGCCATGAATGGGGCCAAGGCTCCTATCGACAAGACAGACTGGAGTCCGCTCAGAGGTAAGGATGTCCTGATCTGGCCAGACCGGGATTCACCGGGTTGGGAGTATGCAGAAAACGCAGCCAAGGCCTGTGCACTTGCAGGATGCAATTCCGTGGCGATCCTGGTCCCCCCGACTGACAAGCCGGTCAAATGGGATGCTGCAGACGGTGTGGCAGAAGGGTTTGACTGCAAAGCGTTCATGACAGATGGTGAGCGCAGGGTCGTCAAGGCGGCCACCCCATTGCTGCCAAGTTTCACCCTTGGTCATCTACTGGATGACGATACGCCATTGCCAGACGATCTCATTGCTCCCCGGGTAGTGACTCCTGGTGGCATGCTGGTATTCGGCGGAGC
>CAIYDK010000044.1 GCA_903924955.1 uncultured beta proteobacterium | reverse complement strand
CATCCGACACACAAGGAGTACTGGTATGTCCCTCAACATTGGTTCCGCATCCCCCGCACTGGCACTGGCCAACCCTTGGTCAATGGTTCCCTCGCTGGGCAATCTGGACGCTTATATTTCGGCGGCCAACCGCCTGCCCATGCTCACCCTGGAAGAGGAGCAGAAGTTCGCACGCCAATTCAAAACCGATAACGACCTTGAAGCGGCAGGTAAGTTAGTGCTCTCTCACTTACGACTGGTGGTATCTGTTTCACGCCAATACCTGGGTTATGGATTGCCCCACGGCGACCTGATTCAGGAAGGCAACGTGGGCCTGATGAAGGCGGTCAAACGTTTTGACCCGGATCAGGGCGTGCGCTTGGTCAGTTATGCCCTGCATTGGATCAAGGCCGAAATCCATGAATACATCCTGAAAAACTGGCGCATGGTTAAGGTGGCAACCACCAAGGCACAGCGTAAGCTGTTCTTCAACCTGCGTTCCATGAAGCAACGCTTCAAGAGCGAGGACGCTGCAGCTGACGCCGGCACCCACCGCGACACACTCAACCCCGAGCAAATCAACGCGATGGCACGCGAGCTGAAGGTCAAGCCCGAGGAAGTGATCGAGATGGAGACACGCATGTCGGGCGGTGATGTACTGTTGGACCCGAGCCCATCGGACGACGGTGAGGACGCTTTTGGCCCGATTGCTTACCTCACCGACACCAGCCACGAGCCGGTCGCCATGATCGAGGCGCACCAACGCGATGTACTGGCATCTGAGGGTATTGCCACGGCGCTGGAAGCGCTGGATGCCCGCAGCCGGCGCATCGTGGAAGAGCGCTGGCTCAAAGTAAACGATGACAATTCGGGTGGAATGACTCTGCATGAGCTGGCCGCTGAATATGGCGTGAGCGCTGAACGCATCCGCCAGATCGAAGTGGCGGCCATGAAAAAAATGAAAGTGGCTCTGGCTGCATACGCCTGAGTCCGCCTTCAACACGCAGCGCTACACTTTTAGTAGCATCCTACTCAGCCCTGGCGGGGGCTTGCACCAACAATCACGAAGCCTGCTTGAGCAATATTCGAACATCCTCGGTCAAACCCTTGGGGCCCATACCGTAGCGGGTGAACAGGCGCAACTGACCTTTGGTGTCGTAGACGTAACTGCCTGCTGAATGGTCCATGGTGTAGCTGGTGGAGGACTTGCCGTCGACCTTCTTGAAGTAAATCTTGTACTCCTTGGCCACTTCGACCAGTTTGTCTGGCGTGGCATATAGGGCCAGGAAGCTGGGATCAAAGTTGGCCATGTAGGCCTTGAGCAGCTCAGGTGTGTCGCGCTGCGGATCCACCGTTACAAAGAGCCCTTGCAGGCGGTCACCGTCCTTGCCGAGGGCTTTTTTTACTTCCGCCAACTCCGTCATGGAGGTCGGACACACGTCGGGGCATTGGGTGTAGCCAAAGAAAACGACCACCACCTTTCCGGCAAAGTCTTGTAGATGCCGAACTTGGCCGTTGTGGTCCGTCAGTTCAAAATTCTTCGCATATTCGGCCCCGGTCACATCAACCGAGGAAAAGGCGGCCTGCTGGGGAGAGCAGGCAGAAAATAGCACTACAGCCCCCGCAATCATTGCGCAAGCAGCTATTGTTTTTATAGCAAATCGTTTTTTCATAGTAAAAATTTGGGTGTTCGCTGAATGATCAAAGCAGGTAATGGTCCAGCAATAGGGCCGCGAAGAGCACACTCAGGTGAATCAGCGAGAAACGGAAAGTGCGGCGCGCCAGTTCGTCCGAATAATCGCGCCACAACTGCCAGGCATACAGACAAAAACCGATGCCCAGCACCACGGCTGCGGCGAGGTACAGCCAACTGCTCATGCCGTAGACAAAGGGCAACAGACAGGCAGCAAACAGAACAAAGGTGTACAGCAGGATCTGTAGCCGCGTGAACTCGCTGCCGTGCGTGACCGGCAGCATGGGCAAACCGGACTTGCGGTAATCCTCCACCCGGTACAGGGCAAGCGCCCAAAAATGGGGCGGCGTCCACAAAAATATGATGAGAAACAGGATCAGGGCTTCCGGCCCTACGTCACCCGTCATGGCGGCCCAGCCAATAACCGGCGGCATGGCGCCTGAGGCTCCGCCGATCACGATATTTTGGGGCGTCAGGGGTTTGAGAATGACGGTATAGATGACCGCGTAGCCGACAAACGTGGCAAAAGTCAGCCACATGGTTAGCGGATTGACCCAAAAATACAGCAACGCCGAACCCACCGTGCACAGCACCGCAGAAAAAACCAGAGTCTGCGTGTTGCTTAATTCCCCTCGGGCGGTGGGGCGCCAGGCAGTGCGCTTCATCTTGGCATCAATCCCCTGCTCCACAATGCAGTTGAAGGCGGCAGCGGCAGCCGCCACCAGCCAGACGCCCAGGCAGGCCACCGCCGCCAGACCAACCTGCGACAGCGCAGGTACACCTGGAACGGCCAGAACCATGCCAATCAAGGCACAAAACACAATCAACTGGATAACGCGCGGCTTTGTCAGCGCGTAGAACTGCCGAATCACCGAGGGGGTAGAAACTGGTGCAATGGCGGTCATGCGAGCCGCCCGGTCGGAGTCACGGCATCAGACTGTTGGACGTGAGTGGCACTGGTTGCCCGCAGAAGCCAAACCAGAACGACGACCATCGCACCGGCCCCACCGGTATGCAGAATCGCAGCCACAATGGGCCAATCCAACACTACATTACTCAGGCCGGTCGCGAGCTGCAAGACCAGCAACAGGCTCAGCGCGCGGACCGGACGGCGAACGGACTCCGCTGAACGCAAAGACCAGGCCAAGGCTGCCAGCAGGGCCAGGGTTAATGCGGCCAGTAATCGATGCGTGAAATGCACTGCCGTCAGCGCCTGGAAGCTGATATGCGCGCCATCGCGCCCATAGCCCAGCGGCCGCCAGATCTCAAAGCCGCCGGCAAAGTCCATCTGTGGCCACCAGTTCCCCTGGCACATTGGAAACTCCGTACAGGCCAGTACCGCGTAATTGGTGCTGACCCAGGCGCCAGAAGTTGACTGCGCCAGCAGCACCGTCAACCCCACCGCGATCCACATTCGGGTGCGCAACGGGAGCATGCTGACCGACTGCACATTTTGCTGAATCGCCAGCCCGATCGCCTGCACGGTCAGCAGGGCCAGCAGAATGTAGCCGCCCAGCAAATGCAAGGTCACAATGGCAGGAAACAGCTTCATGGTCACAGTGAGGGCACCAAAAGCCCCCTGAATACACACCCACACCCAGGTTGCGGTGGGCCACCAGGGGCTGATCGCCGCGCGACCCTGCAACGATTTTCGACCCAACCAGGCGGCAACTGCCAGCACGGTGATCATTACGCCCACCCCCATGGCCAGGTAACGGTGGACCATCTCGACCCAGGCCTTGCCGGGCGTTACCGGTCCGGT
>CAIYDK010000043.1 GCA_903924955.1 uncultured beta proteobacterium | reverse complement strand
TGTACCTGGCGCAAGGCGTCCATCTCGTCCACCGCCTCGTTGTGCACCAGCGCGCTCTTGCGGTGCACCATATGGCCACCCAGATCGTTCTTGCCCACGTCCTGGGCGTAGGCTTGGCGCACCACATGGGGCCCGGCCGCCATGACCTGCGCCTGGTCGCGCACCATCACCGAGAAGTGCGATGACAGCACCTTGATCGCACCTTGCCCGGCACAGGCACCCAGGGCCACGCCCACCACAGGCACAGTCTTGAGCAGCTCATTGGCCGGCCAGCTGGGGTACTCGGGAATCTTGGTGCCGCCTATTTGCATTAACAACTTGACGCTGCCACCCGCAGAGTCGACTAACCGGATAAGCGGCATGCGCAACTGGTGCGCCATGCGCTCGATATAGATCCATTTGTCGGCGATGGTGGCTTCGGATGATCCAGCTCGGATGGTGAAATCGTCCACATGCAGGGCCACCTTGCGGCCAGCTATTCGTCCGGTTCCGACGATGGCATTGGTCGGATCCAGCCTCTCGAACACGCCATCGCGGCTGTAATGGCCCTTGCCCGCCAGCGATCCCAACTCGCGGAAGGTGTTGGTGTCGAGCAGCGCGGTAATGCGCTCGCGCGCATTCATGCGCCCACTGGCCTTGAACTTGGCCAGCGCCTCAGGCCCACCCATGGCCAGCGCAAAGCTGCGGCGGTGTTGTAGTTCCGCCAGTTCTGCGGCCCATTCGCCCGAGGGCTCGAAACAGTGGGGTGTGCTCATAGTGCTGTCAATCCGAGTTCGGCCACTAGTTCCTGCGTGGACTTGAATTCATTTTGCATATACCGGTGGGAATCAACATAGCCCTTGAACAGCGGTTTGTTGCCGGACTTCTCGACCAGCGAAATCCAATCGGGTGACGCGGCAACCTTCTTGAGCGCGGCTTCCCAGAAGCGGATTTGTTCGGCGTCCACGCCAGCCGGCAAAAGCACACCGTTGTAGCTGACGTAGTCAGTCGCCACACCTTCTTCGCGCCAGGTGGGAACCTTAGCCAGCGGGCCGTTACTGCGCTCGGGCGCTGCACTGACCAGGATACGCACCCTGCCCGCCTGTGCCATTGGAACTACCGCAGGGCCGGTAGCTGAGACGATGTCTACATGGCCGCCCAACAGGGCCGTCATGGAATCTGCCGATGAGCGAAACGGTGCCACCGTGAGTTTTGCGATGTCGACCCCGGCCAGCTTGAGCGGCTTGGCTATTGCCAAGTGGGTGTTCAGGCCACGCAAAGGCGCCACGGCAATCTTGAGCGACTCGGGGTTGCGTTTGAGGGCGTTGACCAAGTCCTTGGCCGTCTTGAGCGGGGAGTCGACCGGCACTGCCACCAGCGTCGTCTCCTCCACCAGCATGGCTACCGGAACAAACTCGCGAATGTCTGCTTTCAGTATGCCTGTCACCTGACCTGCAACGCTTCCGGTGTGAAAGGTGCCCAGGCTGTGCGCGTTGCCACGGCTGCGCTGTAGTTGTTGCAATGCAATGAGACCGGCCGCTCCGGGTTTATTGTCGGCAATGATGATCTGGCCATTGGCCAGTTTCAGCGTGTCGAGCGCATGCTTGATGCCGCGGGCGTAAAGGTCTACCGATCCGCCCGCCGCCACGCCAATCACATAGTTGATAGTCTGCGTGGGCTTCCATGTGGCTTGCGCATGCGAGAGACCGGGCCATAGTGCCGCCGCCCCGCTTCCGGCTAGCAGGCTCAAAAGCTTGCGACGGGGCATGTTGTCTTGTGTCATGGGGATCCCTTGGGGTTTGGAGGCAGATGTACCGCGCCTTGTGCAGTCAGGTGCTGGATGCGTTGGGCGTCCAGATGCAGGTCGTTAGAGAGAATGTCCAGTCCGTTTTCGCCCAACGTGGGCCCGGTGCGGCGAATGACACCCGGTGTGGCGGACAGGCGTGGCACGATGCCCGACTGTGTGGTGTGGCCCAGGATGGGGTGTGCCACTTGCGTCAGCATGCCGCGTGCCGCAAAGTGGGGGTCGTCGTAGATATCGGCAATCGTGTAGACGCGTGATGTGGGCACTTCACCCTGGCGCAACAACTCTTCGAGTGCCGCTGCATCAAAACCCTGCGACCATTGGCTGATGATGGCGTCAATCGCCTTCATGTTGTCGGGCTTTCCACGCTCCTGAATGGTCTCGAAGCGCGGGTCCGAGAGTAAGGTCGGCTGTTCCATGATCGCCACCAGCCGCTTCCAGGTCGGGTTGCTGTTGGCCGCAATCAGCACCCATCCACCGTCGCGACTGGGGTACAGACTGTTCGGGGCCATGGAGGGTAAATTGGCCCCCTCGCGGTGGGGCACCAGGCCCAATTTCTCGTAGGCAGGAACCACCGGCTCCATTTGTGAAAAAGCAGCTTCGTACAACGCTACATCTACCACTTGGCCACGGCCTGTTTGACTGCGGGCATGGATTGCTGTCATGGCACCGAAGGCCGCGTAGACTGACGACAAGTAGTCAGTTGTGGCAAGCGCCACGCGGGCAGGCGGTCGGTCCGGATCTCCGGTCATGTGCCGCACACCACCAACGGCCTCACAAATGGCGCCGTAGCCGGGGCGCTCGGCATAAGGACCGGTCTGGCCATAACCGCTGATGCGCACCATTACCAGGCCGGGGTTGCGCGCGGACAGTGCTTCATAGCCCAGGCCGAGTCGCTCCATGACACCGGGGCGGTTGTTCTCTACCAGGATGTCGGCACCGGCGATCAATTCCTGTGCAATCGCGCGACCTTCGTCGGACTTCAGGTCCAGTGCAATCGAGCGCTTGTTGCGCAAAATGGAGGCGGCGTACAAAGACACATCGCCCACGTGCTGTCCCATCTGGCGCACCGGGTCACCTTCGGGAGGTTCGATCTTGATGACATCAGCGCCAAAATCGGCCAGCAATCGGGTGCAGGCGGGGCCAGCAATAGTTGAGCAGATTTCGATAACCTTCAATCCGGTCAGCGCACCAACTGGGGCAATGGGGTTCATGGTGTGCTTCCAGGGGTGTTTTGCAGTGTCAGTTGCCTAATGGCTTCAGCCCCAGACTCTTCAATCCGCTGGCGGGTCAGAGCAACCATCAATTCCACATCGGCGTTCTCAAGCGCTAGAGTGGCTTGACGCCACAGGGCGGCTGACTGCAGGCGCCTCTCAGTCGAAGCCAGTCCCATCTTGCTGTAGCGCAACGTCTGTAGCGAAAGTGCCGTTAGCATGCGTTGAAGACGTCTATTGCCACTTTGGCGAGCGCACAGGATAAGCAGGCGGTAGGTTGTCTCTGCGTACTCGCCGCCCGCCTCGGGAACGGGCGCCAGCGCGTCAAGTCGTTCTACACCGGCGCGCAGCATGGCAAACAACTCGGGCTTTGGCTGCACCGCAAGCTTACGTACGACCATCTCAAACAGCCCGGCGCGTATCTCCAACAGTTCATGCAGTTCGGTAGCGCTGAGTTCGGTAACGATGGCACCCCTGCGCGCCAGGATGGTCACTAGTCCTTCGCGCTCCAAAATGCGCAATGCCTCACGGATCGGCCCTCGGCTGACGTTGAATTCGTCGGCCAATTCCTGCTCGGAAATGCGCGCAGCAGGAGCCATTGCACCTGCCAGAATGCGGTCCCCCACCTGCGCCGCAATTTGCTCCGATACGGTCAGTGTAGGGTCATCCTGGTCCGCAAACAGCCGAAAAGCAACAGCACTTTCCCACTGTGCGAACAGGTTCTGGGGAATGTCGTTGGGTCTCATGCCTGCCTCAGGTCAAGACTACGATGACCTGGTCATCTACAACCGACTCACCCTCGGCCACAAGAATTTCTGCGACGGTTCCAGCGGCAGGTGCACTGACTGGAATTTCCATCTTCATCGACTCCACGATTACCAGGGTGTCACCTTCATGAACTCGCTGTCCAACCGCAACTTCGACTTTCCAGATGCTGCCTGACACCTCAGAACGAACTTTACCCATGGCTTCTCCTATTTGTAGATAATATGATTGTTAACAATTTTAACGGAAACGTGAACCCCGGAAAAACCCTATGGATGGTACAGGTCCCGGGTACGTGCCATTGCATATGTGACCGAACTGCTCAAGAAAAATCCGCAGGTAGCGGTCATCATTTTGAGTGCGCGCGACGGACTGGAAGACCGCCTTACCGGCATGCGTGCTGGGGCGGATCGCTACCTGGTCAAGCCGGTCAACCTGGGCGAACTGGCGGCCAACATCGATGCGGTTATCAAGCGACTGGAACTGCCACTGGCCCGTACATCGCTAGACTTGCCGCGGCAGGTTTCCGAGCAGGGCAGCCCCCTGTGGAAACTTGATATTCAGGGTTGGTTGCTGACCTCGCCCAATGGGCAGCTACTCAAGCTCACAGCGCGCGAGTTTGCCTTGCTGCACCGCCTGATCAAGGTCCAGGGTCAGGCCATACCCAAGAAAGACCTGACCGACGAAATTTTCGGCCAACGCATCAGCAATGCAGCTGACCGGCTCAACGTGCTGATTACCCGCTTACGCAAGAAGGCGCAAGACCAGCTTGCAGAGCCGCTGCCCATCAAAACCGCGCACCAGATCGGCTACGCCTTCACGGCTCCGGCGCTGCTTTTGTAGGTGCCGCAGGCTAAAAGGTTTGCAAGAGCAGCGCAAACAGCCGCGTATATATTGCACTAAAGTAGCAATACGGCTAATATGGCCATATCGGTCGTTATGGCCAATTCATGGAGTTCAACGTGCTCACTCTGACTTCGGTTGAGGCGCAAAGCCGATTTGGCGAATTGATTGACCGGTCGCAACGCGAGCCAGTACAGGTGACTCGGCGAGGTCGACCTGTGGCCTATGTCATTTGTGATCAGGACATGCAGGCGCTCAGCGATTTGGCCACCCGCCGTGCAGCGGCAAGTGAGTGGTACGCGCAATACCGCGCAAGCCTCGCGCAGCAACAAACAGTTGACGCGCAAGCGGTTGTTGCGTTGACCGATGCCGACGTGAATCAGTGGGTCCATGACCTTCGATAGACCCCTTGTCATCGACACCGGCGTACTGATCAGCGCTGCTATTCGCCCCCAGTCGGTACCCGCGTTGGCGCTGGAGCGGGCCTTACGCCACTATGAAGTGTGTGCGTCAATGGCCACTCTGGACGAGCTGCAGCAGGTGTTGCTGCGCCCCAAGTTTGACCGCTATGCCAGCGCGGCCCAGCGGCAGTTGTTTCTGGACGGGATCATGCTGCAATTTCGCTTGGTTGAGGTGACCCAGCAAGTTGCCGAATGTGCCGATCCCAAAGATGACAAGTTCCTGGCGCTGGCCCTTGCCGTAAATGCCGAACTGATTGTGGCCAGTGACCCGCACCTGACCCAAATGCACCCGTGGCGCAGCATTCCCATCTTGCCGCCCGCTGCATTTCTGGTGGGCGCGCGATGAAGCCAGACCGCAGCCTGCTACAACTTCAGTAGCTACGTACGCTTTATCCACGGGGGCTTTAGCCTGCTTTGACATGTAGCTTTGGCTATGCAGCGGCGCTGTCGGTGCCGCTTTGTGGACCACTGCAAATGAAAGCAAATGCAAGAAACGGCACGGGCGTGAAAGCGGTTTTTGGGAAACACTCACTGCGTCACTTATTTCAGATTACCTCGAAGTTGCGCCATGAATAAAACCCACCGTATCGTCTGGTCCGAAGCCCGCCAAGGCTACGTTGTTGCCCATGAAAACGCCGCCGCGTGCGGCAAGCCTTCGTCAACCCGCAAGATACTCGCTGCGGCGGTTGGTGCTGCGCTGATGGGTCTGGGGGCCTCTCAAGCGTCGGCCCAGACAGTAGGGCAGGTGTGGACATCCGGCAGCATCAACAATTCCGCTGCGATCGTAGGGACTAACATCGGTATAAAGGCACTCAGCCAGACCATCACCGGCAGCATCAGCAACAGCGGAACCATCTCGGGTGGCGTGGGGAATGACTCGATTGCCATCGATCACAG
>CAIYDK010000042.1 GCA_903924955.1 uncultured beta proteobacterium | reverse complement strand
GTAGGGCTTGGGCATGAAGGTGGCGGTCTTGCCATAGGCATTGGCCACGTTGTGGATGACATACTTTTGTAGCATGGTCCAGTCAGCGCGCTCAACCAAGGTGCTGAAACGGGTACCGATTTCGTTCTGGCCAGCGCCCGCCACTTCGTGGTGGAACACTTCAACCGGGATGCCCAGGGATTCGAGAATCAGGGACATCTCGGCGCGCATATCTTGCGTGCTATCAACCGGTGGCACGGGGAAGTAACCGCCCTTGACGGTAGGACGGTGTCCACGGTTGCCGCCTTCGAGCTTGGCACCGGAATTCCAGGGCGCTTCGTACTCGTCGATTTCATAGAAGGTGTTGTTCGGCTCGGTGCTCCAGCGCACGCCGTCAAAAATGAAGAACTCAGGCTCTGGGCCGAAGTAAGCCGCGTCCCCAATGCCAGAGGCCTTGAGGTAGGCTTCAGCACGCTTGGCAATGGAGCGGGGGTCACGGTCGTAGGACTTTCCGTCGCTGGGCTCCACCACATCACAGTTCATGATGATGGTGGTTTCTTCAAAGAAGGGGTCGATATTGGCGGTGTTCGGGTCCGGCATCAGCAACATGTCGGAGGCTTCAATACCCTTCCAACCGGCGATGGACGAACCGTCAAAAGCGTGGCCCGATGTGAACTTGTCTTCGTCAAAGTGCGACACAGGCACCGTGGTGTGCTGTTGTTTGCCGCGGGTATCAGTGAAACGGAAGTCAACAAACTTGACTTCATTCTCTTTCACCATCTTCATCACGTCTGCGACGGTCTTGGCCATCAAATACTCCTGTTACTAAAAAATGCGCGCGGTTGTAAAAAACTTGCCCTATCCACAATGCAGCTTTTATGCCAACAGCTGATCCGGATACCAATTTGGTAAAGCGCTCTATTTTGCCCTGAGAATGTCCGGTTTTCCATTGCGCTCAGTCAAAGTCAAACGATGAAGCGCTAATTGAGGGACTCTCAAGTATGGGGATGCACCAAAATCGACCGATATCGTGCTGCACTTTATTGGTGCAAATTCAAGAACGCACCAATTCAGGGCCCAATTTGGCAGCGCAACCGTTCAAACCTGAGAGCAGCGCAGCATAGGCAGGCGCGACGGCCTGCGGGTCGCCCTTGACACCCAACTCAATATGGCGCCCATACTCGGGATGGTCCACGCTGGGCAGACTAAAGACCTTCACCGCATGATCCCGCTCAATGGACTGCATTAGTGGGGTCAGGGTTGCTTCCATGGCGCCAAAAACGATGACCGAGTTTTCCACCCAGCCACCGCGAACGAACAAGTGCCCGAAATGCGTGTCCAGCACCCACGCCATCATCGGATGGGCCATGACGGGGAATCCGGGCAAAAAGAATATGCCCCCACGCGCCCCCACGGCGTGTCGATCGCTGCCCCCCGAGCAAAAAAACCCGGGAATCTTGTTAAACGGATTTGGAATGATGTGCGCACCCGATGGAAAAACGCCCATATTCAACCGGTGAACGTTGTCGTTGCGTTCGGGCTCGTACGCTACGCCCTGCTCGCGGGCAATATCCTGCATCCGCTCCCGAATCAGTTGTTCGGCCTTTGGATGGAGCACCAACTCGCGCTCCAACGCGCGCGCCGCACACTGGCGCGTATGGTCATCCGGTGTGGCACCAATGCCGCCAAAGGAAAAAACCACATCACCCGACGCAAAGGCACGCTTGAGAACTGACGTAATGCGGTCTGGTTCATCACCCACGTAGTCCGCGTAGGCCAGTTGCAGCCCGCGCGCTGACAGTAGCTCGATAGCCTTGGTGAGGTGTTTGTCTGCCCGCTTTCCAGACAGGATTTCATCGCCAATAATGATGATTCCGAAGTTCACGATTTACTCCAATGCAATTGGGGAAGTTGTCGGCGCAGCAAGCCTCGTACTGAGTTGCGGCTCAGTCACAACGACCTGCACCGCCGCACGCTCCAGACGCAGCGCCTTCAACGCCGACAGGCAATAGTGTGTAAACCAAAGTGATGAAAACGCAAACACAAGCGTATAAATCCAAATGGCCAGGGGCACCAAGATGACGAATGCGGCTGCAAATAAAACACCTGAAGCCCAGACCAGACTGGGTGCCGCGCCCAGGTAGCCCGCCAACACGCCCATGCCAAGAAGTTGGGCGCGGTGTCGCCGAAACAATGTATGTCGCTCCTCCTGGTCCGCGTGCAGAGCAAGTGCGTCAAATGCCATGACCCGGTAAGTCAGCCAACCCCAGATCAGGGGCGGTAAAACCAGCACCAGTGGCGGCACAAACCACAGCGGCGCAGACAGCACGGTAGCCATCAATGCGAGCAGGGTGGACCCCAGCGACCACAGCAGACTGCGCAGGAAAGAGGCACCACGGCGCTCCTCCAGTTCGGCGAATCGGCGCAGTGCCACGAGTCGCACCAAAAAAGGCGTCATCAACAACGCCACAACCAGCAGTGAAACGACCACGATCACCGGCGTCACGGAAAAGATGATGATCAGCGGCGCCAAAAAAATCTTGATGCGCCCCAGCCCAACACTGTCCAACCAGGCCCAACCGCTATTAACAAAAGCGGATGACTCCAACACCCTGCGAACCTGGTCCAGAGCATCATCCCAGAATAAGTACCCCAGGCCCAGCGTCATTGCGACCACCAGCACCAAAGGGAGCACCGACAACACCACGACCCGGGGGCGCAGGCAATATGCTGCTGCGCGCCAGAATGAATCAAAGAGCAGGTTCATGGGCCAAGCATAGCGCGACCGGAACCTTGGCTATGACGACTCGCCTCGAAGGCGTCGTATCAACTGACCGAAGCGCTGTCAGCGCAAATTGCCCGTGTGCCCCAAAGAGTATCGACCCGGCAATGGCCACACCGTGAGGCCATGCGGCTCCAACCCCACTGCAATCTTGTCCATGGCGCCGGTGCTGGTATCGATGCGGTAGACCGTGTCATCGAATCGCCCCGACAACCACAGCCACTTGCCATCGACGCTGACATTGCCCATGTCGGGACTGCCGCCCCCTGGAACAGGCCACTGCGCAAGCACTTTGTCGGTGCTGAAGTCAATCACGGTCACGCTGCCCGGGCCGTTGCGTGGACCGTGAATCTTGTGAGAACCCCGGTTGGCGACATACAGTTTCTTGCCATCGCGACTGGGATATAACCCGTGCGCTGCAACCCCGGTCGTGATGAAACCGACTTCTTTCAGCGTTTCCCCATCCACGATGTGAACGCCATCGGCCTCCATGTCTGCAATGTAAAAGCGCCGTCCGTCCGGAGAGATACGAATATCTTGCGGCATACCTTTGGTGGCGGTACAAACTTCACTGGCCGGAGGTTCAAACTTGCTGGTGGGCTTGTTGTTGGCCTTGTCACTGAACCGGGTCTTTGGCATTTCCAGTTTCAGATAGCCCAGAACCTTGCGCTCCAGGAGGTCAATTTTGGCCACACTGCCCTGGAATTCGCAGGTGAAGATGGCGTAACGTCCGTCGATTGAGAAATCAGCATGGTTGATGCCACCACATTGGGGCACCGCGATGGAGTATTGCATCTCCAAGGTCTTGGGGTCGCGAAAATCCAGACGGCGACGGGCCTCGGCTACCACGATGGCCGATTTTCCATCGGGACTGAAATACATGTTGTAGGGATCGTCCACCTTGACGTTTTTGCCCGGCTTTCCGGTTCTGGGGTCAACCGGCGTCAAACTACCGTCATTGCCCCGCTCGGCATTGTTGGCCACCCACAGAGTGCGCAGATCCCAGGAAGAGAT
>CAIYDK010000041.1 GCA_903924955.1 uncultured beta proteobacterium | reverse complement strand
TGGCTTACAGGCCGGAACGGCCTGTAGCCCCCGAATAACGTGCGCAGGCAGCTACTTATTTGATAGCAAAGCAAGAAACTGTTCTGTTGCTGCCTTGGGGCGCTGGGATGAGGGAGCCCCTTGGGGGCGGACGGGCACCCAGCGCAGGGCCAATGCCGCGCAGCGGCGAGGCCCCAGGGTGGGCGGGGCACACACATGATGACTGGCCGAAGGCCACTGACCAGACACCCAGCGCGAAGCGCCTGACCAAGGCCACTGCGCCACGATAACCAGAAGGGAGCCAGTTGGCGGCGCGCAGGGCGCGAATGCGACCGGGAAGCGTCGACGTCTGTGCGACCGTACCGAGCGAAGGCCACTTAACGTAATGCCTGCTGCGTGCACCCGCAAGGGCGCGAAGCGGTGGGCGACACCAAGCGGAGCTTTAGCGTAGCGACTGGCGCACACTACATGCAGTGCGGCATTACGTTAAAGCGAAGCGTGTGGCCGCAGCGGGCGTGCACCACAACTGCCACGCGCACCACGCGATAGCCTCGTGCTGCTTGGGCATGGCGGTAATCCGCCGTGCCCACTGACTGAACCTACAGAGCATCGAACAGGGTAAAGCGGTGATGTGACGCTGGCACCAAGCGCAGCGACTGGCGGCGACACATGGCCGCGCTGCTGGAAATGGCGTCCAGGCCGCGCCAGCTGGCCGCTGGTGGCGATGCGCCAGCGAGCCGAGACATTGTGTGTTTGGCGATAGCGGTACTCCGCTTTCGCCACTGGCTGAAACTACAGACTCCCAGCAGAGGAAAAGCGGTGGTGCCTGGTACGCTGACCCACAGCGCGACAGCGCCATTCCATGGGCAGCGTGCCGGGCACGACCGCGCTGGTGGATGCCACCACGCGACAGCCTCGTGGTGCTCGTGCAGGGCGGTATTTCCGCCTTGCACGCTGGCCTGATGTAACGCAAAAGGAGAAGCCGACAATAATTCACGGTGTGCATTAACCCACCGTCGGCACCCCACTCGCTTCATTCGCTACTAAGCCTGATTGCCGTAATATCTCCGCAGCCTGAGCGATGTGTTCAGCGTTGGTATCCGCTCCGTTGAGCATTGCACGAACTTCTTCGAGCAAGCGCGAATCAAGCGCTTCTAGCGCGTAGGAGTACACGGATGCGCCGTGTTGATCAATGTAGTCGCTGTAGTGCGGAAGCGCCGCCTTAATCAATTTATTAATGGCTTCGTGATCGGTATAGTCAGTCTTACCGAGTCCGCCTTTTAGCACTAGCCATCGCATTACGCCATGCATAGTCACTGCTCGCATAGCCGAAAAAATGGCCCACACCATCGGCGTTACGAATGGCTGGGCCTTCGATGCACCGCTCAGGTCCATACTCTGCGGATTGAAGCCCGCGCCGATCGTCTCAAAGAATCTGCGATATTTTGGATCGCGCTCAGCCGCTTCAGCAGCGGCATCAAATTTGATGAGGGACATCGACGCCGCTATAGCTCGGCAAGGAGCGAGTGCTGACACGGAGGTCCAGAGCTGATCTACCGCTTCTAGGCGCCGCTTGTCCAACGCTGCCTGCCTGCTGGCCAAGGCAGATAAGGCGCCACCGCGTAGCGCCGCGATTTCGGATTCTCTATTACGTAGCTCCGCTTTCAGACGCTCTTCGCTGTCCCGCAACTGCGCTTTGAGCGTTTCAAGTCTTCCATTGAACTCATGCTCTACGGACTTTGTTAAGCGTGTGAAGATCAGGTTGCGGCCAAGCCAGAGTGCAACGCCTGACAGCGCGGTGGTTGTAATGGCGGGAATCCATTCCATGATGTGCATAACTTTCTGATGTCATGAAGCTGCGTCGTAGCGTTCACACAGCAATTTAAAATTCTCTTTGGTTATCTATCGCCAGACCCATACTTCAACGGGTCCCCCTTTGGTCCAAACATCAAAGTCAAAGGCAAGCCATACCCGTCTTCTCAAACACACCCTATGCAGTATCTACGCGGACGTGTGTGGCACTTTTTCGCCGATTTTCAAAAAAAATTTCAAAATTTTGACCAAGAAAAATTCATCTGAAAACGCAACAAGGGCCGACCGAGCGCGTCAGGCAGACGGCCCGCCAGGCGCATCCTGGTACAGATACTTCTGAAACCCCGCAAACATGGTCCGAATCTGCGCCGTCCCACCCAAATCCGTCACCGCGTCTGAAATCGCGTTGTTGTACTTGAGTCGTAGCAGCGGGGTTAGCTTGTCGGCATCCAGCTCTTCCACGCCTTGCATCACATACTGCGCGAGCACAAAGTCAATGAACGCCTGCTGACGGTCGCTGAAGTGCTGGTGCGCCTCAGCCCGAGCCTGGTCAGCCCGCTGGGCGCGGGTTTCTGGTGCTGCTGCAAACGCCACATAGGCCAGCACGTCAAACAAGTCGCTGTTCTCGGCCTCAATGGCTTTCTGCATCTCCAGCAGTGGCACCTTGCTGAAGCCCTTGTCCGCCAAGCCCGCCAGCAGGGCCTTGCGCGTGTCGGGGGCACTCCAGATGGCACGCAGCTCGTCTTCGTCCTTAAAGAACTCCGGCAGCGTTCCATACAGGCTCTCCAGGAACTGCGCGGCTGACATTGGCGTGCCGTCGGCGCTCCAGAACGTGGTGGCGGTCATGCTCTGGAGCTGGCGCACCTTGCCGTCGGCTAATTTCACTTCCACCTTGACGGTCTGCTCCGGCGGCTGCGGCAGGTAGTCTGGTTGCGGCTCGCGCACCTCGTTGGTGTTGGCTGTGCCTTCTCTGGTTGGCTCCAGCTCCGCTGGTTCACCATCCCACGCGGGGTCGTTGAAATGGTGGTGCGCCCGCACAAAGTCATAAATCGTGAAGTAATCCTTGCCATCAAACAGGCGGGTACCACGGCCAATGATCTGCTTGAACTCGATCATCGAACCCACCGGGCGCATCAGCACGATATTGCGCACGTTGCGTGCATCTACGCCGGTGGAGAGCTTCTGCGAAGTGGTCAGGATGGTGGGGATGGTCTTTTCGTTGTCCTGG
Organism: uncultured beta proteobacterium; assembly: GCA_903924955.1. Classification (GTDB taxonomy): domain Bacteria; phylum Pseudomonadota; class Gammaproteobacteria; order Burkholderiales; family Burkholderiaceae_C; genus Allorhodoferax. Next base: position 1,486 of record CAIYDK010000041.1, on the reverse strand, counting down.
AAGGCACGCAGGGCCTCGTCACCGCGTGCACCATCGTCGGCAGTGACGCGCACACAGTACATGGGGTCAGTGCTGGTCTTATTCTGGTTGATCAAGTCGCGCACCATCAAGGCGTGGGCCTGGGTAGCGCAGAAGACGATGGTCTTTTCGCGCTGGTCGATCATGCCCATCAGCAGCTTGACCCGGTAGGCTTCGCGCTCGGGGATCACGATGATCTTGTTGAAGTCGCTTTCAACATACCGTTTGCCCGCCACTACTTCGCCCGCCACCACCGCGTCATCGGGGGTGTAGGTGTAGTCATCAATGGTGGTGGCAATCTGCTTGACCTTGAACGGGGTCAGAAAGCCATCGTTGATGCCTTCCTTGAGCGAATACACATACACCGGTTCACCAAAATAGGCGTAGGTATTGGCATTGAGCGTGCGCTTCGGGGTAGCCGTCAGGCCCAGTTGCACGGCGGGGGCAAAGTAGTCCAGGATGGCCCGCCAGTTGCCTTCGTCATTGGCACCGCCCCGGTGGCACTCGTCCACCACGATGAAGTCAAAGAAGTCCGGCGGGTACTCTCCAAAATACGGCGTGTCACCCGGCCCGCTCATGAAGGTCTGGAAGATGGTGAAAAACACGTTGCCGTTCTTCGGCACGCGCCCGATGCGCCGGATTTCATCGGGTGCGATGCGCACCAGGGAGCCGGGCGAGGTGTTCTCGAACGCTGAAAACGCGTTGTAGGCCTGATCGGCCAGATTGTTGCGGTCGGCCAAAAACAGCACACGCGGGCGGCGGGTGGGCTCGGTGCCTGCTTGCCAGTCTTTCAGGTTCCAGCGGCTTTGAAACAGCTTCCAGGCCAACTGAAAGGCAATGAAGGTCTTGCCAGTGCCGGTCGCCAGCGTCAGCAGTATGCGGTCGCGCCCGGCGGCGATAGCCTCCAGCACGCGGGTGATGGCAATGTCCTGGTAATAGCGCCCCTGCCAGGTGCCGCCCTGGTCCTCAAACGGGATAGCGGCAAAGCGGTCGCGCCAGACGGCACTGGCCGCATCGGCCTCGGCAAAGGTCTGCACCCATAGCGCATCAGGGCTGGGGTACTGCGCCAAGTCGCCTTCGGTGCCGGTCGCCATGTCGATGCCATAAATCTTCTGGCCGTTGGTGGCATAGGCAAAACGCACGGCCAGCTTGGTGGCGTAGCTCTTGGCCTGGCCCACACCCTCGGTGTAAGGCTTGTCCCAGGCTTTGGCCTCGATGGTTGCCAGCTTGGTGTTGCGGTAGACCAGCACATAGTCGGCAATCTCGGCCTTGGCCCGCTTGCCGCCACCCAGCAGCCGCCCCGGTGTGATCTCGCACTGCTTTTCCCGCAGGATGCGCGAGCCTTCGACCACGCCCCAGCCTGCATCCCTCAGCGCGGGGTCGATGTGGTCGGCACGGGTTTCGGCTTCGTTCATGGCGCTGGTTTTTCTCACAGGTCGCCGTTAAAGGCGCGGTGCAGAAGGGACTT
>CAIYDK010000040.1 GCA_903924955.1 uncultured beta proteobacterium | reverse complement strand
GTTTGAGTCCCAGCGTCAATACGGTGGCAACGTTGACGGTTGCCGTGGTCAGCGTGGGCGTTTTGGTTGCGAGCGTTTTAATGTCACGCGCTGAACGGCGCAGGGCGCAAGAAATGGCTGTGGCTTATCGCGCAAGTTAGCAAACTTTGCACTTTCGGTTCGATTTTTTCATGATGGGTTTTTGTGTTTCATAATGTGAATTCACCACTGAAAATCCACAAAATATTTGCAAAAAATATGTCTTATATAAGACATAAGATGCAATCTTGGTCTTATAGAAGACTAGAATAAACCCGTAGCCTGAAACGCCGAACGGTTCAGGCACCGTTTCTATAACCTACGGAGTGATTCCATGACTACCCAGACCCGTGAACAGCAAATCGCCGCCCTTGAAAAAGACTGGGCAACCAACCCACGCTGGAAAGGCATCAAGCGCGGATACACAGCCGCCGACGTGGTGCGCCTGCGCGGATCTTTGCAGGTAGAACACACCTTGGCCCGTCGTGGTGCCGAAAAGCTGTGGGATCTGGTTAACAACACCCCTTACGTCAATTGCCTGGGCGCACTGACCGGTGGACAGGCCATGCAGCAGGTCAAGGCCGGCGTGAAAGCCATTTACCTGTCCGGATGGCAAGTCGCCGCCGACAACAATGAATATTCGGCCATGTACCCTGACCAGTCCCTGTACCCCGTGGACTCGGTGCCAAAGGTGGTGGAGCGCATCAACAATTCGTTCGCCCGTGCGGACGAAATCCAGTGGTCCAAAGGGGTTGGCCCTGGCGACAAGGGGTATATCGATTACTACGCGCCTATCGTGGCCGATGCCGAAGCCGGTTTCGGTGGCGTGTTGAACGCTTATGAGTTGATGAAGGCCATGATCCGTGCGGGTGCGGGTGGCGTGCACTTTGAAGACCAGCTGGCGTCCGTGAAGAAGTGCGGTCACATGGGTGGCAAGGTATTGGTTCCTACAACCGAAGCCTGCCAGAAGCTGATCGCGGCCCGTATGGCTGCCGATGTGTATGGCGTGCCCACACTGGTGATTGCCCGTACCGATGCCGAAGCCGCTGACCTGTTGACCAGCGACTACGATGCCAACGACAAGCCGTTCCTGACCGGTGAGCGCACCGCCGAAGGTTTCTACAAGACCAAGAAGGGTCTGGACCAAGCTATCAGCCGTGCAGTGGCCTACGCCGAGTACGCCGATCTGGTGTGGTGCGAGACCGGCACGCCTGATCTGGAATTCGCCAAGAAGTTTGCTGACGCCGTGCACGCCAAGCATCCCGGCAAGTTGCTGGCCTACAACTGCTCGCCATCGTTCAACTGGAAGAAGAATCTGGACGACGCGACCATTGCCAAGTTCCAGAAGGAACTCGGCGCCATGGGCTACAAGTACCAGTTCATCACGCTGGCTGGCATTCACAACATGTGGTTCCACATGTTCGACCTGGCGCAAGACTACATGGCGCGTGGCATGACAGCCTATGTCGAAAAAGTGCAGGAGCCAGAATTCGCAGCGCGTGACCGTGGTTACAGCTTCGTGTCGCACCAGCAGGAAGTGGGTACCGGTTACTTCGACGAAGTGACCACCGTCATTCAGGGTGGCAAGTCCAGCGTCACTGCGCTGACCGGTTCTACTGAAGAAGAGCAGTTCCACTGATCCTTGGTGTGATTTGAGAATGGCCGGGCTTCTGTGAAGGGGCCCGGCTTTTTTGATGGGGTGGCGCGATGGGTTCATGCCCTCGGCGGCGGGCTCTGCGCAGAGTCGGGTTAAAATCATCCTATCAACTTTGTATAAGAGCGAGAAAGGCAGTTTGGTTATGACACCGCGAACGACACCGGCAACTTTTTCAAGCAAGTAAGGCCGCAGTCCGCGCGCCTTGTGCGTAGCCAGCTACCAAATTCATAGTAAAGCGCGGATCCCTCCGCGCTTTTTGCTTTTCACCAAGTCTCTTTTTCGGCACACACCATGATTCAAATTACGCTTCCCGACGGTTCCCAACGTGAATTCCCTGGCCCAGTCACTGTGGCCGAGGTCGCTGCATCGATTGGTGCGGGATTGGCCAAGGCCGCTTTGGCAGGCAAAGTGGACGGCAAGGTCGTGGACACCAGCTATCAGATGTCCACCCACAGCGCGCTGTCCATCATTACGGCCAAGGACGCTGACGGCCTTGAAGTCATACGCCATTCCACAGCGCACTTGCTGGCTTATGCGGTCAAGGAGCTATTTCCCGATGCGCAGGTCACCATTGGCCCCGTGATTGAGAACGGCTTCTTCTACGATTTCTCCTACAAGCGCCCCTTCACACCCGAAGACCTGGCCGCTATCGAGAAGAAGATGACCGCGCTGGCGTCGGTGGATGAACCCGTGACGCGCCGCGTGTTGCCACGTGATGAAGCGATTGCCTATTTCAAGAGCATGGGTGAGCACTACAAGGCGGAAATCATCGGGAGTATTCCGGCGGACCAGGACGTTTCGCTCTACCGTGAAGGCAAGTTCGAGGATCTTTGCCGTGGTCCCCACGTCCCGAGTACCGGAAAGCTCAAGCACTTCAAGCTGATGAAACTGGCCGGTGCCTATTGGCGCGGTGACCACAAGAACGAGATGCTGCAACGCATTTACGGCACGGCTTGGGCGACCAAGGATGAATTGCAGCAACACCTCACCATGCTGGAAGAGGCGGAGAAGCGCGATCACCGCAAGTTGGGTCGGGAACTCGACCTGTTTCATATTGACGACCACGCACCAGGGTTGGTGTTCTGGCACCCCAAAGGCTGGACCTTGTGGCAGGGCGTTGAGCAGTACATGCGCAAGGTGTACCAGGACAACGGTTATCTGGAAGTCAAGGGGCCGCAAATCATTGACAAGGGCCTGTGGGAGAAGACCGGGCATTGGGACAAATACCGCGAGAACATGTTCGTCACCGAGTCCGAAAAGCGCGAATACGCGTTAAAGCCGATGAACTGCCCGGGTCATATCCTGATTTTCAAGCAGGGCATCAAGAGCTACCGCGATCTGCCGCTACGTTACGGTGAGTTTGGCCAGTGCCACCGCAACGAGCCTTCGGGTGGTTTGCACGGCATCATGCGCGTGCGCGGCTTTACGCAGGACGATGGCCATATCTTCTGCACAGAAGACCAAATTTTGAAGGAGTGTGTGGATTACACGGCGCTGCTACAGAAGGTCTATACCGACTTCGGCTTCAAGAACATCATCTACAAGGTGGCAACCCGCCCAGCCCAGCGCATTGGCTCAGACGAGAGTTGGGATAAGGCCGAAGCTGCGCTGATCGAAAGCCTGAAGGCATCCGGTTGTGAATACGAAATCTCGCCCGGAGAGGGTGCTTTCTACGGCCCCAAGATCGAATACACGTTAAAAGATGCGATTGGTCGTCAATGGCAGTGTGGGACGATCCAGGTCGATTTTTCCATGCCTGAGCGTCTTGATGCCGAATACGTGGGTGAAGATGGTGCACGCCATCGCCCCGTGATGTTGCACCGCGCAATCGTCGGCAGCTTGGAGCGGTTCATTGGAATTTTGATTGAAGAAAGTGCAGGGGCGTTGCCAGCCTGGTTGGCCCCGGTGCAGGTTGCTATTCTGAATATCACCGATGCGCAGGCCGAATATGCTCGGTCCGTGGCTAAAACGCTGCAAAATCAAGGGGTTAGAGTCAATTTAGACCTCCGCAACGAGAAAATTACATATAAAATACGCGAGCATTCGATGCAGAAGCTGCCCTACTTGGTCGTTATTGGCGATAAAGAGATGGCAGCAGGTGCCGTCGCAGTGCGCGCCCGGGGTGGTCAAGACCTCGGAGCAATGCCTCTGGATGCCTTTGTGCAAAAAATCTTGGGTGACATTGCCAACAAGTCGGCTTTTTAGTTGGTTTGACCGCGTGTACTGTGCGGAAATAGCTACTATTTTTGTAGCAGATATTGTGAAGGAATGAGCCATCGCTACTGAATTTCGTGACCGCCGTCAGCGTGAAGAACGCAAACACCGTTTAAATCGGGAAATCATGGCCCCAGAGGTTCGCCTCTCCGGGCCCGAAAATGAACCCCTCGGTGTCGTGAGCCTGATGGAAGCCCTGCGACAAGCAGGCGAGCTGGATGTTGATCTGGTTGAAATTGCTGCTACGGCGAATCCGCCGGTCTGTCGTTTGATGGATTACGGCAAGTTCAAGTACCAGGAACAGAAGAAGGCGGCGGAAGCGAAAGCGAAGCAGACGGTCATTGAGATCAAGGAAATCAAATTTCGCCCGGGTACGGATGACGGCGACTACAACATCAAGATGCGCAATATCAAGCGTTTCCTTGCCGAAGGCGACAAGTGCAAGATCACTTTGCGTTTTCGGGGTCGTGAAATTACCCACCAGGAAATCGGAATGGCCTTGCTCAACCGCATTCGCGCTGATCTGGTTGATCTGATTGTGGTGGAGCAGTTTCCCAAGCTTGAAGGGCGCCAGATGATCATGATGATCGCACCCGGCAAGAAAAAGCCCGGCGGTGCAGCAAAGCCTGTAGCGGAAGCTGCAGCTTAAAAAACGTGGCGGGGCAACCCGCCGCCAAAAGTGGAATGCCGAAAGGCGCCGCTTTTTGAAAAGTGGTGAGCACAACAGCTCGCTACTTAAAAGTGGCTCGGGGCCAACAAGGCTGGAAGTAGTTTCCAGACGCCTCACGAGCACAAAGTAAAAGGAGCATTTATATGCCCAAAATGAAGACCCAGAGCGCGGCGAAGAAACGCTATCGCGTCCGTCCAGGTGGAACCGTTAAACGCGGCCAAGCCTTCAAACGTCACATTCTGACCAAGAAGACCACCAAAAATAAACGCCACTTGCGCGGTACAACTGCTGTTCATGAGACCAATATGGGTCACATGGCGCAGATGTTGCCTGGCCGTGGTATTTAATTAACGACGAACAAGGAGTAATTCAATGCCTCGCGTCAAACGTGGTGTAACGGCTCGCGCCCGCCACAAAAAAGTTCTGGTCCTTGCAAAAGGTTTTCGCGGTCGCCGCGGTAATGTCTTCCGTATCGCCAAAGAAGCGGTAATGAAGGCTGGGCAATATGCCTATCGTGACCGTCGTACCAAGAAACGTGTCTTCCGTCAGTTGTGGATTGCCCGTATCAATGCGGCTGCACGTCAGTGCGGCATGACATACAGCCAATTCGCCAATGGTCTGAAGAAAGCCAATATCGAGATCGACCGCAAGGTTTTGTCTGATATCGCTATTCACGACATGGCGGCTTTTGCCGGCATCGTGGAGCAAGTCAAGGCCAAGCTGGCTGCTTGATTTCGCCCTGTATGCTATCGTTTTGGTAGCTGTCAGCGCAAATAGAACAAGGGCTAGAGCTTGAAAGAGCGCTAGCCCTTTTTCATTGACCCCAGAATATATGAACGATCTGAACGCCATCGTCGAGTCTGCCCAAGCGGCATTTGCACAAGCCATTACCCCCGCTGACCTGGAAAACGCGAAAGCGCTGTTCCTGGGCAAATCCGGGCGTGTGACTGAATTGATGAAGGGTATGGCCGCCTTGACGGTGGACGAAAAAAAGTCCCGCGGTGCGGCCATTAACCTTGCCAAGCAGGCGATTGAAGCTGCACTGAACGCGCGACGCCAAGCGCTGGCCGATGCTGAGCTACAGGCGCAATTGCGTGCCGAAGCGTTGGACGTGACTTTGCCTGGTCGACAGCGCGGGCAAGGTGGATTGCATCCGGTTTCGCTCACAATGGAGCGTATTGAAGCTATTTTTGGGTCCATGGGATTTGAGGTTGCACAAGGCCCCGAAATCGAATCGGACTGGTTCAACTTCACCGCGCTGAATACGCCGGAAGACCATCCGGCACGGTCGATGCACGACACCTTTTACGTCGAAGGCGGGTCTGAGGCAGCGCCCAATTTGTTGCGTACCCACACCAGCCCCATGCAGATCCGCTATGCGGTCCAGCACGTCAAGCAGCACCGCGCGGCGGCAGGTGCCGATGCAAGCGCCTTGTTCTCTGGCGACATGCCCGAGATTCGGGTCATCGCCCCCGGTCGGACCTATCGGGTTGACAGTGATGCAACGCACTCGCCCATGTTCCACCAGTGTGAAGGTCTGTGGGTGGGGGAGAACGTGAGCTTCAAGGACTTGAAGTTTGTTTTCACCGATTTTTGCCGCACGTTCTTCGAGAGCGACGATCTGGTATTGCGTTTTCGCCCCAGCTTTTTCCCATTCACCGAGCCCAGTGCCGAGATTGACATCCAGTTCCAAAGCGGCCCTTTGGCTGGGCGCTGGCTGGAAGTGGCCGGCTCCGGTCAGGTGCACCCCAACGTAATCCGTAACATGGGCTTGGACCCTGAAAAGTTCATCGGTTTTGCTTTCGGCATGGGACCCGACCGATTGACCATGCTGCGCTATGGCGTAAACGATTTGCGCTTGTTCTTCGATGGCGACATCCGTTTTCTGTCGCAGTTCGGATGATGAAGACCACCCTAAGCCGCTGTGCGGCTGTCCCCCAAGGGGACAACAACAGTGGCCCGGCGAAGCCGGTTCCAAGGTGTTCCTGGTGTAAGGCATCGCTGGCGGTGCACGGTATCAATTTGGTTGAGATTTTTTATGCAATTTCCTGAATCCTGGTTGCGAACGTTTTGCAACCCACCCATTTCCACCCAGCAATTGGCTGACACGTTGACCATGGCCGGCCTGGAGGTAGAAGACCTTAAGCCAGTAGCACCTCCGTTCAGCATGATCGTTGTGGGCGAAATCAAGGAAGCCGTGCAGCATCCCAACGCGGACCGTTTGCGGGTATGCAAGGTAGATGTGGGTCAGACAGCACTATTGGACATTGTGTGTGGTGCGCCCAATGCCCGTGTTGGCATTCGTGTTCCCTGCGCTTTGGTTGGCGCTGAGTTGCCGCCTGGTGCAGACGGAAAACCTTTTGTCATCAAGGTTGGAAAGTTACGCGGCGTCGAGAGTCAGGGCATGTTGTGCTCAGCCAAGGAACTTCAAATCGCTGATGACCATGGCGGTCTACTGGAGTTGGCTGTAGACGCTCCACTGGGTCAGAATATCCGTGAACATCTGAATCTGGACGACACGCTTTTCACGCTCAAGCTCACGCCCAACTTGGCCCATTGCCTGAGTGTGTACGGCGTGGCCAGGGAAGTCTCAGCGTTGACCGGGGCGCCATTGCTGTCCCCTACCTTTCCTGCCGTTCCCGTAAGTAACGACGAAAAACTCGCAGTCAAGGTCAGTGCGCCTGATTTGTGCGGTCGTTTTTCCGGTCGAGTAATCCGCAACATCAATACCAAAGCTACCACGCCGCGGTGGATGGTTGACCGCCTGGCGCGGTGTGGCCAGCGCAGCGTAACCGCTCTGGTCGATATTTCCAACTATGTGATGTTTGAGTTGGGCCGGCCATCCCACATCTTTGACCTGGACAAGATCGCCGGCGGACTCGATGTGCGCTGGGGAAGGGCAGGCGAACAGATCAAACTGCTCAACGGCACTACCGTCACAGTCGACGAAAAAGTTGGTGTCATTGCCGATGACACTCAGGTCGAATCGCTGGCCGGGATCATGGGCGGCGATGCTACAGCGGTGTCAGACGACACACAGCACGTTTATGTGGAAGCAGCGTTTTGGTGGCCGAAATCTATCGCCGGACGCTCACGCCGATTCAATTTCTCCACCGATGCGGGCCACCGCTTCGAGCGCGGTGTGGACTCCCAGCTGACGGTCGAGCACATCGAACGCCTGACACAGTTCATTATTGATATCTGCGGCACACCTTCGACCAGTTGTGGTCCGGTTGATGACCAACGCCCCAATATGCCGATATCTGCGCCCGTCAGTTTGCGCGTGACGCGGGCCAGCAAAGTCATCGGTATGCCATTGACACAAGGCCAGTGCGTAGACGCACTGCAGCGTCTGGGCCTGAACGTTACACAGTCTGATGGGCTGTTGACCCTTGTGCCGCCGTCTTACCGCTTTGATATGCAAATCGAAGAAGACCTCATCGAAGAGGTCGCCCGGATGGTGGGCTACGACAACCTTCCGCACACGCCGCCGTTGGCTCCCATCACTGCCAAAACTCGCCTTGAGGCGCAGCGCAGTCCGTTCGCTGTGCGACGGTCCCTGGCGGCGCTGGGGTACCAGGAGACGATCAATTTCAGCTTCGTGGAAGAAAGCTGGGAGCATGGATTGGCAGGCAACCCCAATCCGATTAAATTGCTCAACCCGATTGCGAGCCAGATGAGCGTCATGCGCTCGTCTTTACTGGGTTCTTTGTTGCAAGTATTGAAGTTCAACCAGGCCCGTAAGCAACAACGGGTGCGGGTGTTTGAACTGGGTCGGGTATTTTTACGCGACCCATCGGTCAAGAGTACGGATACAACAGTGGAGGGATTTGACCAGCCCATGCGCGTTGCCGGGCTGGCCAGCGGCGGCGCCGATACCTTGCAATGGGGCCGCAAAGAGCAAACCGTCGACTTCTATGATGTCAAGGGAGATGTGGAAGCCCTGCTAGCGCCTCTGACGGCACGTTTTACGCCGGGCGCTCATCCCGCCATGCATCCCGGTCGCTGCGCGCAGGTGCTGCTTGACGATAAGGTCATTGGATTTGTAGGCGAACTGCATCCCCAGTGGCGCCAAACTTTTGATTTGACGCAGGTCCCCGTTCTATTTGAGCTTGACTTGAATGCTGTCGTGCAGCGCAAGGTTGCCGTGTTTCAGTCGGTCGCGAAATTCCAACCTGTGCAGCGAGACATCGCCGTTGTAGTTGCCGATGACGTAACCCATGACGCACTGATCTCCGCCGTCTGGGCTGCGCCCACCGCGGGATTGTTGCGTGACGCCCAGTTGTTTGATGTTTACCGTCCCAAAGCGGCGAAAGATGTTTCTGCTGTGGATAGCGTGAATGACCGAAGTCTTGCAGTACGCTTGACGCTGAACAGCGATGATGTGACCCTGTCCGAAGAGCAGATCGAAAGCGTGGTCAAAGCCGTTGTTGATCAATTGACAACTAGCATCGGTGCGCGGCAGCGCGTTTGACCGATTGAGCTGTTTGCAACAAGAATCGAGGACCCATGGATTTTTCTGTTGAAAGCCTGGAAACCCCCGCGTTGACCAAGGCGCAGTTGGCGGATTTGCTGTTCGAGCAGATTGGACTCAACAAGCGGGAGTCCAAAGACATGATCGACGCATTTTTCGATCTGATTGCTGCCAGTCTTGTGGATGGAACGGATGTAAAAATTTCGGGGTTTGGCAATTTTCAAATTAGAACCAAGGCGCCCCGACCTGGTCGAAATCCCCGCACCGGCGAAGCCATACCCATTCAGGCTCGTCGCGTGGTTACGTTCCACGCCAGTCACAAGCTCAAAGAACAAATCCAGGATGTCTCCTGATCATCAGGAGGCTATTTTTGCAACAAATATTGGGGTTTGTTCGCGGACCAGCAATCAGTCTTTGCACTTAGGTGAAAGTTAGAGTAACCTCTACGCTTTGCCCCGTACAGCATTGATTTCAATGGAGAAAACTCTCCCCCCCATACCCGCCAAACGCTACTTCACCATCGGTGAGGTGGGGGATTTGTGCGGCGTTAAGCCCCATGTGCTACGGTATTGGGAGCAAGAGTTCACACAAGTACGCCCTATGAAGCGGCGTGGCAACCGGCGTTACTCCCAGCACCATGAAGTGTTGATGATTCGGCGTATTCGTGATTTACTCTACGACCAGGGTTTCACCATTAGCGGTGCTCGCAACAAGATGCAGGAATTACTGCAAACTGAGAGAGACAAGAAGCGCAATGGTGAAGTCATGCTTGATGGCGTGGAGGTGCTGGAAGTGGATGACGCCGACCTGGAGGAGTTTCAAGACAGTCAAGGGGTTGATTTGACAGATGAAGGTGCCTTTCAACTATTACAGGTTCGCCGGGAATTGTTTGAAATTCGGGAGTTGTTGGTTGTAGCGTGATAGCGCAAGGTTTCGCCGGGTTATAATTTGAGGCTGAATCGGTGTGTGGCGCAGCCTGGTAGCGCACTTGCATGGGGTGCAAGGGGTCGAAGGTTCGAATCCTTTCACACCGACCATATGAATCAAGGACTTAGCGCAGAAATGCTCTAAGTCCTTTCTTCTTTCTG
>CAIYDK010000039.1 GCA_903924955.1 uncultured beta proteobacterium | reverse complement strand
TGGGCTCTCCCGCGGCCAATATCCGCATGACCACGTCTTCGACTCCGCCAGCCGAGGGGATAGTTGCGACACGCAACTCAATATCCAACGGACCGTACTTCTTGAACTTGATCTTGCCGTCTTGAGGCTTGCGGCGTTCTGAAATATCCAGATCACACATGATCTTCAGACGGGTAACCATGGCCTGCCGCAGATGCGACGGCACTTCAACGTAGGGGATCAGACTGCCATCGATACGAAACCGGATACCGGTTTTGAATTTGCCGGGCATGGGCTCAATGTGAATATCAGATGCTTTCTGGTTGTAGGCATCAATGATCACCTTGTTGACGAACTTGACCAGTTCATTGTCTGCGGCTGCGGACTCAAGGGAATCGTCACTGGAACCATCGTCCATGGGGGCGTCGTCCATGCCGGCCAGAAAGTTTTCGATCGTGGTCTTGTCTTCAGGGGTACCAAAAAGCTGGCCCAGTGTTTCCTGAAACTCGGTATGCGTGGTAACCCGGTAAGAAAACTTAGCAATGCGGGGGAATACTTGCGGTACAACCCGAGAACCGCGCACGGCCTCAGGGTCCATGCACATAATGACCAACCCCTCGGGCGAGTCCTCCAGGGGAATCCAGCCCTGTTCTTCTGTGAACTCACGTTTGAGGGCACCGTGCAGCATTTCAGAACGGATGCGGCCCGCATTGAACGCCTCATATGGGACTCCAAAAAACTTGGACAGGGATGGGCCAATTTGCAGGGGCTTGATTTTGTACTGGGCCATCAGCAAGTACTCTACCGATTTGCCTTCCGCACGCGCATCCTGTATGCACTGGTTCAACTCATCACTGGTCAATAGCCCGTCAGCCACTAAAGCATCGTACTTGGTGGCCTTTTTGCGTTGCATGGCACTGGCGCCGTTGGCGCGCTGCCGAATCGCAGTTGCCAGAGTTTTGCAAAGCTCGGAGACCCCATCGACTTCCAAATCGCCAAATGGTTCATCACTCTTGTTGTTAATGACCTGCAGCACACCATGCAATGTAGTGCCCTCAAGAATGGGAGCCACCAACATTTGCTTGGTCCGGTAACCCGAGCGCTTGTCCACCACTTTCAGAAATGTCAGCGAAGGGTGAATCTGTTTGAGCGCCTCTTCGTCATACACATCAGGCAGGTTGAGCGATTTGCGGCTAAAAGCCGCATAGCCCGCGATGCTTTGTGGCGAAATGGGCAGCTTCAAGTCGCTGCTGCTGTTAAGCCCCGTCTTGATTTTCGACACGATCGCTGTCTGGTCTTCGTTCACTGCATAAAGCGTCAAGCGATCGGCATTGAGGAGTTTGCAAATGTCCTGACTGGCCTCGAGCATGATTTGCTCCAGGTTTTCCGTGTCGTGGATGCGCGCTGTGACATGGTGCAGTTGTCGATAAAACAGGGCTTCAAAGGTCATGCCCCGTTTTTGAGATGGCAATTTTTGCGATTCAAAAAAGGCCTGCTCGGTTGCTTTTTCAGAAGATCCCGGTGTCACAACGGCATTCATATTTCGAACTCCTGGCCAGCACGCATTCGGCGAATGTCGTGCGTCACATTCGGACCAAATGGCTGGGTTTGGTCAAACCGTTGTATCTCGGCCATGATGAGCTCGGTTTCAGCGGGCTTGGTGTGCGTAATGTAGATTGGGTAGTTTTTACCCTTGGCGATGTAATCGAGCTCGTTTGCCAAAACAGTTGGGGATAAGTGCAAACTGCGCCGCGCGAGGTCTTTTTCACGGTTGCTAAAGGCCGTCTCAATGACGAGCATGGCCACATTGAGTTGGTTAACACGGTCCCAGAAAGCGTGATTTCTCTCCGTATCTCCGGTAAAAACCCAACAGCCATGCCCAGCCGTAATGGCGAACCCGGCGGCCGGCACCGTGTGCACGGCAGGCAGCACCTCAATGTATTTATCAGTCAACTGAAATGTCTGACCAACCCTGATTTCGTGAAAGCTGATGAAGGGTGCTTCTGGCGTGGGAATGCGGGAGAAGTCAGGCCAAATGACGTTGTTAAATATATGCGCCTTTAGCGCTTGAATCGTGCCCGCCAGCGCGTAGATCTTCAAGGGGGCTTTGCGCTGAGCAGCAATTGCATCGACCATCAAAGGCAATGCCGCGACATGGTCCAGATGGGAATGACTCAACAAAACGTGGTCTATGCCGCGCATTTCATCCAGGGTCAGATCACCCACACCCGTCCCCGCATCGACCAAGATCTCGCCATCAATGAGGAACGACGTAGTCCTGCAATCTTTGGCGATGGCACCTGAGCATCCCAGTACACGTACTTTCACAGCAAGAACCTCACTTGGTTTCGAAATTGGTGGCCCCGTCCCACTGCGGATCAAATGGGAGCAGACGCATAGAGGCTACCCGGTCAGCGTACAGTTGGTAAAGGAACTTTTTCGCATTCATGCGCATTAAGTTGATTAGCAGTACGTCTGCTTGATCCCAGCTTTGAGCACGGTAGGCTTTAACAAACGACGCCCAGGTCTTGATTTCGCTGGTTGTAGCCTCATTCAACTGTGCGACTGGAGCCATTGGCCAAAAGATTGCAACGGCTTGGTCCTTACCCTTGACACGCACCCGGTCAAGTTCCTGCCACGCGAAATCGGTTGCCATTTTCCGGGTAGTCTCACTGACCACGATGTCGACCCCATAGACTTTAGAAAGACCTTCCAGGCGGGAACCCAAATTCACCGCGTCGCCAATCACCGTGTATGCGCGCCGAATATTGGAGCCCATATCTCCCACGCACATGGTTCCAGTATTGATACCAATTCCGACTCCGATTTCTGGCAAACCTCTTTCACGGTGATCGCGGTTAATGTCGCGCACGGCATGGGCCATTTCCATGGCAGATTTCACTGCCATATGCGCATGCTCGGGGGTGTCTACGGGCGCGCCCCAAAAAGCCATAACGCAGTCGCCCATGTACTTGTCTATCGTCCCACGATTGGCACGAATGATGCCGGTCAGATTGCTGAATACACCCGTTAGGAGTTCCTGAAGTTGAGTAGGCTCCATTTGCTCTGACATCTTTGTAAACCCACGCATGTCGCAAAACATCACTGTCAACTCTCGGTTCGTGGCCTTCATACTGTAGCTGTCGGGGTCTTTCACCATCTCATCAACCAACTCGGGGGGAACGTATGTTCCGAACAAATGCGCTAATTCACGCTTCGAGCGTGTCTCGACAAGGTACCCATAGCTCATATTCAGCGCGAATGCTGCCAGGTTCATAACAATCGCCGCAGCCAATGGCAAGACAAGACCCCAACCAATGTAGAGCCAGCTGTTTACGACTGTCACGAAGCATAGAACGCCACAGCTCAGCATGACCGCACGGGGCGCCGACAGCAGCGGCAAACCGATCGCCAGCAGCATGCCTGCCATGACGAGCATGAATACGTCATAACCCATGGCGTAATCCGGCTTGAGTGTGACTTTGTTATCAAGCCATCCTGCGATCACATTTGCATGCGTCTCAACCCCGGGGTAGACCTCACCGACAGGGGTGACGCGCGCATCTTGCAGCCCTGGCGCTGTTGTTCCAACAAGAATAATTTTGTCTTTCAGACTCGCAACGGGTAACCGGCCTGCCAGCACGTCTGCTGCTGAAACATAACGAAATGACCCCCCGTTTGGCCCACCGACTCCGCGAAAAGGCACGAGCGTCGCAACATGCCTGTCAACAGGAATTGAAAGCGTCGACTTTCCTTCCTTGAGGATGACCCTATCCAGCCCCTGGTAGTTGCGAGAAAGCCATTGCTCGTCAGAAAATCCCAACACTACCGCCGGGGAACCAAACAACCGGCGAAACATGGCCAAGGACAAGGATTCATAGTACTGCCCCTTGTACTCAGCAAGCAGCGGCAGGGAGCGCATCACGCCGTCGCTGTCTGCTACGGGGTTGAAGTGGCCCGCAGTCGGTGCTGCCTTAGCCAGCAATTCAATATTTGCCCCGAAGCCACTCCACGAAAAGGCTGACACGATGCGCCCTTTGACTTGCGCACTTGACAGCACGGGAACCGGCAATGTGCCTGTGGCATGTCCATCGCGATCACTGCTGGTAAAGTAATAACCCATGACCACAGCGCGTTTGTCCAAGGCGCGAGCAAACTTGGCGTCGTAGTCGAGTTCAGGCTGAAGTTGTCGAACACGGTCAGCAAACCCAGGCTGATCTTTAAACTCGTTACGAGCCAAGTCAGTCAGTCGACTCAAGCCTGAACTATCGTCTGCCTCGGCAAAAACGATATCAAAACCTAATAGAGCGATTTTTTGTTGGTCAAAAAGAATATCAAGCAGCTGCGCCAGCTTATTTCTGCCCCATGGAAAACGTCCGACTTCTGCAAGACTTTTTTCGTCAATGTCGACGATAACGATTCGCTCATCCAGAGTTCGGGGCATCGTTGCCCGCAGTCGCGCATCGTAAATAATGTCATCCAGACGCTGCAAGACTCCAACAGGCGCTACGCCAACAGCGTGCAGCAGCGCGAAAACAAGCGGGATCAGTGTGACCGCTATCCGCTGCCAATGCTTGGCTATCATTTTCATGCCACATCACCCTGAAAATTGGCACGCAACGGCCACGACCGTGGAGAAACAAACCGTCAGGCTTGTACGAATTGCATCTGAGTTCCAGCCAACTCAATCAAATCGCCATTCTTTAGGGAAACAGGTTCAGCTTTGATTGGAGTTCCATTCAATGTCGGGTTGCCCGCCCCCTCAACATGATGCACCACGTAACCCTGGTGGCGACGCGTGATCGCCGCAACCGCTACGCCAGGCTTACCAATCGTTGTAACAACCTTGGTTAGCGGCACTTCTCTGCCGGATGCCGCGCCTGACAGCACTTTGATCGACGCGTGAAGCGCCCCATGAGCGATCGACTCGCCGGTACTTTGTGGTGCAATGGGTCGTGCCGCTGGCGGCGCAGGGGGTTGCGCCTTGACCACCATGGTTTTATCAAAATTGTCGGCAGCACCATCACCTACAAACTTGATTTTGTATTTCCCAATCTCAATACTGTCGCCATTTTGCAACTGCTGCTTCTTGATGGCCTTGCCATTCAAATAGGTACCGTTTGTACTGTTCAAATCCTCCAGGAGCACATCGCCACCGGTCATCTGTAGTACCGCGTGCTCACCGCTGACAGCCAAGTTGTCAATCACGATGTCGTTGTACGGTCTGCGCCCCAAGGTGGTTTTGTCCTTGGTGAGTTGGACTTCCTTGATCACGACCTCATCGATCGACACGATCATCTTGGGCATGATCGACTCCTTTTCGTGTAATTTGTTATTCGATATTGCTGCAACATACTACTTTCCCAGCAACCGGGCAATTAGACCGCGCTTTTCAGGGGAGTCGTGTAATTCAACCATGAGTACTGAAATATTGTCCCGACCACCGTTTCCATTGGCCAAATCAATGAGTTGCTTCGCTTTTTGCTCAAGCTCCCCCTCCGATGAAACGATTTGACCAATAGCCTCATCCTCTACCATGTCCGACAAGCCATCTGAGCACATAAGGTAGATGTCACCCGCTTGCACTGTGTGCTCGTTAACCTCCAGTTGAACCAACTCGTCAACACCCAGTGCGCGCGTCACTAAGTTTTTTATGGATGAGGTTGCTGCTTGCTCTACCGTGATCAGCCCAGCATCCATTTGCTCTTGCAGCAACGAGTGGTCTTTGGTAATTTGGTCCAGCAATCCACCACGCAGGCGATAGCAACGGGAGTCCCCGATATGACCAAGTACTAATTTGTCGTCCCTAAAAACCCCAACCACTAAAGTGGTACCCATCCCAGCGTAATGCGCATTGGAATTGGCCGAATTAAAAATGGAACGATTTGCATTGTCAACACAAATCTCCATCGCTCGGCGCACTTCCCGCGCCTTGGCACCGTCACCAGCTTCCGTCAACCAACGGCTAAGCTCCGATTTAATGAATGCCGTAGCCATACCGCTGGCAATCTCACCAGCGTTGTACCCCCCCATTCCATCGGCCAGTACCGCGGTCAAGGTTGGCTCATCAAACGCCACCGAATCTTCGTTGTTATCCCGCGCGCGTCCCGGGTCCGTGAGTGAACAAAATTGATAAATCATGGTTTATTATTTTTCTGAATTCGATCGGCCACCCATGGGACTATCCCCAGGCTTCGTTGCCGATTGAACCGTCGTTCTTTCAAAATCTGCAGCATTGGCAGGCACTGTTTCCATAAAGTCGATCTTATCGTGTGATGCACCGGCCAGGCCAGGAACCGTCGCAGCAAACGCGACTGTTTTATCGGCTGAACGCGTCTCGGCCATTGGTGCAGATTTACCGGGAGTCTGTGCAAAATTAGCAACCTGCCCTATAACGCTTCGCAAATCAATCGCAAACTGGTCCCCGGTCTGATAGCGAATTTCCGGGCGCTTACTCAAGGATAACGCCACAACATCAGCCAACGCTTGCGGAAGCTCTGGTCGGATGAGTCGGATATCGGGGGCCTCTTCGTTTGCGATTTTGTACATCAGCTCCGACATGGAGTCACCGCGAAATGGCAATACCCCCGCCAACATCTGAAATAGCATCACACCCAAGGAGTACAAATCGGAACGACCATCTACTTTCTTGCCCGCCAACTGCTCAGGTGACATGAAACTTGGGGTTCCCAAAACCAGGCCTGTCTTGGTTTTGCTCGAATCGGTAATGCGCGCAATCCCAAAGTCCGTAACCTTGACGGTGTCGCTCTCGGACTCGTACATGATGTTGGCGGGCTTGATATCACGGTGCACAACATGCTGCTTGTGGGCATAAGCCAACGCTTCGGCAACGCGCGCCACAATACTAAGCACAACAGGAACCGCCAGCAACTGATCACCCTTGCAATGGTCCGCCAGGTCCTTGCCTTTAAGAAACTCCATGGCAATGTATGCCAAGTCGTGTTCCTCGCCCGCGTCAAAGATCGTCACAATGTTTTGATGTTGCAAGCGTCCCGCTGTCTCGGCCTCCCTAAAGAAGCGCTCCCGCGCATCAACCAACTCGTCCCCAGCAAACTCCTGACTGAGGGCCATGGTCTTGATCGCAACAACACGACCAATTTTGGGGTCCTTACCGAGGTAGACCACGCCCATGGCGCCTTTGCCGAGTTCTTTTTCAACCTGGTAACGTCCAAGCATCGGCTTTTCCACTGCCCCTCCGTCGAGCAGTATCGTACCGCCAGGATGCCCACCTCCGCCCAACATGACCGTCTCGGACAGGTTTTTCGCACGACTGAGTTTTGCCTTTATATCTTTGTAATCTTTATCAAAAGCCGCCATGTGCTGGTAGACCGCTTCGGCCTTGTTGAACTGACGCTTGCGCTCAAAATCCATTGCGAGGCTGTACAAGTTACCCATTACAGCTTCATTCATAGGCACGCGACGAAAACGATCGAATGCCATGTCGAGCTGTCCCTGGCCCTGAAGTGCGAGACCCATCATCCGATTGGTCTCAGCAGACTCTTCGTCGGCCTGTACCTTGCCTGCCTCCGTCATAAGAAAGCGCTTGGTGGTCAGCGCAGCATGCCCCAACATCAGCACGGTTGCAGGGAACACCAGCTTTAGCCACGTCGCATTTGCGACTAACAGGCCGAACTCCATCGCCAGCATCCCAAAAAATAGAAAAAGGGTTGCACTCGCCGCCTTGCCAGCAGACAGTCTGGGCAACGCCACGACAACATATAAAGCAACTGCCAAAAATAGTACGAAGGTTGCCCAACCGCCCCACGCGGGAAGAACAATGAAATGCTCATTGAGAATACTCGATGTGATGTGCGCTATGGTCTCAGCAGGCGACAAGGACGCATTGCCCGGCACTGGAAACTGCACTCCCACTCCTGCAGCGGTCGCACCAATAATGACAATCTTGTCCGCATATTTGGACGCAGGGATTTTTCCCGTGAGCACGTCATAGAACGAATCCACGGCAAAGGCTTGCCTTCCCTCTTTCCCTTTATAAAACTGCGGCAACATCAACGCTGACTCATCTGTCTTGACCTTTAACTTGCCAATTTGCACCGATTCACCCACATTGAGACGGATGTCAGCGGGCGACAAATTCAGGCTTTTCACCGCAGCAAGCAACGCCATGGACGGAACAGCGCTGCCATAATAATTAACTAGCAAAGGCTCCTGGCGCACTGCGCCATCGACATCAGGGTATTGATTTAAATGCCCGACACCCGCAGACGCCGCGCCGATTAATTCAATAGGCTGCTGCCCACGGCTGGCAGAAATAGAAAAGCCTTTCGGGTCATCCAGCGCGCTGGATAGCGCAAATGCGGGCAGCGGACTGTCCGGTTTTCCCTGCTGGTCCCCATATACAAAAACCGAAGGCAACAGCACATTTCCTGCACGCTTAATGCTGGCTGCCAGCACGGCATCCGTGTCAAGAGCAGTCTCTGCGTCAGAAATCAACTGTGAAAGCTGCGCAGTCGCGGCGTTGGCGTCCGTTGAAGAGCCCAGCGCCAATTTCATTTTTCGGATAAAAACCAAGCCAGGATCAACCTGCGGCTCAAAGAAAAAAGCCGTGTGGACAATTGTCTTGGCCTTTGCCGCAGCAAGTTGGTCAATTAGCTTGGCGTGAATATCACGCGACCAGGGCCAACGCCCCAGATTGGCAATACTCTGGTCATCAATGGCAATAACTGCAATACGGTCCGATGGTTGCCTAGAGTTGCTGGTACTAGAAAAATCATAAAAGCGCCTCTCCATCGTCCCAATCGAATCGGTGGACATATGCAGTGCAATCGACGCGAGCACGATCGCCACACCGGCAAACCAGTCAGCTCTCCAGAAGGGACTTGATTTTGAAGAAGATTTCGCCACGTACCAGCCTTGCTCCTATATGCGGCTGCCAATGAAAAGCAGCGCCCACCCTCCACAACGCCCGACCAAACGATCAAGGCAAAAAGCTACGTTAGCAGATGCAGCCCGTTCCGACAAGCAAGATATTCACGCAATTGACTCCTTTTGACCAATCAACAAAAAACTATCGCTTTTACCCCTGTGTTTGCACGCCAGAAATAGGAGTCGCAATTTCCGGGCTTGCTCTATCGCAGGGAATTAGGTCGCCCCAATGCAAAAACGCCCCAAACATATTGCCTGGAGCGCTTTGGTGATTGAGCGCGAACCCGTCGCGACTGGATACCGGCTTGTAATTACAAAAGTGCCTTTAGCAACCTCGCCATCTCGGACGGATTGCGTGTAACCGTAAAGCCGCATTCTTCCATCACTGCCAGTTTGGCATCGGCCGTGTCGGCACCGCCAGAGATCAACGCACCGGCGTGACCCATGCGCTTACCAGCAGGTGCGGTGACTCCCGCGATAAAGCCAACAATAGGCTTCTTCATGTTGAGCTTGCACCAGCGAGCCGCTTCGGCTTCATCAGGTCCGCCGATTTCGCCAATCATGATGACAGCGTCGGTATCAGGATCATCATTGAAGGCGCGCATGACATCGATATGCTTCAGGCCATTGATGGGGTCGCCACCAATACCGACCGCAGACGACTGGCCCAAACCGATTTCGGTCAACTGCGCCACTGCTTCATAAGTCAACGTGCCGGAGCGGCTGACCACTCCGATACGACCCTTGCGATGGATGTGGCCGGGCATGATGCCGATCTTGATTTCATCAGGCGTGATCAGGCCGGGGCAGTTGGGCCCCAGCAACAGAGTTTTCTTGCCGCCAGCCGCTTCCTTGGCCTTCATGCGGTTACGCACTTCGAGCATATCGCGTACGGGAATACCTTCGGTAATGCAGATCGCCAGATCCAGGTCGGCCTCAACGGCCTCCCAGATGGCTGCCGCTGCGCCTGCTGGTGGCACATAAATCACCGATACCGTAGCCCCGGTTTCCG
>CAIYDK010000038.1 GCA_903924955.1 uncultured beta proteobacterium | reverse complement strand
CGATTGAGGTCTGGTCTGTTGCGCAGGGTTTGGTCTCGCAGGTTCAGGGTGTGCAATTCAAGGTCGCCGGCATGTTGGTACAAGCCGATGCCGCAACTGTTTTTGATGGCATCAGTTCGGTCGCCGCTTTGGCCAATGGCCAGCGCGTCGCTGTCTGGGGCCTACAGAGTGGTACCGATGGCAGTCGCTGGACGGCAACGCGTGTGGCGCTGGTGTCCGCCACGGTGCTGGTGAGCACCGGTATCGTCAGCGCGGCGGGCACGCTCAATGGCTTTGCACTCTCGGGTCAGAAAGCAGCCAGTTTGTCTGCGGGGCAATTGGTGCGTGTTCAGGGTCCGTTGTCGTCTTCGGGCAGCAGCGTGCAGGTCGACAGTTTCAAGCTGCTGGGTTCGCAGAGCGGCAGTTTGCCCCAGGGCGATGTCGAAATTGAAGGACTCGTGACGGCGCTCCTGTCCGGCAGCCGCTTCATGCTGGGCAGTGTCGAGGTGGATGCCAGCAGTGCCAGCTTGGCAGCGTCCTACAAGGCGCTTTCCATTGGGCAGCGCATTGAGGTTGAGGGCAACTGGCAGGGCAGGGTGCTCAAGGCCGTGGCGTTTGGCGTGGAGAGCGAGCAAAAACTCGACGAAGCAGAGATCGAAGCCAAGATCGAGCAGTTCACTAGCCTGGCCAATTTTGTGGTCCGGGGGCAGCGCTGCAACGCCAGCAGTGCGGCTATCAGCAAAGGTACGGTGGCTGATCTGAAGGTAGGCGTCAAAGTCAAGCTACATGGAACCAAGGCCGGTGATGTGCTGATGGTGACCACCCTGGAGTTTTCCAGTTAGCGCACCGACGGTTTCGGTCCGGGTGGCCCCGGCAGTATCAGCGAAAACCGGCTGCCATGGTCGGGCGTGCTCTGCACCGTGACCGAGCCGCCGTGCAACTGCGCAATACGTTCCACCAAATAGAGCCCGAGACCGGCACCGGGCTTGCCCAGCGCACCGCGACCGCGAAAATATTTCTGAAACACACGTACCAATTCATCCTCGGGAATGCCGCCGCCGGTATCGTTGATTTCAATAGAAACACCGCCCCCGGGCTGCCCCTTCACCCATATACGCAACGGTTCGTCGGGCGTTGAATGGTGTAAGCCATTGCTGATCAGATTGCGCAGTGCCACTTGCAACAACTTCCAGTCGCATTGAACGGTTGACGGCACCGCGGTGGCAATCAACTCGATCAAATGAGGCGGCCACTCGGAAACCACGCCGGCCACCACTTCGCTGACATCGCAGGGGGCCAGATTGAGGGCTTGGGTGGTGCCATCGATGCGGTCCAGCGAGAGGTACTCATCCATCAGGTCACTCATGCGCCGGGCGGCATCCTTGATGTTAGTGCAGCGCTCCAGGCTCCTGCCCAGCGATACATCCAGGCTTTGCGCCACATGGTGCACCGAGGTATTGATGATCGCCAGCGGTGTTCGAAACTCGTGCGACACCATGGCCACAAAATCTTGCTGTTGCTGCCACGCCAGTTGCTCCACAGCCAGCGCGCGGCGCAAATCATCTTCAAGCGACTCGCGCCGGTCAATCTCGTCGACCAGCAAAACCGTGCGTTCTTGCACCTGCGCCTCCAACGAACTGTTCAGCGCCACCTGTGCCTCAAGCTTTTCGTGCTTCATGGCGTTGTAGCGCATGGTGATGGCCTGGCTCATGACTACCATGCTCAGGATCGAGCCAACCTCATAACCATATTCGGTCAGCAAGCTCGGATCCAACCAGCCCAGCAAGCGCAGGTAACGCAGCAAGCCACCCGCAATAAGAATGCCGAATGCCTGGACAAAAAACCGTGCCGGCGCATGTCCGCGCCACCATAACCGCGTCGCCAACGCAATCAGCATCGGGGCCCAGACCAGCACAACCAGGCGCGCCGGCAAAACGCCCGCGGAGTAGCCTACTGTCAGGCTCAGGGCAACGAACAGCGCGGACAGCAGCCCCGAGCCGATTACCAAAACACGCCGCGTACGCGGCAGTACACGTTCAAATTCCATCTGACTCACGGCCACCATGGTGGCGATCCAGATCGAGTTGCACAGCAGACTGCCCAGCAGGGCATCGGTCAGCGTGCCGCTCCAATGCGAATACTGCTGAAAATATCCCGCCCACAGCAGCGCAGTCAAGCCATTGGACGCGACGTACAAGGCATACCAGCCGCTCGCCGATTCACGCGTCAAGCGCCAGAAGAACAGGTGAAAAATCAGAATCGTGAGGTAAACGCCAAAGAACAAACCGTAGAACAGGCTCTCTGTGCGCACCGCCTCATGAAACGCCTCGGCTTGCCACAACCGCACCTGGGCCGATATCAAATTTGTCGACTGCAGGCGCAGCCACAGGGTTTGTGGCGCTTCGGTAGCGAGGTCCAGGCGAAACACGCCGTGGCGGTAATCCATCTCCCAGCGTTCGCGCGGCAGG
>CAIYDK010000037.1 GCA_903924955.1 uncultured beta proteobacterium | reverse complement strand
GTGACTTCGCTGAATACCGCAACGCAACCCGCAAGCAGTTGCCCCGCGTCCTTCTGGTCATTGATGAATTCCAAGTTCTGTTTCCGGAACGACGCCTAGTCGCCGATGCAGCCGAGCAACTTCTCTCGCAACTCTTGAAGCAGGGTCGATCTTTCGGCATCCACATTCTCTTGGCAACGCAGACGCTGAAAGGTATTGGCGCCTTGGCAATTAGTGCCCTGATCACGCAGTTGGGATGTCGCATGTCGCTTGCCTGTGGACAGGAAGATTCTGCGATGATCCTCGGCAGTGGCAACTGGATGGCGGCGGAACTCCACAGCCCCCCCGAAGGCATCATCAACAACGCCAATGGCGCAAAGTCCGGCAATGTAAAGTTTTTGATTCCTCTGGCCGAAAGCATCATCAGCCGAGAGCATATTAAGAAATTATCGGAGCGCGCTGAGCAGCGCGGTGCGGTTGCTAAGACGCGGATTTTCACTGGCGGAAATCTACCTAAAATGCCGTCACTCAGAGAGTTTCAGGCGATTTGCGGGCAAAAAGACGCGCTTCTTTTAGGCGAAACACTGACATTCGATGCCGATGCGTTGACCGTCCCTCTTACCCGTCGCTCTGCGTTCAATATTTTGTTCAGCGGCTACGACGACCAGATTCACGACGGGCTCCTGGCCTCCACGCTCTCCAGCATTGCTTTTGCAGGTGACTTCGACGAGGTCGTGTATTTCAACGGGCGTGGAGTCGCGCCCGGTGGAGAATTCGCTGCCGCAGCGCAGGGGCTTGGCGTACGTTTCAAGGCATTTGAAGAGATCGCCGCACTGCCACTTCAGGGAATATTGGATGGCATCAACTCCCGCCGCGTCGCGCTGATCATCGACGGTCTCGATTCCGAAAAGGCACTGCACCCTTCATCCGCATTCAAGCTGCCTAAGCCCAACGAGTCGCCATCCACGGCCGACCTGCTGAAGCACATCGCCGACGAAGGCGCCCGCAAAGGGACCTTCGTTTTTGCGTTCATTGACAACTGGCGTCGCTGCGCCGGTCCTTGCAAAGACCTGTTCAATTTTTTCGAGTTACGCGTGGCCTTTTGCATGAACGAGGATGACGCGGGCGCACTCGTGAGCGGTAGTGCCGGCAAGTTCAAAGGCATCGAAAAGGGGAATCGCGCCGCATTTGTGAACCGTATGACCAACGAAAGTGTCTGGTTCAGACCCTATATTCATAGAAGCCAAAGATGAGAACCTTTCTGCTCACTTGGTATGGCCTCACCGACTTCCGCGCTTCGTTAGGATTTGAGAAGACGGACGGTCCCATCGCGGGAGCACTCGCAGCGGAGGCTTATTCTGATGTGGTAATTCTTTGCTACACACGAGCGGACAACGACTCGAAGGAGTGCGTTGAAACACAAAACGATTTCGCTGCGGAATTGGCCTCAATATGCGATGCGGGCCTTGACCAAGATTGGAATACGACCAGCGAATTTGTTTCCAAGTTCGCCAACACATCAATCGCGCACGGACATTTTGTTCGCTGGTTGAAAATGAAAGACCAAACTGCTGGTAGGAGTTCGCGAATTTTGTTCGCGAGCGAGAAACTCCGTGAACTTAACGATACCGAGGGTATCTATGCGTGCGCCATGCGGGCATTGGATTTTGTGGCGAAGGAAGCCGCGGAGAAACTTGTCACGCTCTATCTTAGTCCAGGCACCCCCGTAATGGCATTTGTTTGGGCTTTGGCAGCATTAGGGCATCCTGAGATTAAGAAGCGACTGATCGTGTCGCCCGTTATTGGCAAACCGCCTGAGACTGTTTCATTACCGGCCGAGTGGCTTGAACGGCATGGCGTGAACCAGAAAGCGGCACGAGATACTGCAGACGGATTTGATGTGACATTCCATCTTTTTGGCGAGCAACGAATGCC
>CAIYDK010000036.1 GCA_903924955.1 uncultured beta proteobacterium | reverse complement strand
GCCGGATCGTACGTCCAGTACTACAGTTGTCCCAAGGAGGCGAAAAGTGCGGCATCCTGTACCCCCGCAGCCGTTCCGGCCAACATACAAGTCTATAACCCGGTTGCTGCATTTGCCAGTGATAACAATGGGGTCATCTTGACCTTGCCTGCTGTGACCGGGCTGGGTGCATCCACTGCCAGCGGCGAGTTGATTTTTGGCATCAACACTCAAACCAATAACCAGCTTTCGGCAAGCGCGAGTCGGGTTCGACTTGGAGTGGACTGGCACACCAACCCGGATTCGTACATGAATGTCACCACACGGTACAAGGGCCAGACCATTCGTAACAGCTATCTTGACACCGGGACAAACGGACTGTTTTTTACCGACAATTCGGCCACCCCGACGCCCCGTTGTTCCAATAGCTCATGGTACTGCCCGACCAGTACGCAGAGGCAAACCGCAACCATTGCCGACGGGGATAACCTTTTGCCCCAAAACACCATGGAAGTGCAATTCAATGTGGGCAACGCCGAGGCGTTGTTTCTCACGACCAACGCGGCTTTCGGGGACCTGGCTGGTGCACCGCCCAGCGCATCATCAACCGCTGCGCCCTCGTTCTCCTGGGGTTTGCCATTCTTCTACGGGCGTCGAGTTTATTTGTCGATATGGCAGCAAGCGGGTGCAGTGAATGGCCCGTGGTACGCGTGGTCGTCGTTGTAACGAAGGAAAGCGAAGTGGGATTGACATGACGACTCAACCAAAGACCGGTTCTACAGACGGCAAGTCGGCCGCTTCTCGTCCCTTGCCGACCTTGTCTACCGACATATTCGTTTATGCGTTGCTGGCCTTGCTGGTCTGGGTTGCACGCCAGATCAGTCTGCTCCAACTATTCAAGGCCGGCGACGATGTGGGCTACTGGCTGGGCGTTGCGGGTGCGGTCATGATGCTGCTGCTCTTTAGCTACCCATTGCGCAAGCACTTTCGTTTTGCCCAGCGGTGGGGGCCAGTGAAAGGCTGGCTGTATGCCCATATGGTGTTGGGAATTGGCGGGCCCTTGCTGATCTTGGTGCATTCGGGGTTTGAATTTGGTTCACTCAATGCAGGGGTTGCCCTCTACAGCATGATCACGGTAGCACTGAGCGGTGTGGTGGGCCGATTCATTTATGCGCGTGTCAACAGGGGACTATATGGCGAGCTTGCCAGCCTTAGCGATCTGAAAGTGCGTGCGGGATTGGAACAAGAAGGAGCCCGTTCACGACTGAGTTTTGCGCCAGCAGTTGAAAAAACCTTGCTCGAATTCGCACAGGGTGAACGCGCATCCCCCCCCGGGTGGGCAACCCATATGCGCCGGTCCTTCCTGCTGCCATGGACGCAGTGGCTGGTTTACTTGCGCTGTGCCCATCTGCTGAATGAGCCGTCAGCCCGCTTGGCCGCACGCTTGCAGTGGGACGCGAACAAGATATCCGAGCACAGGCGCCTGGCGCGCAAACTGGTTCGTCGCTACCTTAACGCCGAGGTCAAGGTGGCGCAATTTGGCGCCTTTGAATGGATGCTGTCGGCATGGCATATCGCCCACATACCATTTGTTTTTCTTCTGGTGATCAGCACGCTGGTGCACATTTTCGCGGTGCACGCGTACTGAATCGGACATCGCCCATGCCAGTCAATGTCGCCCGTTATGTGCCACTATGCAAGTCTGCCAGGCGCGCTTGGCAGCTGTTCGTCTTTTTGCTTTTGGTTGCATTCGCGCCATGGTCGATGGGGCAAGGCATAGAGTCCATCATGGCACCCGGCAAACTCTCGCGTGCGCACGCGAAATACGAAGACGACTGTGCCCAGTGTCACGTAAAGTTTGATCGCCAGGGGCAGGATAAGCGCTGCCTGGATTGCCATAAAGAAACGCGCGTGGATGTTGATGCCCACACCGGCTTTCACGGAAAAATGAAACCGCAGACCTGCCGCAACTGTCACACCGAGCACAAAGGACTGGACGCCCGTTTATATGTATTGGACAAGGACCGGTTCGACCACAAACTCACGGATTACCCGTTGCAAGGCAAGCACCAAAAAGTTCTGTGCGACAAGTGCCATGTGACCGGAAAACTCTACCGCGAAGCCCCCAGTGCGTGCAATACTTGCCACAAGAAGGACGATACCCACAAGGGGTCACTGGGGCCGCTTTGTGCCGATTGCCATACTGATGCGTCCTGGAAAGAGACGAAGTTTGATCACTCCAAGACCCATTTCGAATTGACCGGCAAGCACGCCGATGTCAAGTGCGCTGAGTGCCACCGCGACAACATCTATAAGGACACACCGGAAAAATGCTTTGCCTGTCACAAGAAAGATGATGAGAAAAAGGGGCACAAAGGAATCTACGGCGAAAAGTGCGAAAGCTGTCACGGCACCAAGTTATGGAAAACGACGACCTTCAGACATGACGTGGACACGAAATATGTGTTGAACGACAAGCACCGCACCGCGAAGTGCAGCGCGTGCCATACCACGAATCCGTATCGCGAAAAAACCAGCCAGGCCTGCGTCTCCTGTCACCGCA
The DNA here is from genome assembly GCA_903924955.1 of uncultured beta proteobacterium. Classification (GTDB taxonomy): domain Bacteria; phylum Pseudomonadota; class Gammaproteobacteria; order Burkholderiales; family Burkholderiaceae_C; genus Allorhodoferax. Next base: position 26,522 of record CAIYDK010000036.1, on the reverse strand, counting down.
AGGATGACAAGCACAAGGACAGTCTGGGTAAAAAATGCGAGACCTGTCACTCGGAGAAGTCCTGGACCGAAACCCTCCGTTTTGACCATGCCAAGTCCGATTTTCCCTTGCTGGGTAAACATTTAAAAACCGAATGCAAGTCGTGCCATGAAGGGGCCATGTACAAGCAAGCCAGCAAAGACTGTTTTGCGTGCCACAAGAAAGACGACAAGCACGTCGCAACACTGGGGCAGAAGTGCGCCGACTGCCATACGGCGAACGACTGGAAAGCCACCTTGATTGAGCATGACAAGACACGGTTCAAACTGAAAAGTGCGCATGCCGCACAGACCGTCAAGTGCGACGCCTGTCACAAAGACGTCAAGAGTTTCCGTGACACACCGATGCTGTGCATCAGTTGCCACAAGAAGCATGACAAGCATGAAGGCCAAATTGGCAGCAAGTGCGAGACCTGCCATTCGGAGAAGGACTGGAAGGTCGATCGCTTCGATCACAATCGCGCAAGGTTTGCGTTAACCGGCGGGCATGCTTTGGTAGTCTGCAAGAAGTGCCACGAAACGCCGCGCTTCAGGGATGCGCGTCGCGATTGCGTGGGTTGCCACCTTAAAGAGGATAAGCACAAGCGTGTGTATGGGGTGCAGTGTGAGAACTGTCACAACACCCGGGCCTGGCCGCTATGGGATTTCGCGCATGACACGCGCACGCATTACAAGCTCGAAGGCGCACACCGCACGGTACCGTGTGAAAAGTGCCACCGCGACCCAGCCCCGGCGGGCAAATTGGCGGCACCTTTGGCGACCACCTGTTACAGCTGTCATCGCGAGAGCGACCCACATGACGGAAAATTCGGCTCACGCTGCCAGCAGTGCCATGTGACACAAACCTGGAAGAAGATTGTGAATCGCTTTGGAGCGAGTTGACGATCCGGCGGGCGGTCCAGGTGAATCTAATTGAATAGATATTTTGAGGAATTTATGCAAGCACCCCACGCAAGCACTGCCGTCGATATTGCCGATACCAAGCAGCGCCTTCAAGAATTGAAAGCACTGCACGCATCCGGCGCGATCACGCAGGACGCTTTTGATGCAGAAAGAGCGCCACTTGAGCGCCACATTTTGGACTGGGCTCTCCAAGATGCGGCGGTTGTCAATTCAAGTTCTCAGTCGGTTCCGTCCCCAGCGGCGACGGACGAGAAGCCTTCCCTGCGGCTGTTTGCCATGCTGGCACTTGCCGTATTGATCATTGCCGCAGTGGGATACAGCGTGACAAGTGGCTCGCTTCTTCGAAAAGGTGGGAGCACGGCTGCTGAGCCACAAGTGACTACTCCTTTTGCGGGGGGGAATGGTGCAGTGCAGCCACACAATACCAACGCGGATCAGATCGGGACCATGATCGACAAACTGGCTGCCCGCCTGAAAGCGAATCCCGATGACGCCGCCGGTTGGGCCATGTTGGCTCGCTCGTATGGTGTATTGGGTCGTAGCGCTGATGCCGTTGACGCATACGCCAAAGCGGAGAAGCTCACCGGAAATGATGCCGGCCTGCTGGTCGACTACGCGGATGCCCTGGCCGTCAAGAATGGCCGAAGCCTGACCGGTGAACCCATGAAGCTCATTGAGCGTGCCCTGAAAATTGATCCCCGCAACGTGAAAGGGCTTGCCATGGCGGGCACGGATGCCTTTGAGCGCAAGGACTACCGCAAGACGGTCAAGCTCTGGGAATCCATGGTTGAGATTGGCGGCGGCGAGAACATGTTCGTGAAACAGATTCAGCCCAAGCTGGAGCAGGCTCGCCAGCTGGCGGGGTTACCGCCCAAAGTGGAGGTTGCTGTCGGACCTGCACCGACGCAGGCGCCTGCAGCAGGTGCTGTTGATGCAACGGCTGCCAACGGCGGCGTCAGCGGCGTTGTCACGTTGTCAGCCAAACTGTCCAAGGATGCCGGTCCGGAGGACACCCTGTTCATTTTTGCGCGCCCTGCCAGCGGCTCACGCATGCCGTTGGCCATCGTACGCAAGAAAGTCAAGGATCTGCCGGTTCAGTTCCTGTTGAATGACAGTTTGTCGATGTCACCGTCGACCAAATTGTCGCAGGCAGGCATGGTCGTGGTGGGTGCCCGTATCAGCAAGAGCGGGCAGGCGATACCAGCAAAAGGCGATCTGTCGGGGCTGTCCAACCCGGTATCGGTCGGTACAGCCGGTTTGAAGATTGAAATCAACGAGATCGTGGCGCAGTAGTATTCTTGCGTTATTGTTCTTGCTGGACTACGCGTTACAACCATGAACTATCTGTACCTGTACGCTGCCATAGCCGTTGTGGTCATGGCGTTTTATATCAGGCGGCAAAAGCGAGCAAACACCAGTACGGTGGCGGAGTTGCAAGAGTCCATTGCAAGCGGATTGAATGAGCCGCCGTCTTTGCATCCAGTCGCCGATCCGACCCTCTGCATGGGTTCTGGGGCTTGTGTCAAGGCATGCCCTGAAAACGCACTGGGTGTTGTTAATGGAAAAGCGGTTCTGATCAACGCCGCGCACTGTATTGGGCATGGGGCCTGCATGGCCGCCTGTCCGGTTGAAGCGATCAAACTGGTGTTCGGAACAGAAAAGCGGGGCATCGATATTCCCCAAATCAGTCCGGGGTTTGAAACCAATGTTCCAGGCATCTTCATTGCTGGCGAATTGGGTGGGATGGGGTTGATCCGAAAGGCCGCAGAACAGGGACGGCAAGCCATTGAATCGATCCGCAAAAAGACCGGGGGACAGGCAGATTTCGATGTGGTAATTGTCGGCTGCGGTCCTGCCGGCCTATCCGCTGGACTCTCGTCGATCCAGCACAAGTTGCGATACAAAATTATTGAGCAGGAAGATTCATTGGGGGGAGCGGTTTACCACTACCCGCGCCAAAAAATTGCCATGACCGCACCGGTAGAACTCGCGATTATTGGCAAAGTGAAGTTTGGCGAAGTGTCGAAAGAAGTCCTGCTCGAATTTTGGCTGGGCGTGGTTAAGAAGACCGGACTTCAAATTGGATTCAGGGAACGCATGGAAGCAATTGAGCGGGCTGACGGCGGTTTTGTCGTTCGCACAGATCGCGGGAGCTACACAGCGCGCAATGTGTTGTTGTCGATGGGGCGACGGGGGACACCCCGCAAGCTCGATGTTCCAGGCGAAGAATCTGCAAAAGTAGCCTACCGACTGATTGACCCCGAGCAATACAAGGGTCAGGCTGTTCTTGTGGTGGGAGGCGGAGACAGCGCCTTGGAGGCAGCCATAGCAATCTCGGAACAGGAGGACACCGACGTGATCCTCTCTTACCGCAGCGAGGCGTTTTCGCGTGTCAAGCAGAAGAACCGCATTCTCCTGGAGCAACAGGAAAAGAACGGGCGCATTCGCGTCATGCTCAAATCCAAGGTTGAGATGATTCATGAAAAACAAGTCGAGATCCACTACAACGGCGAATCACAAAAGTATCCCAACGATGCCGTGATTGTTTGTGCGGGTGGGTTGTTGCCCACGCCACTGCTGCAAAAAATCGGGATCCAGTTCGCTACCAAATTTGGAACGGCTTAGCCCGTCGTGCTCCACAGGCGCGATTTCTTGGGCACCGGTCTCGGTGCCGCATGGGCCGCAGTCGGCTGCCAGCCCGTAGTCCACACCACAGCCCACATTCAGGGCGGTTTTACCGGCGTGCAACCCGAACGCGGGCACTGGCTGCGTGATGGCCTTCAGAGTGGCAAGGGCTGGCCTTTACCCGGCAAAATTTACAAGACACGGGTTCTGATTGCAGGCGGTGGCGTGGCTGGCCTGGCCGCTGCACGCGCCCTGCGCCTGCAAGGCATGGATGACTTCGCCATGCTGGAGTTGGAGGACTCCGCCGGCGGCAATAGTCGCGCTAGCGAGATGGATGGCCTGCCCTGCCCACAGGGCGCGCACTACCTTCCCCTGCCTGGCGATGATGCGCCCGAGGTGCAGGACCTGCTGGAAGAACTGGGCTTGCGCACGCGCGTGGCTGGTCGCTGGCAGTACGACGAGCGCCATCTGTGCCATAGCCCGCAAGAGCGTCTGTACTTCAACGGCGAGTGGCAGGACGGCCTGCTGCCCCTGCAGGGCGTGGGAGCGCAAACCCGGGTGCAGTACGAGAAATTTTCCCGGCTGGTGGAGCAAGCGCGCAAGTCCGTTCGCTGGACCATGCCAGTACAAAACAGGGGGCTAGCCCCCGTACAGCATGCGCTATCAGCTATTACTTTTATAGCGTATCTGGATCAGCATGGGTTGAACGACCGCCATTTGCGCTGGTACCTGGACTACTGTTGCCGCGATGACTACGGTGCCGGCATTGCCACTGTGTCGGCCTGGGCTGGTATGCACTATTTTGCCAGTCGCCACGGTTTTCACGCGCCCGGAATGGAGAGCGTGGAGCGCGAAGGGCTGCTGACCTGGCCCGAGGGAAACGCCTGGCTTACCCGCCGAATGGCCGCACCCTTGGGCGAGCGGCTGCACACGGGTCGCGTCGTGCTGCGTATCACGAGCGCGAAACACGGCGTCGAGGTGGACGCCTTCAACACCGCAACTCAAACGCTGGAGCGCTGGCAGGCGCAGCAAGTCGTGGTGGCACTGCCCGTATTTGTGGCGGCGCGGGTGGTGCAAAATCCGCCTGAATTTTTGCGGGAGGCCAGCCGCCGGGTGGTCTACGCTCCTTGGCTGGTTGCCAATATCCATCTGGAGCGCCCGCTGCACGACCGCCCGGGCGCGGCACCGAGTTGGGACAACGTGCTGTACGACGAAGGCGCCGGAGGCCTTGGCTATGTGGACGCCACGCACCAAGGTCTGCACGCTGTGCCGGGCGCCACCGTGCTGACCCATTACCGGGCGCTGGGTGACTTTTCTGGCGACCCGGGTTTGGGTCGCAAACGGCTGCTGGAACGCCCGTGGACGGACTGGCGCGATGAAATTCTGGCCGATTTGGCGCGCGCCCACCCGGACCTGGCGTCCAAGACCACCCGCGTGGACATCACCCGTTACGGGCATGCCATGGCAATTCCAACGCCCCACGCCAACGGTCAAATAGGTCTTTTGCCCTCGCAGAATATGCGTAGCAAGCTATCAATAAGTGAGCGTTATCCAGCGCGACAGCGACTGGCGTTGGATGGACTGGTGTATGCCCACAGCGACTGGGCGGGCTATTCGGTGTTTGAAGAAGCCTTCACGGCAGGATATACGGCTGCCGCTTAGCTAAACGCAATGAATTAACAAAAATTTTTATGATTATTGCGTTTTCAGCAATAGATAATTACTGACCAAGTAGTTTTTAATTCGGCTTGGTCGACTTACAGTTCAACCCATCGATGAGCCGAAACCTATTAGACGACTCACCGAGGCTGGACAAGACGGGGCAGAAGAAGCGCTCCCGGCCTGCCCGGAAATGTCTATCAACTTTGAAGGAATTACCATGAAAACATCATTTGCCGCCGCTGCTCTCATCATCGTGTCGGGTCTGTCCGCTACCGCTAGCTTCGCCACCGACAGCACCCCACTCACGCGTGCACAGGTTCGTGCCGAAGTGTTGCAGGCGCGTGCCAACGGCACCATGCCCGCCTCCGGCGATGGTGATGTTGTCATGGTGAAGTTGTCACCCAGCACGCTGACGCGTGCCGCAGTAAAGGCGGACTACTTGCAAGCTCAGAAGGATGGCACCCTGCCTAACTGGGGCGACGCGACCCCCATTCAGGCGGTATCAGCCCCCAGCACGCTAACGCGTGCCGCCGTGAAGGCAGAATATCTGCAAGCGAAAAAAGACGGGACTTTGCCGGCTATGGATGACCGCGGCTAATTTCGGACGGTATCAAGAACTGCGCGAAAGCGCAGTGTGACCAGTGCCAACCGCCGCAGGGCGGTTTTTTGGTGTCTGTAGATGACTACACTCGGTACCTCATCAACGGAGCCCCACAGCGGTCATGGAAATAGCAGTATTGGTGTTGATTCTGGGCTTTGTGGGTTACACCTTCCAGGCCCGTGACGAGCGCAGGCGTATCGCACTGCTGGGGCATTACCTGGGACAGTACCAGATTGAGAAGCTTATGGAGACGCTGACCGAAGGGTATTTGCGGGCCTTGGGCGAGCCCGATGCCCAGCGCCAAGCGCAAATCTGGAGCATTCTGACAACGACCGAGCTCGCGCTGTGCGAGCAATTTCGGCGATTTGTGGTGGATTTGGCAAAGGTGGATGGTGACGTCGCGCGGGTCAGCAAACTGCCCCTGTCGATTTTTTACACCGCCAAGCTGTTCCCGACAGAGAGTTTTGATTTACGCAAGGTGCTGGCCATACACGCACATGGCATGGAGCAGGCCGTGGCCAACAGTACGCAGCGCAGCGACAAAGACAAGGCCTTTACCGTGCTGGCCGAAATATTTCTGATGCAACACACCTGCCACTGGTTTTGCAAGTCCAAGGCGGTCGCGTCAACCCGTTTGGTCTTGCGCCACCAGACGCCGTACGCCAAGGTTCTGGATTCGGTGACTGCCGAAACGCGCCATGCCTACTGTGCGTTGACCACCCGGTAAACTCCGCCCCTGCGCATTTCATCGCTTGTAGTCGTCCAAATTTTTATAACCTTGGGTTCACATCTCATGCAGCACGTCGTATTCAACCAAAAAGGTGGCGTTGGCAAATCCACCATCACTTGCAACCTGGCGGCCATTAGCGCGTGGCAGGGACTGCGCACGCTGGTCATCGACCTGGACTCGCAAGGTAACTCCACCCGCTACCTTCTGGGAGCCGATATGCCGGCCGACCTGCCCAATGTTGCCGAGTTTTTTGAGCAGAGCCTCAAGTTCACCATCCGCGACAAATCGGCCAGCGAATACATCGTTCACACGCAATGGGAAGGGCTGGACGTGATGCCGTCAAGCCCCTTGCTCGACGAACTGCACGGCAAACTGGAGTCGCGCCACAAGATCTACAAACTGCGTGACGCGCTGGAACTCCTGGCTGAAGACTACGACCAAATTTATATCGACACGCCTCCTGCGCTGAACTTTTATACCCGTTGCGCGTTGATCGCCGCGCAGGGCTGCCTGATTCCGTTTGACTGTGATGATTTCTCACGTCGGGCCCTCTACACGTTGCTGGAAAATGTGGCCGAAATCAAGGCTGACCACAATGCCGATCTGGAAGTGGAAGGCATCATCGTCAACCAGTTTCAATCCCGCGCCAACTTGCCACAGCGCATGGTGCAGGAGCTCATTGACGAAGGCTTGCCGGTTCTGCAGCCCTACCTGCGTTCGTCAGTTCGGATCCGGGAATCGCACGAACAATCGCTGCCCATGATCTTTCTGGACCCGAGTCACACGCTGACGCAAGAGTTTGTGGCGCTGCACGACGCCCTGGCCTGAACTACGTTGATCAATTAGCCCATTAGCCCCGTCAGCACGACGAATATTGCTATTGATTTAAGAGCATTTCGCGGACGTCACCGCGCCACGCTGCAATGCATGCTGTACCACCTGATCGGGTGCAAACAGGCCAATCATCGCGTTCATCAGTGCGTGTGCCTTGGCCGAGTGGTCGGCTCCAAAGTTGCACACATAAACGTCCAACGTTACTCCGGCTTGCTCCGGCCAGGTGTGCACGCAAAGATGGGACTCGGCCAGCAGCACCGTGGCAGTTACCCCCCCGGGTCCGTGGTGAGTGGATGGAAAGGTGTGCGACAGTTGGCTCACCGTTTGCAGTCCTGCCGCGTCGACTTCGAAAAGGCAGCGATCCATGAGGCGCGCCGAGTCCGTCAGCCAGATGGGTTCGCACTGGCAGTGGGTGAGATCAGCGGTCAGGTGCAAGCCTTGCATACCCGCGACTGTAGATTATTTTGGCGGGTCAGCCCAGCCCGGTAAAATGCCGGGTTTACCCCAGCCACCACCTTACCTGGAGACGCCCATCCCATGGCCAGCACGCAAAACACCCAACAGATGGCAAGCGCCATACGCGCCCTTGCAATGGACGCCGTTCAGGCCGCCAATTCCGGCCACCCCGGTGCGCCCATGGGCATGGCGGACATGGCCGTTGCGCTGTGGGGCGAGCATTTAAGTCACAACCCGGGCAACCCCAACTGGCTCAACCGTGACCGCTTTGTGCTGTCCAACGGACACGGCTCCATGCTGATTTACGCGTTGTTGCACCTTACCGGTTACAAGCTGCCGATGGCGGAGTTGAAGAACTTCCGTACGCTGCACAGCAAGACCGCCGGCCACCCTGAAGTGGGTGTGACCCCCGGCGTGGAAACCACCACTGGCCCATTGGGGCAGGGTCTTACCAATGCGGTGGGCATGGCGCTGGCCGAGAAACTGTTGGCCTCTGAATTCAACCGTGAAGGCCATGCCATCGTCGACCATCACACCTACGTGTTCATGGGTGACGGCTGCATGATGGAAGGCATCAGCCACGAAGCCGCCGCCCTTGCAGGCGCCTGGAAGCTGGGCAAGCTGATTGCCCTTTACGACGATAACGGCATCTCCATCGACGGCCAGGTGGCGCCCTGGTTCATTGACAACACCGCGCAGCGTTTCGTCGCCTACGGATGGGACGTGATTGGCCCGGTCGATGGCCACGATGCTGCGGCGGTATCGGCTGCCATTGCGGCCGCCAAAAATACGGCAGACCGCCCCACCCTCATCATCTGCAAGACGCACATCGGCTTTGGCTCACCCAACCGCGCCAACACCGCCAAGGCCCATGGTGAGCCATTGGGCGCTGAAGAAATTGCGCTCACCCGGGCTGCTATCGGCTGGAGTCACGCACCCTTCGTCATCCCCAAAGAGGTGTACGGCGATTGGGATGGCAAGGTCGCGGGCAAAGCCGCTGAAGCTGCATGGAAAGACAAGTTTGCTGCCTACCAGGCTGCCTTCCCGGCACAGGCTAAAGAGCTGCTGCGCCGCATGAAGGGCGACCTGCCCAGGAACTTTGTCCAAACTGCAGTCGACACCGTGATTGCCGCCCACACCAAAGCTGAAACCGTCGCCAGTCGCAAGGCTTCGCAACTGGCGCTGGAAGCGTTCACTGCGGCCTTGCCTGAGCTGCTGGGCGGCTCTGCTGACCTGACGGGTTCGAACCTGACCAATACCAAGAGCACACCCAACCTGCGGTTTGATATGCACGGCGCAGTCGTCAAGAACGAGGCCGGCCAGGCCGGTCGCCATATCAACTACGGCGTGCGCGAATTCGGCATGGCTGCCATCATGAATGGCGTGGCGCTGCACGGAGGCTTCATCCCCTATGGCGGCACTTTTCTCACCTTCAGCGACTACAGCCGAAACGCTATCCGTATGGCCGCGCTGATGAAACTGCGCGTGATCCATGTGTTCACCCATGACTCCATCGGTCTGGGCGAAGACGGCCCCACGCACCAGTCCATCGAGCATGCGGCGTCCTTGCGCCTGATTCCCAACCTGGACGTTTGGCGTCCGGGCGATACCGCTGAGACGGCTGTGGCCTGGACAGTGGCTTTGCAGAACAAGGCCAAACCCACCGCGCTGTTGCTCAGCCGCCAGAACATTAGCTACGCACCCAAGGCCGAGTCCGCGCTGGCCCCCGAGGCGTGCGGCCTAGACGCCATCAGCAAGGGCGCATACGTGCTGGCTGAGCCGTCCGAAGTGGGGCTGAAGAAGAAGCCCCAGGCCGTGATCATCGCCACCGGCTCGGAAGTGCAATTGGCCTTGCACGCCCAGAAGCTGCTAGCCGAGCGCAAAGTCGCCGTGCGCGTAGTCTCCATGCCCTCAACGACCACGTTTGACCTGCAAAGCGAGGCGTACAAAACATCGGTGTTGCCGGCAGGGCTGCCCCGCGTGGCGGTCGAAATGGGCTCGACCGGTGGCTGGTGGAAATACGGCACGGCGGCGGTGGTGGGTATCGACACCTACGGCGAGTCGGCCCCGGCGCCCGTGCTGTTCAAACATTTTGGTTTTACGCCCGAGAACGTGGCAGACACCGTGCAATCGGTATTGAAGCGCAAGTGATGACGGGCCTCCACGCTGAGGCACCCAAACCCAGGATTTGTTGAAGTTAGGTTAGGTTTTTAGTTTTTTATTTACGAAAGAAGCATATGACTATCAAGATCGGCATCAACGGCTTCGGCCGCATCGGACGCAACGTGTTGCGCTCTGCAATCCAGAACTTCTCTGACATCGAAGTCGTTGCCATCAACGACCTGCTGGAGCCTGATTACCTGGCCTACATGTTGCAATACGACAGCGTGCATGGCCGCTTCAAGGGCACTGTCAGTGTCGAAGGCAACACCCTCATCGTCAATGGCAAGAAAATTCGCCTGACGCAAGAGAAGGACCCTACCAACCTGAAGTGGAACGAAGTGGGCGCCGATATCGTGATTGAATCCACCGGTATCTTCCTGGACAAGGCCGGCGGTGAAAAGCACCTGGCGGCTGGCGCCAAGAAAGTCATCTTCTCCGCACCAAGCAAGGACGACACCCCTATGTTCGTCTTCGGTGTCAATGACAGCACGTACGCGGGCCAGGCTATTGTCTCCAACGCAAGCTGCACGACCAACTGCCTGGCACCCGTGGCCAAGGTGTTGAACGACAAGTGGGGCATCAAGCGCGGCCTGATGACCACCGTGCACGCAGCCACTGCCACGCAGAAAACCGTGGACGGCCCGTCCAACAAAGACTGGCGCGGCGGTCGCGGCATTCTGGAAAACATCATCCCCTCCAGCACCGGCGCGGCCAAGGCGGTGGGCGTGGTCATTCCTGCGTTGAACAAAAAGCTCACCGGCATGTCGTTCCGCGTGCCAACCAGCGATGTGTCGGTGGTTGATCTGACTTGCGAACTGAACAGCGAAGCCACCATGAAGGAAATCTGCGCTGAAATGAAAGCACAGAGCCAGGGTGCACTGAAGGGTGTGTTGGGCTACACCGAAGACAAGGTCGTTGCGACCGACTTCCGTGGCGAGACCTGCACCAGCGTGTTTGATGCGGATGCCAGCATTGCGCTGGACGGCACCTTCGTGAAGATCGTGGCCTGGTACGACAACGAGTGGGGCTACTCGAACAAGTGCCTGGAGATGGTGCGCGTCGTCGCCAAGTAAGCGTCCAGTCATCGTTCGAAGCCCATGTCGATAGTCGGCATGGGCTTTTTCTTTGGGTAAGATGCCCCAATGACTTCGCCCCCAGACGCGCAGGTTGCCATTGCTCCTGATGCAGTGGTGCGTTCACTGTACATTTGAATTTTTTGCGGGGGTAGGGGAATGGATTTTCTGAGTGCTTCGTTTCTGACGGCATTGCTGCAGATCATGCTGGTCAACATCGTGCTGTCAGGTGACAACGCGGTGGTCATTGCGCTGGCCGCACGCAACCTGCCGCCTCAGCATCAGAACAAAGCCATTTTGTGGGGCAGCGGCGGCGCCATAGTGCTGCGTGTGCTGTTGACCATTGTTGCAGTTCAGCTGCTCAAAATTCCGTTTCTGCAGTTCCTGGGTGGCTTGCTGCTGATCTGGATTGCAGTGCAGTTGCTGGTAGAGAAGGATGAGGAAGAAGGTGCACACCAAGCCCACAGTGACCTGTGGGGTGCCGTTAAAACCATACTGATTGCCGACGTGGTGATGAGCCTGGACAACACGCTGGCCATTGCCGGCGTGGCCAAGGGAAACTGGGCGCTGCTCATTGTTGGCCTGGTCCTGTCGATTCCGCTGATTGTCGTTGGCAGTACTGTCATCATGAAGATCATGGACCGCTTCCCCGTCGTGGTGTATGTCGGTGCGGCCCTGATCGCCTGGACCTCGGGTGAGATGATCGACTCGGACGCTGCTATCCAGCCCTATCTGCCTTCCATCTTCCATGGCACACCCTACCTGCCCCTGCTGCTAACGGCGGGCGTAGTCGGCTATGGCTGGTGGAGCAACCGCAAGACTGGACGCACCGCACACGATGTGCTGGAGGCAGACAAGCACGCCGCCGAGCGCATTGAAGACAAGCTCGATTGAACTGGCAGCCGCTCAGGCTTTGAGCAGCTTTTCCAGGTGCACCCGCCCGTCGGGGCTGGCCATGATGACGAGTACAGCACCGGCTTTGACGACGTGATCGTCCGGCGGGTTGAAGGTCCACTTGCCGTGCTCGTGGGTGGCCATCAGCAAATACTCTTTTGACTTGGGCGCCAGCACAGACAGTGGGGCTGCGGAAAAACTGGCTGGCACCACCACCTCTTCCACCCGCAGACCCTCATCACTGCGCAACATCTGGTCCATGAAATTGACTACGTGCGGACGCACCATGGCAGAGGCAATGCGCATGCCGCCAGTGAAGTCGGGGGACACGATTTCGTCAGCGCCGGCACGCTTGGCCTTGTTGGTGTTGCGAATGTCGTGCACGCGAACGACCACGCGCGCTTTGGGGTTGAGCAATTTGACCGACAGCGCAATCATGAGGTTGTGGCTGTCATCCCCCGTGACGGCGAACACACCGGCAGCATTGGCCAGGCCTGCTCTGAGCAGGGCCTCGTCGTCTGCCGCGTCCTCGTGCAAGTGGAAGGATTGCGGGTGGTGCTCCAGCCAGTTGTCCAAAGCGGCGCGGTCGGTTTCAATGATGACGAACCGGCGGTGCGTTTTCACCATTTCCATCGCAACGTTGGAGCCAACCCGCCCGATACCGCAGACGATGTAGTGCCCCTTGAATTCAGAGATATCTTTTTCCATGCGCTTCTTCCTCAGTTCGGCATTCAGATCGGAGTCAATCAAAAGGGCCACCATGGTCGAGAACAGGTAGCTCATGGTGCTGATGCCGACGATGGCAATGAACACCGTGAACAGGCGTCCCATGGGATGGGTGCTCAGGTCCACCGTTTCGCCATAGCCAATCGTGGCAATGGTAATGAAGGTGAAGTAAAAGCTATCAATCCAGGTGGCGGTCGGACGTCCGATGTAGTGGTAGACCACCGTTCCCAGCGCGGTGACTGCAAGCAGCAGCACGGCGCCGTACAGCAATCCTTTGAAGTGCCTGCTTCGAACGATTCTCTTGAGTCCTGTGCGCCGCATGGTCACGCTCTGGGAAATTGTTGGGTACCTGTTTACCCGGCTAACCCGCGTGAAACTGGTCCGCGTTCTTTCCTTTGAAGGGAGCATAAAACGCCTTGATGGCGACCATGTCTGCCTCAATATCGCCCGTAGGGTGGAACACCGGACCCAGGCCGCTGACCTTGCGCTCGTAGTCCATGTAGGCCATCACGATGGGCACCTGCGCCCCGACCGCAATATAGTAAAACCCGGTTTTCCAGTAACGGTTTTTGCCTCGCGTGCCTTCGGGCGGGACAACGAGTTGCAAAGGGCCTTGGGCGTTCTTCATGGCCTCAATCGAGGCTGCGACCAGGTTGTTTGAACTCTCTCGGGTAACCGGTATGCCACCCAGCCACATCATGATGGTGCGAAATGGGAACTGGAATAGTTGTCGCTTGCCCATCCAGTAGATGTTGAGGTGCAGCACAAACGCCACCATCAGGGTGTAGGGCAGGTCCCAGTTGCTGGTGTGCGGGGCTGCGATAAGTACGCATTTCTGTCCGTTGGCTGGTAACTCGCCCTCCACTTTCCAGCCAGTGAATTTCAGAAAACCGATGGACAGGACACGCAAAAGAGTATTAACCACCGGCGTGTCAAATATGGTGAGGTGCATGGGACGAGAATGGCGTTAAAGGCGTTTCAATTCATTGTCGCTGTTTTATCCCAAAGTTTGCCTTACATTGTGCTGCTTGCAACCCGCCATGAATGAGAGACTGCTGTGAAGAAAATGGAATGTCCTTGTGGGAGCGGTCAGGACCTTGCAGACTGTTGCGGCCCATGGCATGCGGGACTGGCTTTGGGTGTGTACGCTCCCACGCCCGAAGCCCTGATGCGTTCGCGCTACTGCGCCTATGTGCTGGGATTGATCGATTACCTGGTCGCCACCTGGCACCCATCGACGGCGCCGGGTGATCTGGAACTGCAACCGGTCAAGTGGCTTGGCCTGGAGGTGCGCCATGCTGTCACCGCAGGGGATGCCGGCGTGGTGGAGTTTGTGGCGCGATGTCGCGTCAATGGGCGTGCCGAGCGTATGCACGAGACCAGTCGCTTTGTGCGTGAGCGCGGCCGCTGGTACTACATCGACGGTCAGTTCACCGAACCGGACTAAGCCAGCCCGGTCCGGGTCTGTTCAGGCGCCGAGGTGCTTGCCCACAATGCCGGCCAACTCAAACATCGTCACCTGTGGTTTGCCAAAGACCGCAAGCAGCTTGGCGTCCGCATTGATGGCGCGCTTGTTGGCGGCGTCCTGCAGGCCATTGGCCTTGATGTAGTCCCACAGTTTCTTGATGACTTCGGTGCGAGCCACCGGTTCTGCTCCAATGACGGCCGCCAACGCGGCACTCGGCAGTTTGCCGCTGGCGGCGGTGGTTTTGCGTGGTGCCTTGGGTTGTGCCGTCTTCACGGATGTTTTTTGGGCAGCGGCCTTCTTTGCAGGTGCTTTCTTGGCTGTAGCCCCCGCAGAACCTGCGCGAACAGCTACTGATTTAGTAGCAGTTGGCGGCTTTGCGGCAGTCTTTCTCGGAGGGAATTTGCTGGGTGCAAACTCGAAGTTCACCTTGCCGGCCTCGGCGTCCCAGGTCAGCATGGCTTTGAAAGCCCGGCGGGTGCGCATGGAGACAAACTTGTCGAGCAGATCGGTCTTGCCGGTCTCCAGCAGCTTGTGCATTTGTGCCCGTTCAATGGGCTGCTGCAGGATGATCTGACCCGTCTTGAAGTCGCAACTGGGTGTCGGGTGCGCGTGGGTGGGCACCGAACGGTCACACACATAGTTCTTGCCATGCTCAAAGACTGCACCGCCACACTTGGGGCAGGCGCCTAACGACTCTTTGCCCGCAAAGTCGATGATTTCACCGCTGTCTTCCCCCTTTTTGTCATCGCCAAAGTCGAATTCGAGTTTGTAGTTTTTGGTCTCGTCGTCGAATTTGATGATCATCTCGGCCGTAAACGGCCAGCCCGCTTTGGAGCGGAAGCCTTCCAGTGGTCCGATTTTTCGGTCACGCAGAAACTGCTCTACTTCGGCCACTTCAAAGGTGCGCCCGGCGGGCGTCTTGCCGAATGAGAATCCGCATCCGTCCTCAGTTCCGGTCTTGCCGGTGCAGGTGTAACGGCGGTAGTTTTCCTTGACGATGCCTCCACAGTTGGGGCATGGGGCGACCAGCGTTGCGTAGTCGCCGGGGATGGTGTCGCGGTCGTATTCCTTGGCTTTCTTGACCATGCGCTCGGTCATGGCGGCAATCTCGGCCATGAACGCCGTGCGGCTCATCTTGCCCTGCTCCATTTGTGCCAGCTTGTATTCCCACTCTCCGGTCAGTTCTGCTTTGGTTAGTTCTTGCACATCCAGCCCGCGCAAGAGCGTCATCAACTGGAAGGCCTTGGCGGTCGGAATCAGTTCGCGCCCTTCGCGCAGCATGTACTTTTCGGCGATCAAACCTTCGATGATGCTGGAGCGCGTGGCAGGTGTGCCCAGGCCCTTTTCCTGCATGGCTTCGCGCAGTTCGTCGTCTTCCACGGTCTTGCCAGCGCCTTCCATGGCGCCGAGCAGGGTGGCTTCGGAATAGCGTGCGGGCGGTCGGGTCTTCAGGCCCTTGGGATCGACGGTTTCGGTTTTGACTTTCTCTCCGGGCTGCACGGGAACCAGGCTTTGTCCCTTGTCGCCGTCCTTGGCATCGGCCACTTCGTCGGCGGCTTCCTTGCCGTAAATGGCCAGCCAGCCCGGACGGACCAGCACCTTGCCTTCGGTTTTGAACGAATGCTGTGCCGCCACTGTTATACGGGTGGTGACCTGGTATTCGGCACTGGGGAAAAACACCGCCATAAAGCGGCGCACCACCAAATCGTAGATTTTTTGTTCGGCCTCGCTCAGGCCGTGGGGCGCTTGTAGCGTCGGAATGATGGCAAAGTGGTCGCTGACCTTGGCGTTGTCGAAGACCCGTTTGGTCGGTTTGACATATCCGCCCTTGATGGCTGTGGCGGCAAACGGGGCCAGGTGCTTCATGCCACTATCGGCCAGCATCGCAAAGGTGTCCCTGACCACCGGCACATAGTCCTCTGGCAGATTGCGCGAATCGGTACGCGGGTAGGTCAGGGCCTTGTGCCGCTCGTACAGGCTTTGCGCGATGGATAACGTGGTTTTGGCCGAGAAACCGAACTTGCCGTTGGCCTCGCGCTGCAGGCTGGTCAGGTCAAACAGCAAAGGCGAGGCTTGTGTGGTGGGCTTGCTTTCCTCGGTGACGGTTGCTTCGCTGTAGCGCACGGCCTCGGCAATCGCCTGTGCCTCGCGCTGGGTCCAGACGCGGTCGGCTTTCTTCTCGGAATCGTCCGCGTCTTTTTTGTGCCTGGGGTCAAACCATTTGGCGGCGTACTCACCGGCCTGCGCACCAAACGCGGCGTGAATTTCCCAGTAGTCGCGGCTGACGAATTTGCGAATCTGTTCTTCACGTTCTACCACCACCGACAAGGTGGGCGTTTGCACGCGGCCCACCGTGGTCAGGAAGAAGCCCCCGTCACGCGAGTTGAAGGCGGTCATGGCGCGTGTGCCGTTGATGCCGACCAGCCAATCGGCCTCGGAGCGGCAGCGTGCCGCGTCGGCCAGGGGTTGCATTTGCTTGTCGGTGCGCAAGGAGCCAAAACCGTCACGAATGGCCTGTGGTGTCATGGACTGCAGCCACAGACGCGACACCGGTTTGCCCAGAGGCTTGGCGCCACCGGCATATTGCTCGATCAGGCGAAAGATCAGCTCCCCCTCGCGGCCCGCGTCGCAGGCATTGATCAGCTTGTCCACGTCCTTGCGTTTCGCCAGCTTGACCACGGCGTTCAGGCGGGTCTTGGTCTTGTCGACCGGTTTCAGGTCAAAGTGCGGCGGAATCACGGGCAGGTTGGCAAAGCTCCACTTGCCCCGTTTCACGTCAAATTCTTCGGGAGCCTGGATTTCCACCAGGTGGCCTACGGCGCTGGAGACGACATAGGTGTCGCTTTCAAAATATTCGTCGTGCTTCTCAAATTTGCCTGCGGTGGGCGTGAGGGCGCGCACGATGTCCTGGGCGACGGAAGGCTTTTCGGCAATGACCAGTGTTTTGTTGAAAACTACGTTTTTCATCTGACTACAATCCAGTTCTCGCGTGCGCGCAGGTGCGCGCATGCGCATACGTGAGCGCGCACCTGCGCACGCCCATACGGTTCACCATACCAAATTTTTTGAGCCCCGTTGACCGACGTGCAGAAAAGAGAGCAAAAGTGAGTAAAACAATGCCCCGTGGTGACACCCGCCGCATTCAAACCCGCCGCTCCGGCGTACATGGCAAGGGCGTATTTGCGTTGCAGGATATCGGTGAGGGCGAAACCATCATCGAGTATGTGGGTCAAATCATCACCTGGGCAGAAGCGCAGGCGCGCCACCCGCACGATCCGAAAGACCCCAACCACACGTTCTATTTTCACATCGACGAAACCCATGTGATCGACGCCAGGGTTGGAGGCAATTCGTCCCGCTGGATCAATCATTCATGCGACGGCAACTGTGAAGCCGACGAGGTGGATGGGCGTATCTTCATCAAGGCGTTGCGTGATATTGCGCCTGGCGAAGAACTTAACTACGACTACGGTCTGATTTTGGACGAGCGCTACACCAAGAAACTCAAGGCCGAGCACCCCTGCTGGTGCGGGGCCGGAACGTGCCGGGGCACGTTGTTGTCCCCTAAAAAGGGCAGGAAGTAAGGTCTTGACCAGGACTGACCCGCTCCAGCAGGTGAGGGCCCCTATTCGCTGGCCCGCTGAAGCCATCTGGGAGGCTGTAACGCCGCTTTTGCCGCAGTTCACGGTGGAGGTGCTGCCTGAGATCGATTCCACCAATACCGAGCTGATGCGCCGTGCCCGTGCCGGTCAAATCGACCCTGTGCTGCTGGTGGCTGAGCGCCAGACGGCGGGGCGCGGTCGGCTGGGGCGGCAGTGGTTCAGTGGAAATGACGAAAGCGTGGCGGCATTTCCGCCCTCCTTGATGTTCTCGCTGGGGTTTCCGCTCACACCGAAGGACTGGTCCGGCCTGTCCCTGGCGGTGGGGTTGTCCATTGTTGAGAGTCTGCACCCCGACCTGCAATTGAAATGGCCTAACGACGTCTGGTGGCAATCGCGCAAGCTCGCGGGCATTTTGATCGAAACCGCCAGTTTGGGCGATGTGCGCTATGCCGTAGTCGGCGTGGGTATCAATATCGCCCCGCGGGATGGACAAGGGCTCAGCACCCCGCCCGCGTCACTTTCCGAGTTGTTGCCGGAGATAGACGCTGCGTCAACCTTGGAGCGCGTGGTGGGGCCTCTGGTACGGGCGATTCAGCAGTTCGAGACGCAAGGTTTTGCGCCATTGCGTGCCGCGTTTCATGGCCGCGATCTTTTGTATGGACAAACTGTGCAGTGCAGCGACGGAATGACTGGCGTTGCGCGCGGCGTCGATTCCGGCGGTGCACTCTTGGTGCATACTGAAAATGGGTTAAAGAAAATCACCAGTGCGGAGGTCAGCGTGCGCCCCGCGCACCCTGCCAACCCTTCCTGAAACCATGTTGCGACTCCTTGTACTGATTCTGATTCTGGTCAATGGCGTTTACTTCGCGTGGAGTGAGGGGCTGTTGCGCCCGGCCGGGTTTGCACCTGTACAACAACAGGAGCCTCAGCGACTGTCTCAACAGCTGAAACCGGAGGCCGTGCGTGTGCTGACACCACAGGAATTCAAACGCGTTGAGATGCAGGTGCAGGCCGATCTTGTCCCCAAGGAATGTTTAATGGCGGGTCCGTTTGACGATGCCCAGGCAGGGGTGCTGCGTCACGCTCTGGAATCAGCTCTTGCCCCTGGTACCTGGCAACTTGACTCCGTGCTGGTGCCAGCGCGGTGGATTGTTTACATGGGTAAATTTTCCAGCGCGGAGGCATTGGCGAAAAAACGCGAAGAACTGGCCGTCATGCGGCTGACGCCCCAGACTTTAATCAATCCGTCGCTGGAAATTGGACTTTCGCTGGGAGCTTTTGACAACCAGGCCGCAGCCAATGCCGAACTGGCCCGGCTGAATCTGCGCGGCATCCGGACAGCCAAGGTCGTGTTGGAGCATCAGGAGGCCCAGCAGGCTCAGTTAAAGCTTCCAGCCTTGACCAGCGAACTGAAGTCGCGGTTGAATGACATCAAGGCCGCGCTGGCTGGCAAATCACTGCGCAGTTGCAGTTGAATTTTCGCAGTGCGCTTTAGTCTGAATGGGCAAAACGCACGGTAAAGCAGGTGCCCGGCGGTGACTGACCGGGGCGACTGTCTTCGAGCGTGATGCTGGCGTGATGCTGGCGCGCAATTTCCAGCACGATAGGCAGGCCCAACCCGGAGCCATCGGCCTCGGTTCCCAGTACCCGATAAAAGGGTTGAAACACCAGTTCCCGCTCTGATGCCGGTATACCTGGCCCGGAGTCTTCTACTTGCAATACCAGTACCTTGCTGAACGGGTCTTTGAGTATGCGCGCCGTGATCATGCCCGGTTTGTCTGCGGTCGACGGTGTGTAGTTGATGGCGTTGTCCATCAGGTTGCGCGCCATTTCTTTGAGAAGCGTTGGGTTGCCCAGGAGCGTAACGTCCTCGTCGCCCGGTTCGGCGCCTTCGTAGCCGATGTCGATGTGTTTGTCCATGGCGCGCGGGACGCAATCCCGAATGACATCCATGGTCAACTTCACCAAATTGCAGGGCTGCTGACTCATCACCGTGCCGCTGCTTTCCGCGCGCGCCAAAGCCAGGAGCTGGTTGACAGTGTGGGTCGCGCGGATGCTGGAGCGCCCAATCTGGCGCAGAGATTGTTTCAGGTCTTCTGCATTGGCGCCTTCGCGTTGCGCCAGGTCGGCTTGCATCCGCAGCCCGGCCAATGGAGTTTTGAGCTGGTGCGCAGCGTCGGCCAGAAAGCGTTTCTGTGTTGCGATTGAGTCTTTCAGACGCATCAGCAAATCGTTGACGGACGACACCAGCGGGGCTACTTCTATCGGCACGGCCTGCGCATCCAGCGGGCTGAGATCGTCCGGACTGCGGGCACGGATACGTTCCTCGAGGTGGTTCAGGGGCTTGATGGCCTGTACCAGTGCCAGCCAGACCAGCAACACCGCCAGTGGCAGGATGACAAACTGGGGCAGCATCACGCCCTTGACGATTTCAGTGGCCAGCACCGATCGCTTGTCCATGGTTTCGGCGACCTGCACCAGCGCTGGTTTGCTGTTGGGCAGATCCAGCTTGACCCAGGTGTAGGCTACTTTGATTCCCACGCCACGGAACTCGTCATCACGCATCCGCACTTCGCCTGGGGTGAGCTTTTCGTCCTCCGGGGGTTGGGGGAGCGCTTTTTCACCGCTCAGGAACTCGCCATTCGTTCCTAATACCTGGTAATAAACCGTGTCAGAGTCGTCTGCGCGCAGCAACTCGCGAGCTGGCAGAGGCAGCACAAACTGTGCCTTGTTGTGGTTGATGGTGACCAGTTGGGCCAATGCGCCAACGTTGTATTCCAACGCCCGGTCAAATGGCTTGCCAGCAATGCCCTGTGCCACGAGCCACGTTAGTACCAGGCTCACGGGCCAAAGTAACAGCAGCGGCGTCAGCATCCAGTCCAGGATTTCCCCGAACAGGCTGCGTTGCTCGCGCTGGAAGATCTTCAAGGAGCGATCTTTTCCAGGCAATAGCCCAAGCCGCGCACGGTGGCAATGCGGATGGGGCCTTTTTCGATCTTCTTGCGCAGGCGGTGGATGTAGACCTCAATAGCGTTGTTGCTGACTTCTTCACCCCATTCGCACAACCGCTCAACCAGTTGGTCTTTGCTGACCAGACGGCCGGCGCGCTGTAGTAATACCTCGAGCAGACCCAGCTCGCGGGCCGACAGTTCCACCATCTTGCCGTCTATCGTGGCCACGCGTCCGGCCTGGTCATAAATCAGTGGGCCGTGCTTGATGGTGCTGCTGGAGGCGCCCATTCCCCGGCGAACCAACGCGCGTACGCGCGCCTCAAGCTCCTGCAGGCTGAAGGGTTTTGCCATGTAGTCGTCGGCGCCGTAATCCAGCCCCTTGACGCGTTCATCGACTGCATCGGCCGCTGTCAGAATGAGGACTGGCAACGAGGATCCGCGACCGCGCAACTTCTTGAGTACCTCCAGGCCATGCATTTTGGGCAAACCCAGGTCAAGAATCAGCAGATCGAATTCGGTGTTGGTCATCAGAGCGGCATCGGCTTCGGTACCACTGGCTACATGGTCCACAGCAGCCCCAGCACCGCGCAGTGCGCGCAACAGGCCGTCGGCCAATACCTGGTCGTCTTCAGCAATCAATATTCGCATTTGTGCTCCTTTGTTTTAAACGCTGCAGTCCTCCGCAGGCCATAGCGTTCAATGTTTCACCTCATTCTAGGCGTGCCCGGCAGATCAATGGCCCCGTTTCAACGCTATTGACCTCCATAGGCTTCTAGTCCGATGGCGATCACGGTAGCCACTTCGTCGCCAACAGCCTGGCGCAACTCCGACTCGGCTTGCGCCACAGCATCTCGGTAGGCGCACAACCACGCCAGGCCGGTATCGGTGAAGCGGACTTGGCGTGCGCGTCCGTCGGCGGGGTCGTGCTCTCGACTCACCATGCCCCAGGCCTCGCATTGGGTAACCAATGTACCCATAGCCTGTTTGGTCATGCCCGCGCGTGCCGCCAGCTCGGTGAGGCGGGCCCCGTTTTGTGCGAGGTGGCGGGTGATGTGGATGTGCGCAGCGCCGACCTGCCCTCTGGCAATCAGGTTGGAAAGCCCCAGCGGTACGGCTGGGTGATTTGCCATCAGGGCCATAACCCGAGCATCGAACCGCTCCAGTGCGAGGCGCAACCAGTGGCCAATATGGGCGTGGCGCCAGCCAGTGGGGTTGTCATGGTGGCGTGTGGGCATGGCTTTAATAGTAATGCAAACTGACTAAAAATCGGATTTACTAATTTCACCTAAGTACGATAAACTACTGTTCAAGCATCCAGCCTGTAATTAAACCCAATCGCTGAGA
The DNA here is from genome assembly GCA_903924955.1 of uncultured beta proteobacterium. Classification (GTDB taxonomy): domain Bacteria; phylum Pseudomonadota; class Gammaproteobacteria; order Burkholderiales; family Burkholderiaceae_C; genus Allorhodoferax. The sequence goes on along the minus strand of CAIYDK010000036.1, from coordinate 4,452 downwards.
TGTCCCTAAATTGTTTTTCTAAGGAGAAGTTTTCCATGGACGCACCCGTCAAACCCCTCGCTGCCAACAGCGAAAAAGCCAAAGCCCTGCAAGTGGCACTGGCGCAGATCGAAAAGCAGTTCGGCAAGGGCACCATCATGCGCCTGGGTGAGGGCGAGGTGATTGAAGACATCCAGGTCGTCTCCACCGGTTCGCTGGGGCTGGATATCGCTCTGGGCGTAGGCGGCCTGCCGCGCGGTCGTGTGGTCGAGATCTACGGACCTGAATCATCCGGCAAGACCACGTTGACCCTGCAAGTGATAGCCGAAATGCAAAAAACCGGAGGGCAATGCGCCTTCATTGACGCCGAGCATGCTCTGGACATCCAGTACGCGCAAAAGCTGGGCGTGAACCTGCAAGATCTGCTGATCAGTCAGCCCGACACGGGTGAGCAGGCGCTGGAAATTGTCGACAGCCTGGTGCGCTCCGGCGCGGTAGACCTGATTGTTGTGGATTCGGTAGCGGCCTTGACCCCCAAAGCTGAACTGGAAGGTGAAATGGGCGACTCTTTGCCCGGACTGCAAGCACGGTTGATGAGCCAGGCGCTGCGCAAACTCACGGCGCACATCAAAAAGACCAACTGCATGGTCATTTTCATTAACCAGATTCGCATGAAGATTGGTGTGATGTTTGGCAGTCCAGAGACCACCACCGGCGGCAATGCACTGAAGTTCTACGCCTCGGTACGCCTGGACATCCGCCGCACTGGCACCATCAAGAAGGGTGATGAAGCCATTGGCAATGAAACCAAGGTGAAGGTGGTCAAGAACAAAGTGGCGCCCCCGTTTAAAACGGCGGAGTTCGACATTCTGTTTGGCGAAGGCATCAGCCGCCATGGCGAAATTATCGATATGGGCGTGAATGCCAACATCCTGGACAAATCGGGTGCCTGGTACGCTTACAACGGTGAAAAAATCGGCCAGGGCCGCGATAACGCCCGAGAGTTCCTGCGCGAGAACCCGACGCTGTCGACAGAGATCGAAAACAAAGTTCGCGCGTCACTCGGCATTCCGCTTTTGCCTGTGACTACCGAACCCGAAGTCAAGCAAAAGGCTGCGGGTAAAAAAGCCGAGTAGCCCCCGTGAAATAGGCGCAAGCAGCTATCAAAATAGTAGCGAATTGAATTTGCAAGTGTTTCCTTTCTGCACACGGCCATGGCAACCCAGCCGCCGCTAACCCTTAAAGGCCGGGCTCTGCGCTTGCTGGGAACCCGTGAGTACTCCCGCGCCGAGCTCGAACGAAAGCTCGCTCCCTATGAGGAGAAAGCGGGAGACTTGGCGGCGGCCTTGGATGCGTTACAGGCCAAGGGCTTTATCAATGAGCAGCGCGTGCTGGAGTCCGTGATGCACCGCCGCTCCGCGAAATTCGGGACCGCCCGCATTCGCCACGAACTACAGGGAAAAGGTTTGGCGCCAGAGGCTGTTTTGGAAGTGGTGGAGCAGTTGCGTGCAACAGAAGTCGAGCGGGCTCGCGAAGTCTGGCGCAAGAAGTTCGGCGCGTTGAGCTCCGACGCAGGCGAGCGGGCCAAGCAAATGCGTTTCCTGGCGAACCGTGGTTTTGGCGGCGATGCTATCCACCGCGTGGTTTCGGGTGGCTTTGACGACGAGTAGAGAAGCCGAGTCAGCCTGGCGCCCACCTGCGTTGCTGCGCTAAATGCCAAGCATTAACTTCAGGTTTTGCACTGCGGCACCGCTGGCGCCTTTGCCCAGATTGTCCAGCCGCGCCACCAGTACCGCGTGGGAAAAGCCATCGGTTTTGGCATCATTCGCAAATACCCGCAATTCCATTTTGTTGGTGTCGGCCAGCGCAATAGCGTCGAGTTTCTGGTCGGCCGTGGCGGGCTCTACAGTCACCCACTCGCTATCGGCATAGTGTTTCTGCAGGGCCGCTTGCAAATCCTGTGCAGTAGGTTGGCCAGGCAAGGTGTCCAGGTGCAAGGGCAACTGCACCAGCATGCCCTGTTTGAAATTGGCCACAGAAGGCACAAATAGAGGTCGCCGTGTGAGTCCTGTGTAGCGCATGATTTCGGGAATGTGCTTGTGCTTGAGCCCCAGCGCATATAACTCCATGGGCGGGGCACTACCGTTCTCATAGGCCTCGATCATGCTGCGCCCGCCTCCGGAATAGCCACTGATGGACGGCAGGCACACCGGAAAGTCGGCTGGCAGCAAGCCTGCATCTACCAATGGCCGAATCAACGCGATGGCGCCGGTGGCATAGCAGCCCGGGTTTGCCACGCGGCGGGCTTGTACCACTGCATCGCGTTGCGCTGTTTCCAACTCCGGAAACCCGTAGACCCAGCCGGGAGCCGTTCGATGGGCAGTGGATGCATCAATGATGCGGGGACTGGGCTTGCCGGTCTCGCGCTCAACCGCATCGATCATGGCAACCGACTCCAGCGCAGCGTCGTCATGCAGACAAAGGATGACCAGATCCGCGCAGGCCATCAGGGCTTTTTTAGCGCCCGCATCCTTGCGCAGAGCGGGGGCGATGCTGATCACCTCGATTTCAGGCATGGTTTGCAGCCGCTCCCGGATTTGCAAACCCGTGGTGCCAGCTTCGCCATCAATAAATATTTTTTTCATTAACAGTGCCTTCAGAACGGCCCCACAGAGAGAAAAGAATCGTTGCCAAAAGAGGGCTGTAAGCTAGCCACAAGTTTGGTGCATTGCAACATGATACATTTCGAAGCTGATGTGTCCAGTGCCATTTTGCGGTAACAAATTGCTGCAATTTGGTGAAGATTGTCCAGCCTCCAAAGAGACGTCATGAAAATCCACGAATACCAAGGCAAAGAAATTTTGCGCCAGTTCGGTGTGCCGGTGCCCCGCGGCATCCCCGCCTTTACAGTTCAAGAGGCAGTGGAAGCTGCCCAAAAGCTCGGAGGCCCAGTTTGGGTCGTCAAGGCGCAGATTCACGCCGGCGGGCGCGGCAAGGGCGGTGGCGTCAAGGTCGCCAAGACCATTGAAGACGTCAAGCGCATTGCTGGCGAAATTCTGGGCATGCAGCTCAAGACCCACCAGACTGGTCCCGAGGGCCAAAAAGTGCGTCGCCTCTATATCGAAGACGGCGCTGACATTCAGAAAGAATATTACGTCTCAGTCGTGACTGACCGCGATACCCAGAAGATCGCCTTTATTGCCTCCAGCGAAGGCGGTATGGACATTGAGGAAGTGGCGCACTCCCACCCCGAAAAAATCATCAAGGCATTCGTCGACCCGCTCGTTGGCTTGACCGACGGGCAGGCCCAGGAAATTGCAAGCGGCATTGGTATGCCAGCCGAATCCATGTCGCAAGCAGTGGACGTGCTCCAGAAGCTCTACAAGTGCTACATGGATACAGATGCGTCGCTGGTCGAGATCAACCCCCTGAACCGAGACAGCAAGGGCAATGTCATGGCGCTGGACGCCAAGTTCAACTTTGACGCCAATGCGTTGTTCCGCCATCCTGAAATCGTGGCCTACCGCGATCTGGACGAAGAAGACCCGGCAGAAGTGGAAGCGTCCAAATTTGACCTGGCCTACATCAGTCTGGATGGCAACATTGGCTGCCTGGTTAACGGCGCTGGTCTGGCCATGGCCACCATGGACACTATCAAGCTGTTTGGCGCTGAGCCAGCCAACTTCCTGGACGTGGGTGGCGGTGCTACTCCCGAAAAGGTGACAGAGGCCTTCAAGATCATGCTGAAGAACCCCAAGGTCAAGGCCATTCTGGTCAACATCTTTGGCGGCATCATGAAGTGCGACACCATTGCAACCGGTGTGATTACCGCTTGCAAGGCCACCAACCTGAATGTGCCACTGGTTGTGCGCATGAAGGGAACCAATGAAGATCTGGGCAAGAAGATGCTGAAGGACAGCGGTTTGCCCATCATTTCTGTGGACACCATGGCAGAGGCTGCACAAGCGGCTGTTAAAGCGGTGAAAGGTTAATCAAAATGTCGATCTACATCAATAAAGACACCCGGGTCATTACTCAGGGCATCACCGGCAAGACGGGCCAGTTCCATACGGAGAAATGCCAGGAATACGCAAACGGAAAGAACTGCTTTGTTGCAGGCGTGAATCCCAAGAAGGCTGGCGAGTCCATCTTCAACATTCCGATTTTTGCATCCGTTAAAGAAGCAGCATCGGAAACCGGGGCTACGGTATCGGTGATTTATGTGCCACCAGCAGGCGCAGCTGCAGCCATCTGGGAAGCCGTTGAGGCCGATCTGGATCTGGCGATCTGTATTACCGAAGGTATTCCAGTACGCGACATGCTTGAAGTGCGAAACCGCATGAAGGCCAAGGAAGCGGCTGGCGGCAAGAAGACTCTGTTGCTGGGACCCAACTGCCCCGGCTTGATCACGCCTGATGAAATCAAGATCGGCATCATGCCCGGCCACATTCACCGCAAGGGTCGCATCGGAGT
>CAIYDK010000035.1 GCA_903924955.1 uncultured beta proteobacterium | reverse complement strand
CTGATGGTGCCGCGTTCGCGATGCCCACACTGCGGGCATCACATCCGCTGGTATGAAAATGTGCCTGTGCTGAGCTACCTGACTCTGCAAGGGCGCTGCTCTGCGTGCAAAGCGCCTATCAGCCCACGCTACCCCATGGTAGAACTGGTTGCGTCTGCCCTGTTCTTTTATTGCGGCTGGCGGTGGGGCATATCTGTACAGGGGCTGGTCTGGTGTGTGTTTGTATCGGTGCTGCTGGCATTGGCGCTGATTGACTGGGACACGACTTTATTACCGGATGACTTGACTTTGCCGTTGTTGTGGTTGGGATTGCTGGCCGCTGCCATGAAGTGGACGCCGGTGGACCTGAATAGCGCTTTTTGGGGTGCGGTGGGCGGCTATGTATCCTTGTGGACGGTGTTCTGGGCATTCAAGCTTGCAACAGGCAAAGAGGGTATGGGCTACGGGGATTTCAAGCTATTTGCGGCGCTAGGCGTCTGGTTTGGTTGGCAAACATTGATTCCCATCATTCTGCTGGCATCGGTCATCGGCGCCGTCGTGGGAATCGCCATGAAATTCACATCCGGGCTGCGCGAGGGAGGGTATGTTCCATTTGGGCCCTTTTTGGCAGGTGCTGGATTTGCCGCCCTGTTCCTGGGCACCAGTAGCTTGCAACATGCCGTAGGACTTTGAGGCCGTGGGGAACACACGTGCTGCACTTCGGTTGGGCCTGACTGGGGGCATTGGTAGCGGAAAAAGTACGGTCGCTGCAATGTTCGCCAAAATGGGGGCAGCGGTGATAGATGCCGACGCCATTTCCAGAGCGGCTACCGGGGCGGGTGGTTTGGCCATTGATACGCTGAGGGAGACGTTTGGCGCATCCATGTTGACAGCCGAAGGGGCGTTGGACCGCGATCAGATGCGTGCTCTGGTTTTTGTAGATCCGCTTGCCAAGGCTCGACTGGAAAGTATTGTGCACCCGCTGGTGGGCATGGCGATTGCAGAGCAATCAAAACAAGCGGATGTGACTGGCGCGCGGTGCATTGTGTTTGATATTCCGCTGTTGGTGGAATCACTCCATTGGAGAGCAACGCTTGATCGCGTATTGGTTGTGGATTGTTCGCAAGACACCCAGATTCAGCGGGTGACAGCCCGCAATGGTTTGTCGGTCGATGCGGTCAAAAATATAATTGCCTCTCAGGCTCCCCGCCCTTTGCGACTGAGGGCTGCCGACGCGGTTGTGTATAACGATGGTATTACCATAGTGGATCTTGCGCAGCAGATGCGTGAATTCAGCACCCAGTTCGAGCTATGATTCGGCCACCGGAAAAATCAGCGTGATCCTATACGAATACCCCTTCAACGAGCGAATTCGCACCTATCTACGGCTAGAGCATTTGTTTTTGCGTCTGTCCGAATTGATGGCTCGCGAGAATCCTCTGGATCACCATTTCGCAATTGCATCCATGTTTGAAGTGATGGATGTAGGTGCGCGTGCGGATCTGAAGTCTGACGTCATGAAAGACTTGGACAAGCAAAAGCAGATTTTGAACGCTTACCGCGGAAACCCTGCCATTTCTGAAGGGGCTCTGGACGGAATCATTCAAAAACTGGAGCGCTGCTTTTCCGTGCTGCATGCGCAACCCGGAAAGGCCGGGCAGGCTTTGACAGAGAACGACTGGCTGATGAGTATTCGCAGCAGAGTTGGCATTCCAGGTGGAACGTGCGAATTTGATTTGCCAGCTTATTTTGCTTGGCAACACCGTGATGCAGGGTCTCGGCAGGCCGATCTACAGCGCTGGGCTTCTACATTGGCGCCCTTGGCGGAGTCTATCCATCTGCTGCTTAAATTGTTGCGCGACTCGGGTGGACCGCAAAAGGTGATTGCCGTGGGAGGGCAGTTTCAACAAAACTTGCCGCAAGGTAGGACGTTTCAGCTTTTACGTCTGTCCTTGAATGAAGAGCTGGGGTTGGTGCCAGAAATCAGTGGCAACCGGTTAATGGTCTCGATCCGGTTGATGCAGCATGGTGACGACGACCGTCTACACAATTTCTCCGAAGATGGCTCTTTCGAGCTAACTCTTTGCTCTTGATTCGGGGCGACTGTGGCAACTGATCGTTCTGAGGATCACTCCGGGGCGCCAATGGCAGACCGGATTGTTCGCTGCCCAACCTGCGGGGGTGACAGCATCTACGCACCATCGAACAGCGCACGCCCATTTTGTAGCGAGCGGTGCAAAAATATGGATTTTGGTGCCTGGGCGAGCGAAAATTTCAGAGTGGCAGCGCCCGCTACGTCAGAGGATATGGCGCCTGGCGACTCAAGTTTGCACTAGGCTGCCTTGGGTTCCTCGTAATACGGTGGGGCCTTGGTGGCGCTGCTCGTCTGCAAACCACGTGAGGACGGGCAAGGTACCAGGAAGTACCGGGTTGACTTTCACAGGAAGTTGCTCCCAGGAGAAGGCCTGTGCCTCACGCATTTCAAGTTCACCGGTCCAATTAAATACCTTGCAGAAGTGAAGCCGAACCAGTGCGTGGGGGTAGTCGACCATTTCAACTTTCCAGGGTTGCACGCCACCTATCTGAATGCCAAGTTCTTCGTGCAACTCTCTGCGCAGCGCCTGTTCAACCGACTCTGCTGCTTCCAGTTTTCCACCAGGAAACTCCCAGTAACCGGCATAAGGTTTGCCGACTGGGCGCGAGGTTAATAGGAAAGCACCGTCGGCACGCACCAGAACGCCAACTGCCACGTCGACCGCGGGGCGCTCAGGGCCGCCTTGGCGGGAGACGCCAGGGTCTGCTACCAGGGTAGCGCCGCCGGTCATGCAGGTGTGCCGTGTCGTCCCGCGTAGTCTCGGGCAAACTGCCAGGCCACACGCCCACTGCGCGAACCTCGCTCCAGCGCCCAGACAAGGGCCTCGGGACGAGCCTCGGTAATGTTGGACTGGCTGACGCCCAACGCGGACAGCCACTGGGCAACGATTTGCAAATATTCGTCCTGGCTGAATGGGTAAAAGCTGACCCACAGTCCAAAGCGTTCGGATAGGGAGATTTTTTCTTCGACGACCTCACCCGGGTGCACTTCACCCTCGGGGGTGTGGGTGTAGGTGAGGTTCTCGGCCATGTATTCAGGCAACAGGTGGCGACGGTTGCTGGTGGCGTAGATGAGGACGTTGGGGGTTGCCGCGGCAACGGAGCCGTCCAGCACGGACTTGAGCGCCTTGTAGCCGGGCTCACCTTCGTCAAAGCTCAGGTCATCACAAAAAATGATGAATTTTTCAGGGCGATGGGCAATGAGTTCAACGATGTCGGGCAGGTCGACCAGTTCGGCCTTGTCGACCTCGATCAGGCGCAGGCCTTGTGCAGCGTAGGCGTGCAGACAGGCACGGATCAGGGACGATTTTCCGGTACCGCGGGAGCCGGTAAGCAGGACGTTATTGGCTGGCAGGCCGTGCACAAATTGCTCGGTGTTGCGCTGGATTCTTTCTTTCTGAGAGTCGATTTCTTTGAGATCGGTCAGACTGATTGCGCCGATGTGACCAACTGGCGCAATGACACCCTGCCCTGAACTGCGGCGTCGGTAGCGAAAGGCGATGGAGCGGCCCCAATCGGGTTGCGTGAGGGCGTGGGGCAGTACGGCTTCGATCCGCTCCATGAGCCTCTCAGCACGCGCGAAAAACGTGATCAGTCGATCTTCCATGGGATCAGGACCGGTAGTCTGCGTTGATGGTGACGTACTCGTGGCTGAGGTCACAGGTCCAAACCGTGTCAGACCCGGTGCCTCGGCCCAGGTGAACGTGGACTGTGATTTCGTTTTGTTTCATGACGCGCTGGCCGTCTTCTTCTCGGTAGGCGGAGTTGCGGCCGCCTTGTGTGACAACGTGCACGTCGTCAAGATACAGTTCGATACCGGTTTGGTCCAGGTCTTCAATGCCGGCATAGCCTACGGCGGCCAGAATGCGGCCCAAATTGGGGTCGCTGGCGAAAAAAGCTGTTTTCACCAAAGGTGAGTGGGCAATGGCATAGGCGACTTTGCGGCATTCAACTGAATTTTGCCCCCCATCGACTGTGATGGTAATGAACTTGGTGGCGCCTTCGCCGTCGCGAACAATGGCTTGGGCAAGCTTACGGGCGACTTCGAGAAGGGCACGTTTCAGCGCTTGACCATCTGGGGTGTCCAGCGAGGTAATGGGGGGGTGGCCCGCTTGGTTGGAGGCAATGAGGACGAGGGAGTCGTTGGTGGAGGTATCGCCATCGACCGTTACGCGGTTGAACGAGCCTTCAGCCAACTCAAGCGTGAGTTGCTGCATGACGGTTTGGCTGACGCACGCGTCGGTCGCGATGAAGCCGAGCATGGTGGCCATGTTGGGCCGGATCATGCCGGCGCCCTTGCTGATACCGGTGATGTGCACGGGCTTTCCACCAATGACCGCCCGGGCACCAAATGCCTTGGGAAGGGTGTCGGTGGTCATGATGCCCTCTGCTGCACGCATCCAGTTGCCGGGTTGTGCGTCCGCGATGGCTGCAGCCAGGCCGGCTTCAATGCGCTCGCTTGGCAAAGGCTCCATGATCACGCCGGTGGAGAACGGCAGGATCTGCGTGGCGTCAACAGCCAATTTTTCGGACAGGGCGACGCAGGTGCTGTGCGCGCGGGAGAGGCCATCGGCACCAGTGCCTGCATTGGCGTTGCCGGTGTTGATGACCATGGCCCTGATTCCCCTACCGAGTGCCAAATGCTCCCGGCAGATTTGAACGGGTGCCGCACAAAAGCGGTTGGTGGTGAAGACTCCGGCTACGGATGCACCTGCGTCAATGAGGACGACTGAAAGGTCTTTGCGACCCGCCTTGCGCACACCGGCTTCGGTGACGCCAATTCGTACTCCAGCGATCGGAAAGAGTGTTTCGGGATCAGGGGCGGGCAAGTTGACAGGCATGTTCGGCTTTCAGGCAAGTTTTCCGTGGCAGTGCTTGAACTTTTTGCCGCTGCCGCAGGGGCAGGCATCGTTGCGACCCACGCGCGCAAACATGTCGACGCCAGAGGGCTTGCGCACGGTCTCGGTGTCGACGGTCGTTTGAACTTCCCCGGTCTCGGTGGGCGCGCTGTAGGTGACGTTGGCGAGGGTTTCGCCGCGGGTCTCAATTTCGCTGGCAGCTTCGTCGAGTTGCTCGTTGGACTGGATCTTGACGGTCATCAAAATTTTGGTGACTTCATTCTTGACAGAGTCCAGCAACTGGCCAAAGAGTTCGAATGCTTCGCGCTTGTATTCTTGCTTGGGTTGCTTCTGAGCGTAACCCCGGAGGTGGATACCCTGGCGCAAATAGTCTAGCGAGCTCAGGTGATCACGCCAATGGGTGTCAATGCTTTGCAGCAAGACCATCCGCTCAAACTGTGTGAAGTTTTCCAGACCAACCTGCTCGACCTTGGCGTTGAATACTTGATCGGCCGTGTGTGCAACCGATGTGAGTAGGTCTTCGCCCGTGATGGCACTGGCATCTTCAACCTGCTTTTGCAGGTCCAGAACGATTTGCCAGTCATCAACAAGGGTTTTTTGCAGGGTAGCGATATCCCATTGTTCTTCAACGGACTCGGGGGGTACGTACTGGTGCACCAAATCATGGAAGCAGCCTTCGCGTAGCGAGGCGATTTGCGCTGTGAGGTCGCTGGCGTCCAGAATGGCGTTGCGCTGCTGGTAGATGACTTTGCGCTGGTCGTTGGAGACGTCGTCGTATTCGAGCAGTTGCTTTCGCATGTCGAAATTGCGTGCCTCGACCTTGCGTTGGGCACTTTCGATGCTGCGGGTGACGATGCCGGCCTCGATGGCCTCACCATCGGGCATCTTGAGCCGGTCCATGATGGCTTTGACGCGGTCACCCGCAAAAATTCGCATGAGCGAGTCGTCAAGACTCAGGTAAAAACGCGAGGAACCGGGGTCGCCCTGCCGACCGGAGCGCCCGCGCAACTGGTTGTCAATGCGGCGGGATTCGTGTCGCTCGGTGGCGATGATTCGCAGGCCGCCGAGCGCTTTGATCTTCTCGTGATCGATTGCCCACTCGGTTCGAATTTGATCGATTTTTTGCTGTTTGGCGGCAGCGTCAAGTGTCTCGTCTTCTTCAATGAGTTCAATCGTCTTGCCAATGCTGCCACCCAGCACAATGTCGGTTCCACGCCCCGCCAGGGTGGTGGCAATGGTG
>CAIYDK010000034.1 GCA_903924955.1 uncultured beta proteobacterium | reverse complement strand
GGATTGAAGGTGACCATATCGTTCAGTTTAAACAGAGGATTGGGGTTGGTGCGTGCCATGTTCACGCTCTGCCAACCCGGCGGCTTGAACCACAGCGCCAGCTTGTCGCCCCAGCGCGGCGTGCGCCACGACTCCAGTGCCAGTGCCCAGTAAACCTGCAAATTGGCCCACAATGGGTCCCAGCTGTTGAGTGCACCGCGCGTGCCGTAGACGCAGGGCTCGTGCTCGTCCTCGTCCTGAAAGGTGCCAAACAATCGGTCCCACAGCATCAAAATGCCGCCATAGTTTTTGTCGACATAGCCTTCGTTGACCGCGTGGTGTACCCGGTGGTTGCTGGGCGAGCAGAACACGCGGTCGAACCAGCCCAACTTGCCGACCTGCTCGGTGTGCACCCAGAACTGGTAGAGCAAGTCAATCAGCAGCACGATGCCAAAGACGGCAGGTGGCACGCCCAGCACCGCCATGGGCAGATAAAAAATCCAGCCCAACAGCAGGCCGCTGGAGCTCTGGCGCAACGCGGTGGACAGGTTGTAGTGCTGGCTCTGGTGGTGCACTACGTGCGCCGCCCAGAACAGCGCCACCACGTGCCCGGCGCGGTGTAGCCAGTAGTAGCAAAAGTCGTACAACACCAGGGCCAGCAGCAAACCCACGGCGCTGGTCCAAAAATCAGCCTGTGGGTACAGGGCCACTGCGTCAAACACTGCTGCATAGATGCCAATGCTCAACAGTTTGCCAAGTGCCCCCACCAACTGACTCAGCATGCCGAGGCTGATGCTATTGATGGCATCACTCAGGCGAAACGGCGTTTGCCCTGCGGTGCGGCTGGTACTGCGCCGGCTCCAGGCGAATTCCAGCGCAATCAGAAAAATAAAGACCGGGGTCGCGAAAACAATGACTTTGCTCATGCCGATATTTTGACGGAGCACTTGCTTTGTTTAATGCGGGGCAACCCTATGGAAATTTGGTTGATCCCCAAGTGCCGGCACCTACGTCTCCAAATCGATGAAACGTATGATCTTCCATTGGCCCAGCGCAGGTGGGTCAAACTTTAGCGAGATTTATTGATGGTCGACATTCGCACACTCATCTTCAGCATGGCACTGGGCAACCTGGCGTTTGCGCTGCTGGTTTGGATCTATTCGCGCTCCAGCAAGCAGAAGAACCCGTACCTGAGCCTGTGGCAACTGGCCAAGGTGGTGGCGGGTTGTGGCTATTTATTGGGGTGGCTGCGCCCATTGCTGCCGGCAGGTTGGCAGAACTATGCCCAGGTTGGCAACGTCATGCAGGTGCAGGGCATTGGCATGGAGTTGGCCGCCTATTGCTCGTTTCTGGGTGTGCCACGATGGCGCCAGCGTGTGGGACTGCCAGTGCTCACTGGGGCAGCTATTTTTGCACTGGCCTTCGCCTTCGGTGCGGGTCAGCACGCCGCCATCGCACTGGGCACCGGCCTGGCGGGCCTGACTTACCTGGCCATGGGGGTTGCCATGTTGCGCAATACGCAGCGCGACCCTTCGCTGACCCGGGTGATGGGTACATTCGATTGCCTGGTTGCCACTTTGCTGCTTTCCAAGGTGGTAATGGGCATGTTCGCCATAACGCTTGTCCCCTATGCAGCCAACGGCATCAACGCACTCATTTACACGACTGCCTTCGTGGTGTTGCTGACCAACGGATTGGGTTTTTTGCTGTTGACAAAGCAGGAGGACGATCGAAACCTGCGACGCATGGTTGACGAACTGACGCAAGCTGATGCTGACCAACGGCAGTTTATTTCCATGCTGTCCCACGAGGTGCGTTCACCCCTGGCGGTGATTGGTGCTACCGCCGAACTGATGGCAGTGCATCTGCGTGAACAGCCGCAGCACCAGCCACTGCTGCAGCGCGTGCAGCGTGGCGTGGCACGGCTGAGCAACTTCTTTGATAGCTGCCTCACGCAGGACCGTGTTTATAGCCGCAACTACACCCTGGCACCCGTTGACGTGGATGTGGTGGACCTGATCCGCATGGCGCGTGAGAGCGCGGAGGCGCTGTCCGATGCGCACCATCTAGTCATGGAACTGCCGGCAGCCCGGGTCGTGGTGTCGGGCGATGCTGTGCTGCTGCGCATTGTGCTGATGAATCTGCTGCTCAACGCTTTCAAGTTCTCGCCCGCCGGTAGTTCTGTCACCGTGCGCCTTGTTCACCTCGATGGGCATAGCCGCATAGCGGTAGAAGATCATGGGCCGGGTGTGCCCGAGAAAGACCGTGCCGTGATATTTCAAAAATACCGGCGCGGCGGTGCAGCCGAGCGCGTGCCGGGCGCAGGCCTGGGCCTGGCTATCGTGAAAAGCATTGTTGACTTGCACCAAGGCTCAGTGCGCGTGGAAAGTGCGCCGGGAGGCGGCTCGTTGTTTGTCGTTGAATTGCCTTGCGCGCCATCCAGCGCATAGCAAATGAAAGAAACAGCAAGAAATTGACATGTTGTGAAAGCGCTTCTGGTGAGAGACTCGCAGCCTATGAGCACCCACGCGCGAATCGCGCTGGTGGAGGACGACGCCGATCTTCTGCACAGCACACAAGAGTACCTGACCCTGGCCGGTTTTTCGGTGTGGGGCGCGGGTAGCGCGGAGGCATTTTTTCGCCGCTTTGTGGCCGACCCGGTGGATGTGGTGGTGCTTGACATTGGCTTGCCTGGTGAAGACGGCCTGAGTGTGACCGAACTGCTCAAGAAAAATCCGCAGGTGGCCGTCATCATTTTGAGTGCACGCGACGGACTGGAAGACCGCCTTACGGGCATGCGTGCGGGGGCGGACCGCTACCTGGTCAAACCGGTCAACCTGGCCGAACTGGCAGTCAACATTGATGCCGTCATCAAGCGGCTTGAACTGCCTCTGGCCCGTACATCGCTAGACTTGCCGCGGCAGGTTTCCGAGCAGGGCAGCCCCCTGTGGAAGCTTGACATTCAGGGTTGGCTGCTGACCTCGCCAAACGGACAGCCACTCAAACTTACCGCGCGCGAGTTTTCGCTGCTGCACCGCCTGATCAAGGTCCAGGGCCAGGCCATACCCAAGAAAGACCTCACCGACGAGATTTTTGGCCAACGCATCAGCAACGCAACCGACCGGCTCAATGTGTTGATCACCCGTTTGCGCAAGAAGGCGCAAGACCAGCTTGCCGAGCCGCTGCCGATCAAAACCGCGCACCAGATCGGCTACGCCTTCACGGCCCCGGCGATGCTTTTGTAGGTGCCGCAGGCTAAAAGGTTTGCAAGCGCAGCGCAAATAGCCGCGTACAAACAGCTGCGTATATATTGCACCAAAGTGGCAATATGGCTAATATGGTCAT
>CAIYDK010000033.1 GCA_903924955.1 uncultured beta proteobacterium | reverse complement strand
TGGTTTCATGGGATTGACACTTGGGGCCTCGGCTGTTCGCGCAGCCGGGGTCTTTTTCTTTGTGGGCTTAGGTGACATGGATAGGTTCCTGTTTTTGGACTTGCTCCAGGGTGACAACCACCTCAGCGTTGAAACTCCGTCGGTTGTCGAGTGCTTTTTGCTGCAGCCATTGCTTCAACTCAGGGGGAAGCCGTAGCGGATAAGTGCTAATCTGATGTCTGTCGCTGGTCTTTTGTTCGATCATTTCTGCCTTTCGTTGCTTGTTGATGAGGGTTTGATGATAGTAGCATTGTGCGATGATCGCTAATACATATTATTTATATACTAGTAGTTTGCTAGTACGATGTTCTTATGAGCAAAGAACTTTCCCCAAGCCGCAGGGCTGAGCAATTTGTCGCAAGATTTCCTGATGGTCTGCGTGATCAACTTGCGGCAGTAGCCAAGAGCAACGGCAGAAGCATGAATGCAGAAATTGTTGCCCGACTTCGCTCCTCCTTCCAGCCCGGCGCGGAAAGTCTTCCTCCGTTGGTGCAGTCGGCGATAGAGGATGAAATTAAAGAACGCGGCGGGTCGGTAGCGGATGCGCTCACGCGACTGGTGACGATGGGCCAGGCGTTCAGAGGCACGATCCTATTTGCCACTGTCGGCCCAAAAACAACAATAAAGCAGTTTCGCAAGATGCTGGAGTCGAGCACGGGCGTTATCCCGGACGAAACATCAATCGTGTTTCAGAGCAAGCCAGCGAAGTGAAAGGATATCACTTGAAGTGATACCCTTGTCGAGGTTCAGTTGCTAGCGCCCTGACGCCGGAGGGTAAGCTCTCGAAAACCCCTGCCAGCATCGATGCTGAGGGGGGTGAAGAGGTTGGGAAAGCGTCGCCGCGTGGTATTTTTTCATGCGGTTGGATGCAGTTTCAGGGGGTCTTAAGACCCCCTCAGCCCCGTCTGGCTACCTCGCTGAGGATGGTTTGGATAAGGAAACGCAGTCGCAAATTCAAGTCGCCACGTGAAAATCCCGCCAGTTGGCAAACAGTTGCTTGTAGGCACTGACTGGCACAACGCTTTCGCGCTTGCCTTCGGCGATGGCGATCTCGTTCTGGCACAGCACCACCAGCGTGCCAAGGGTCGGCGGTTCTTTGGCATTGAGCTGGTGCAACTCGCCAAGCCACTGGTTCACGTCTGCCAAAGTGCAGGCAACGCCTGCAATTTCGACCTTGGCCAGCAGCCCGGCAAAGGCTTCGGCCAGCTCTTTGTGACGCTGTTTGCGGTCGGTGTAGCCAAACACCAGAGCCAGCAGCCCGATGGCCGACACGGCCGCGCCTACCACTGGCGCAGCGTCTCGCACGTAGCTAGCCAGCAGCGATGCGCCCAGCAGCACGGTCAGGCTCTTGGTGGCTTTGTCGCACAGGTCAAAGAAGCGCTCACGCTTGCGGTGGTCCAAAAACCCCAACTTGGAGCAGTAAACCACCTCGTGGCGACGGTCTGAATAGTCATCTGCGCTGTTCATGCTGCTTACCTTTTGGGTGGTGGTGTGATGGGTACCCGTGGCATTACGGTTTGCTTGTTTGGCGTGTCTGACAGGATGCGCACGCCCGGTGGGTTGCTTGGTTGCGGTCTTGGCACTGGCGGTGCGCTGGGTGTCTTGGGTGTTGCCATGGTTCATCATACCGACACCCGAAAAACCTAGACCCCCTGGATTTCCCGCATTTTCTTGGTCAACACGTTCGCCACTGCTGGCGCAATGCTGCCATCGGGGTAAATGAGTTGCAGGCCCTGCGCCTGCCTGAAGTAGCTCATGACGTGCGGCAGGCTGTCGCCGGTCAGGTCCGCCAGGGCCTGATAGTCAACGGTGACGCAGTTCCACAGATCGGGCATGCTGTTGTCAAGCGGGTAGTCGTCGAAGCGGCGCACC
>CAIYDK010000032.1 GCA_903924955.1 uncultured beta proteobacterium | reverse complement strand
GGGAAAATTATTTTGGAGGGTGAAGACATCACCATGATGGCGCCGCACAAGCGGGTAGCGCGCGGCATGGTGCGCACCTTTCAGATCAACCAGCTGTTTGATACGCTAACGCCGCTTGAGACATTGGCCATGGTGGTTTCACAACAGCAGCGCCTTGGCGGCCATTGGTGGCAGGCATTGGGTGCCTCAAAGAAGGTAACCGAACGCTGCGAACAGTTGCTGGAGCAGTTCCACTTGACGGCCGTAATGGACCAGGAAACCCGGGTGCTGGCTTACGGCAAGCGGCGCCTGCTGGAGATTGCCATCGCCCTGGCCTGTGAGCCGCGCGTCCTGTTGCTCGACGAGCCCGTGGCCGGCGTTCCGGCAGGAGAGCGCGAAGAGTTGCTGCAAACCGTGGCCGCCTTGCCGGCCGATGTTTCCATTCTGTTGATCGAGCATGATATGGACCTGGTCTTCAGTTTCTCCAGATTCATGACGGTGCTGGTCAACGGCACGGTACTTACCGAAGGTGACCCCGAGCAGATTGCCAACGACTCACGTGTCAAGGCGGTCTATCTGGGACACGGGGACGAAATCGACGATGGCGCTCTCGGACGGGGGTTTGCAAGCCATGGCTGAGTTACTGACTATTGAAGGTTTGAGTGCCGGCTACGGAGAGTCCGTGGTCCTGCACGGTGTCTCTCTGACGATTCAGGAAGGCCAGACGCTGGCCCTGCTGGGGCGTAATGGCACGGGCAAGACCACGCTGATCAATACGCTGGCCGGGGCCACCCGTCAGCATGGCGGCACGGTGGCGCTGGGAGCCGGCAACACACGCGTTGCACTGCACAAGCTGCCTTCACATGAGCGGGCAGCGGCCGGCATCGGGTGGGTGCCGCAGGAACGTAATATCTTTAAGTCCCTGACGGTTGACGAAAACCTGACCGCAGTGGCGCGCCCGGCACGTGCAGGCCGTGCCAGCAGTGCGTGGACCCCCGCCAGGGTGTATGAGCTGTTTCCCCGTCTGGCGGAGCGAAAAAGCAACCTGGGAACTCAACTGTCGGGCGGTGAGCAGCAAATGCTGGCGTTGGGCCGCGCGTTGGTGCTCAACCCCACGCTGCTGCTGCTGGATGAGCCCTGCGAGGGCCTGGCACCCATCATCGTGCAGGAGTTGCTGCGTGCCATCCGTCGCATCACCCGAAACGAGGGCCTGTCCGCCATCATCGTGGAACAGCACCCGCAGGCCATTCTGGCGATTTCCGATACGGCCGCCGTGCTGGATCGTGGCACCGTGGTCTACAGCGGCACGGCTCTCAGCTTGCAAGAGCAACCCGCGCTGCTCGATAGGCTACTGGGAGTTGCGCGTTGAAGCACCATTTTCAAAACTCTGAGGCTTAGACATGCGAACACAAGTAGCCATCATCGGCGCCGGCCCGTCCGGCCTTCTTTTGGGGCAATTGCTGCATAAGGCAGGCATTGATGCCATCATCTTGGAGCGACAGACGGGTGACTATGTTCTGACGCGCATCCGCGCTGGCATTTTGGAGCAGGTCTGCATCGACTTGCTTGACGAGGCGGGCGTTGGTGCGCGCATGCACAAGGAAGGGCTGGTGCATGGCGGCTTCGAGATGCTGTACAACGGCCAACGCCACCGCATCGACATGAACAAACTTACCGGGGGCAAGAATGTCATGGTGTACGGCCAGACCGATTTGACCAAGGACCTGATGGACGCGCGTGCTGGGGCAGGCTTGACCACGGTGTACGAAGCCCAACACGTCGCCATCCACGACTTCGACACCAAAAAGCCGCGCGTAACTTACGAGAAAGACGGTCAGAAGTTTGAGATTGAATGCGACTTCATCGCCGGCTGCGATGGTTTTCACGGCGTATGCCGGGCCAGCGCACCGCGCAGCGCGATTAAAGAATTCGAGAAGGTCTATCCGTTTGGTTGGCTGGGGTTGCTGTCCGACACGCCACCCGTGCACGACGAGCTCATTTACATTAACAGTCCGCGTGGTTTTGCCTTGTGCTCACAGCGCAGTAAAACGCGCAGTCGCTACTACCTACAGGTACCGTTGACCCATACGGTTGAGGAATGGACCGATGCAGCGTTCTGGCAAGAACTGAAACTGCGTTTGGACGAAGAAGGCCGCGAGAAACTCATCACCGGGCCGTCCATCGAAAAGAGCATTGCGCCACTGCGCAGTTTCATCACCGAGCCCATGCGCTTTGGCCGCATGTTTCTGGCGGGTGACGCCGGCCACATCGTGCCACCCACAGGCGCCAAGGGCCTCAATCTGGCAGCCACCGACGTCAAATACCTTGCCAACGGCATCATCGAGTTCTACCAAGACAAGAGCGAGGCTGGCATCGATAGCTATTCCGAGAAGTGCCTCAAACGTATCTGGAAGGGTGAGCGCTTTTCGTGGTGGTTCACGCAGTTGATGCACCGCTTTCCAGACGATGGCGCCATTGTTGCCAAGTTCCAGGAAGCGGAATTGGACTACCTGATTCACAGCGAAGCGGGTTCACGCACCATTGCTGAAAACTATGTGGGCTTGCCGCTAGACTTTGGACACTGAGCGGCCAACTCATCAATCTAACTGAGGAGAGCTCGTCATGGTGCCGATCTGCATTCAGATTATTCGTGAAGAACACAGCACATTGGCGGCTATGTTGCGCTCCCTTGGCATGCTGGTGGAGCGGGGTCCGGCCAATGACCCGAACACTTTTTTCGATGTGCTTGGCGCCATGCTCTTCTATGTGGACGAGTTTCCAGAGCGACTCCACCATCCCAAGGAGTCCGAGCTGCTGTTCCCCCGAGTGGCACGCTTGGTTCCCGAGGCGAAGGAGTTGATTGCCCGGCTGGACAAGGATCATGAAAGTGGTGAGTCTGCGGTGCGTGAGCTTAGCCATCTGCTGCAGGCATGGGAGCTGATTGGAGACACACGCCGCTCTGCGTTCGAAGTGGCAGCCAAGCGCTATCTGGACTTTTATCTGGAACACATGCGCCTGGAAGAGACCGTCATTATTCCGGCCGCCCTGAAGGTTTTGAGCGAAGCCGACTGGAAAGAGTTGGATGCAGCCTTTGCCGCCAACTGCGACCCCATGACGGGCAGCACGCCGCGTGATCCGGTTTACGACCGATTGTTCACGCGCATCGTGACCCGCGCGCCAGCTCCCATAGGTCTGGGGTAGGTTTGCCGCCCCCCGCAAGCTGCTGAGGTCAGCGGATCAGAATATTTCTGTATCCACTTCACTGTTGGATTGGGCGTTGTAGCGGGAGCCGCTCACCGTGTGTTGGTTGATCAACCTGTCCAGTTGGGCCGTGGTGGCCGCGCTCAAGGATACGTTGACCGCTTCCACGTCTTCGGCGAGATGCGACACGCTGGTGGTGCCAGGAATTGGGATGATATGTTCGCCCTGGTGCAGCAGCCAGGCAAGGGCCAACTGTGCTGGCGTGCAACCGACATCCCTGGCCACTTGCAAGTAGGCAGGCAGTAGCTTGAGGTTGGCCGAGTAGTGATCGGGCGCAAAACGCGGCATGCTGCGCCGAATGTCCTTTGCATCGAGCGTGTCTACTTCTGGCAACTGGCCACACAAAAAACCACGCGCCACCGGGCTGAAAGCAACAAAGGCCACACCCAGTTCTTTGCAGGCATCCAGCACCGCAATTTCGGGGTTGCGCGTCCAAAGTGAATACTCGGATTGCACAGCCGCAATCGGATGCTCGGCTTGTGCTTTGCGCAAGGTCGCAGCGGACACCTCGGACAGGCCAATACTGCGGATGTTTCCCTTGCGCACCATTTCGCCCAGAGCACCCACGCTCTCTTCAATGGGTACCGTCTTGTCCCAGCGGTGCAGGTAATATAGGTCAATCACATCGGTCTGCAGACGGCGCAGACTGTCTTCGCAGGTCTTGCGCAGTGTCTCTGGTCGGCCGTCGATCACGCGCACCAACTTACCATCGCCATTGACGTCCACACCCTGCATGCCGCACTTGCTTGCCAGGGTGATCTTGTGACGGTGCGACTTCATAACTCTCCCCACCAACGACTCATTGGCGCCAAAGCCGTAGAGTGTGGCCGTGTCAAACAGTGTGACGCCAGCGTCCAGCGCTGTCAGTAGCACGCGCTCGCCTTGCTCGGCGGACACCGGCGCGCCGTAGGCGTGGCTGAGGTTCATGCAGCCCAGGCTGATAGCGGAAACTTGGAAGGGGCCTAGTGGGCGTTGTTGCATGGCGGGTGCTAGATAAATAGAGAGTCTAGTTTAGGCGTTTGAGGTTGGTGACCAACTGCGTGCTGTGCACGACCCTTCCAGGCTGATGTGTGCATTCAAGAAGACCAAATTTGCGTTGTGGCCGGAGGACAGATGCCCGCAAAAGACGCATTGCCGAAGTAGCGGTTGACGATCTGCCTGCTCCAGACCGGTCGTTGGCAACCATGGGTCGACCGGCAGCTTTGAGGTGACTATTTCCTCAAAGTAGGCACCCTCAATTGGCCAACTGCAGAAGTTCGAGTGAGTCG
>CAIYDK010000031.1 GCA_903924955.1 uncultured beta proteobacterium | reverse complement strand
TTGCACACTCGCTGCCGCCCAGCGATGAACGCCGCCTGGTCGTTGATATTGGCGGACGCTCGACCGAACTCATTCTGGGCAAAGGCTGGAAGTCGAAATTGATGGAGTCGTACCGGGTGGGCAGCATTGCCTGGTCGGCGCGCTACTTTGGCGACAGCCAGTTCACCCGGCACGCTTTTCAAATGGCCGAGATCGCCGCCAAGGCGGTACTGGACGAGGCCCTCAACGCCTACCGACGGGACTCGTGGGACGTGGCCTATGGCTCGGCCGGCACGGTCGGCGCCATTGGTGACATTCTGGTGGCGGCCGGTTGGCCCGCCGGCAGCGTTAACCGCGAAGGTCTGGACTGGCTGCAGGACAAACTGATCAGCGCCAAAAGCGCTGACCGCGTTCGTTTGGCCGGGCTGAAGGACGACCGGCGCAGCATCATCGGTGGTGGCTTGAGCGTATTGCGTGCCGTCTTTGACCTGCTGCAAATCGATCGCATGTACCTGGCCACCGGTGGTCTGCGCCACGGCGTGCTGCTCAACCTGATGGGCAATACGCCGGATCAGAGCGATGTGCGCGAGCGCTCGGTGCAAAGGCTGGAAAGCAAGTTCGGCACCGATACAGCCCATGGCATGCGCGTGGCGGAAGTTGCGCTGCAGCTATTTGCCCAACTACAACCGACGCTGAAGTCAGCCAACAGCAAAGACGAACGCCCGGGCCGCAAACTGGGATGGGCCGCCCAACTGCATGAGATTGGCAGCCGTATCTCGCACAGCGACTACCACAAACACGGCGCCTACATTCTGGACAATTCCGACGCGCTGGGCTTTTCCCTGCCGGAACTGCACCGGCTCAGCCAGCTGGTGTTGGGACACCGGGGCAAGCTGCGCAAGCTCGAAGTTGACTTTGAGGACGCCGAGTTCATGGCGCAATTGCTCTCGCTGCGTCTGGCCGTTATCTTGTGCCACGCCCGGCGCGACCCGGACCTGGACGGCCTGCAAGTCACCTGCAGCACCAACAGAGACAAGACCTTTGCCATCACGTGTCGCGACGCGTGGGATCAGTCTTACCCGCAGTCAGCCCATCTGCTGCGCGAAGAGGTGCTGGCGTGGCAGAAAACACCCTGGTCGGTACTCCTGACCGGTTGCTGAACCAGTGCTGCCCTGCGGCAGCGAACGCGTTATTGACTTGCTGTTTGAAAACGGTATAAACTGTATACCTCGTTAATTTCAAAGGAGCCTCACATGGTCACACCAGCAAACGCATTCACATCTGTGGTACCGGCAAAGACAGCCGCAGCAGCACCGGCCAAGGTAGCAGCACCCGCAAAGGCTGCGGCACCCGCCAAGAAAGTGGCGCGCAAAGCGGTGGCGAAAAAAGTGACCCGCAAAGCGGTTGCGAAAAAGCCTGTGAAGAAAGCAGCGCCGGTCGCCACGGCAGCAGTGAAGAAAGTCGTCAAGCCGGTAGTCGCCAAAGCTGCCAAGGCAACGGTCAAGATCGCCGCGCCTGCGGCACCGTTGCTTAAAGCGGCTGTTAAAGCAGTTGCCAAGCCGGCGGCCAAACCCAAGGCGGCAAAGCCCGTCAAGGAAAAGAA
>CAIYDK010000030.1 GCA_903924955.1 uncultured beta proteobacterium | reverse complement strand
CCGCCCAGCAAGCTGAAAACCAGGATACTCAGAAGTGCGCGCTGCATCATGGTATCAATCGGCGCAAATGCTTCCTCAGCCGGCAGGGTAGCAGCGACAAACCAGCCCGCAGTAGGAATACGTTTGGCAGCAGAAAGCTCCAAAACTCCGCGAGAGCTGACAGCCACACCATAACCTTCAAAGCCCTGCATGTACTGGTCGTGCATGGCGTTGAGGCCCGCCGCAGGCAGCGGCTGCATGACACGACTCTTGTCCGTCGCAGTGACAAAAAGCTTGTGCTGCGGGGCGACCACTAAATAGCCACCACTTTTGCCATAACTGCCCTCTGTAACCTTGTCCAGAAAATTGGGTTTGCTCAGATCGGTCACGCCGGCCAAGGCGCCAATTACCCTGCCTTGCGCATCGCGAACGGGTACGGCAATTGCCAGAATTGGCGACCGCATAAGCTTGCCCATTACGGGCTTTCCGGTAGTGGATTTGCCTTCACGGATCGCCGCAACAATGAAATCTCTCTCCATGTAATTGGTACCTACTCGGCCCAGGGATGCAGGCACGGAAGCAATGGCGACTCCGTCAACTCCGGTCACGAAGATACCTGAATTGAACATACTCAAAATGGCTGGGCTTCCCTCCAGGCGTTCTTGCAAGGCGACCGCGTTACCCAACATCGATGGAACTATTCTTCCTTTGGCATATTGCTCCATCACATGGATACGAGATTTCAGCTCTTCGTCGATCCCTTTCGCCACCAGTGTCGTCGCCGAGAACTGCTGCTCACCCAACTGGCGCTGCATGTCGCCGCGCAACATTTGACTGGCATAGAAAGCCGATGACCAGACGCCAATCACGAAAATGACCAGTGTGGTCAAGGTGATTCGGGTCTTGAGCGAACGCCGTCCGATACGCAGCGAAATCATCGTGGCGGACTCCGTATGAAGTTTGGTAAGTATCTGGCAATGATGCCAAATACCGCGAATCGCCACAATGCTACCCTGAAGTCATTGCTTTGGGTAATTTCAGAGTCGTCTTAATGGCCGGTGCCAACTTTATCGAATGGGTCTCCACCTAGCTGCCGATCGATCCTTGATTGTCAACGGCTGCTATGGAGTAGGCAGATCACAAATCTCTAAGTCGGCCCATGGCCCCACTGCAGATATTCAATCAGAACGGTGGAATCCCGGATATTGATGGAAACACGAAGTTGGGCATTGCATTTTTGGGCCACCAGGGACGTAAGACCCTTTCAGGCCTTGGGCGTAGCCACTGGCGCCTCTGGCCGGATCTCGCTGACCTGCAATTCGTTATCTTTGGCAAAATTCAGGCAGAAATCCCACGCCATGACTTCGTACTCGCGCAGATCGCTGTGCACGATTACGCACTTCACGTTGCCAATAGAGGTCGGAATGCACCAAGGCGAATAGGCCAAATGGCTACCCGGCTGTGGCCCGCCCGGACGAAACTGACTCATTACACCTGCCAAACGCTCTGCCCAGTCGCTGGGACGAAACGGTTTGCCGCTTCGGGTCAATCCCAGGATGTAAATTTCTTTGAACGACGTGAAAGGCATGGTGGTAACACTGACGGATATACAGCACCGCGGCTGCTTCGGCGTAGGACCGTAATTTTATCTGAGACTGGCCACCACTTTTCTGACATCGGCAAGCAAATTGAACCCAAGCCAACGCATCACTGTGATGCCAATTTGTCAGATATGGTGAAGTTGCCAGCGCCTAGAATCGCCAATCAATGGCCGATACTGGCCGCCTTGTTGAACAGCTGACTCTGGAGCCCTCGCATGACCGTTGTACCCGCCGCGCCCTCTTCACCCCACGTGATGAACACCTATGGCCGACTGCCCATCGCCCTTTCGCATGGACAAGGCTGCCGCGTGTGGGACGTGAACGGTCGCGCATACCTGGATGCACTGGGTGGCATTGCCGTCAACACCCTGGGCCACAACCACCCCAAGCTGGTTGCCGCGCTGCAAGACCAGGTCACCAAGCTGATCCACACGTCCAATTACTACCACATCCCACTTCAAGAGGAGTTGGCGCGTATGCTGGTCGAGCGCTCCGGCATGACCAACGTATTTTTCTGCTCGACCGGGCTTGAGGCGAACGAAGCCGCCTTGAAGCTGGCCCGCAAGTTTGGCCACGACAAGGGCATCGAGCGCCCGGAGATCGTGGTCTATGAAAAGGCATTTCACGGCCGATCCATAGCGACCCTCAGCGCCACCGGAAACCCCAAGGTGCAAGCCGGTTTTGGCCCACTGGTGGAGGGCTTTATTCGCGTGCCCATCAACAGCATCGAGTCGCTAAAGGCCGCCACGGCCAACAACCCCAACGTGGTGGCAGTATTCTTTGAGGCCATTCAGGGTGAAGGTGGCGTCAACCCGATGCACATGGATTACCTGCGCGACGTACGCACCCTGTGTGATGAGCGCGACTGGTTGCTGATGATTGATGAAGTGCAGTGCGGCATGGGCCGCACCGGCAAGTGGTTTGCCCACCAGTGGGCCGGCATCCAGCCCGACGTGATGCCGCTGGCCAAGGGCCTGGGCTCGGGCGTACCGGTGGGTGCAGTGGTGGCGGGACCCAAGGCGGCCAAGATTTTTGCGCCCGGCAACCACGGCAGCACCTTTGGCGGCAATCCATTGGCCATGCGTGCCGGGGTGGAAACCATTCGCATCATGGAAGAGCAAGGATTGCTGGCCAATGCAGCCAAGGTGGGAGCCCACCTGAAGGCGGCACTGCAAACCGCTCTGGCAAGTGAACTGTCCAGCGGTGCGGTCAAGGAAATCCGTGGACAGGGTCTGATGCTCGGCATTGACCTGTCGAAACCCTGCGGTGCGCTGGTACAGCGCGCGGCGGATGCAGGCCTGCTGATCAGCGTGACCGCTGACAGCGTCATCCGACTCGTCCCCCCCCTCATCATGACCACCGCCGAAGCCGAGCAGGTGGCCGCCATCCTGTGCCCTCTGATTTCCACCCTGCTCAAGGAGGCCGAATGAAACCCGTGCCCAATGCTCTTCCCAGCACCCTGCCCCAAGGTGCGCCACCCGTGCGGCACTATCTGCAATTTGCCGACTTCAACGCCGACGAATACCATTACCTGTTCACCCGCGCCGCGCTAATAAAAAAGAAATTCAAAACTTTCACCAAGCACCAAACACTGGAAGACCGCACTCTGGCCATGATTTTTGAGAAGGCCTCCACCCGCACGCGTGTGAGCTTCGAGGCCGGCATGTACCAACTGGGCGGCAGTGTGGTTCACCTGACCACAGGCGACAGCCAGTTGGGCCGCGCCGAACCGATCGAAGACAGCGCCAAGGTCATCAGTCGCATGACCGACATCGTGATGATCCGCACCTTCGAGCAGACCAAGATCGAACGCTTTGCTGCGAACTCGCGCGTGCCGGTCATTAACGGCCTGACCAATGAATTCCACCCCTGCCAGATCCTGGCCGACCTCTTTACCCTGCTGGAACACCGAGGCACGGATGCCAGCGGCAACCTGAACCCCGACTACCTGCAAGGCAAGACGGTGACCTGGGTGGGCGATGGCAACAATATGGCCAACACCTGGCTGCAAGCCGCTGCCACACTGGGATTTCACCTTCGGGTGAGCACCCCCAGCGGCTACGAGGTAGATGAAAAAGTGGCCGTTACCCCCCGTGGAATGGGCGCGGGCAGCTATAAAACCTATAGCAATCCAGTGGAGGCGTGCACCAACGCCGATCTGGTCACCACCGACGTGTGGACCAGCATGGGCTATGAAGCCGAGAACGAAGCCCGCCGCAAAGCCTTTGCCGCCTGGTGCGTTGACTCCAACATGATGGCGGCCGCAAAACCCGACGCCCTGTTCATGCACTGCCTGCCCGCCCACCGGGGCGAAGAAGTGCAGGCCGACGTCATCGATGGGCCGCAATCCGTGGTGTGGGACGAAGCCGAGAACCGCATGCATGTGCAAAAGGCCCTGATGGAATACTTGCTTTTGGGTCGCCAGGCCTGATCCGCGCAACCGAAAAAACAACCATGAAAAAACCAAACGACGAACCCCCAGTGTGGGTCACTGTTCTGAAACTAATCGTTGGTGCGGTCGTCATCGTAGGGGGAGTCGGCTTTGCCTTGTGGTACGCGCAAGGCATGGACAACGGCGAACTCAAGCTCCCGTCACCCGAACCATGGGGAATTTCCAAGGATTCCCCCGTACGCATGAAGCGCTGAGGGGCGGGCAACCTTCACTCGATCCGGATACCCTGCCGGGCAATTACGTCGCCAAGGAGCGCGGCGTCCTGGCGCATCCGATTGGCCAGTCCTTCGGGAGAAGATCCGACCACCTGCCACCCCTGTACAAACAGGCGTTGCCGCATCTCGGGTGCACGAACGATCTCACTGACCCACTCGGCCAATCGACCTTGCACAGGCTTTGGCATAGACGCAGGAACCGCTATGGCGTTCCACACTTCCAGGTCAAAGCCCTGAATGCCCAACTCCCTGAGGCTGGGCAACTCGGGCACCAGCGTGCTGCGCCCGGGTGAGGTCACCCCAATGGCGCGCAACTTGCCTGCGCGGACCTGCGGCATCACCACCCCAGGTGGCAACAACGCCAGATGAATTTGCCCACTCAACATGGCGTTGACGACCTGGGGGTTGCCAGGGTAAGGCACATGCACGGGCGCAAGTCCGGTGCGCGCTTTGAGCAATTCCATGCCCAGATGCGACACGGTACCCTGACCGGGCGAACCGTAGTTCCACGCGCTGCCCGCCAGCAGGCCGACTTTGACAAAGTCCTGCGCCGCACCGTCCACGCTGGCGGCAACGGTCAGCACCAGGGGAGCCGTGCCAATCAGACACACAGGCGCCAGGTCTTTGGCCGGGTCGTAGGGCGTCTTGGGGTTGAGCAAGCGCGCAATGGTCAGGTTGCCATTGATCATCAAGCCCAGTGTGTGCTCGTCAGTGGCCTTGGCCACCATATCCGCAGCAATGTTGCCGCTGGCACCGGGGCGGTTGTCCACGATCACGGGCTGCCCCAATGCCCTTGACAGGGGATCGGCCAGTGCGCGGGCAGTCAGGTCGGGACTGGAGCCACCCGGAAAGCCCACCAAGATGCGCACGGGTTTGCTGGGCCAGGGCTTGCTTGTGGTCGAAGGTGTCGCCTGCGCACTACCCCACGGCCGCCACCCGGCGATCGCGGCCATGGTACCCAAGGCCAGGAGTTTTCGTCGTGTCATCTCTATTCCTCAACTTGTTGGATAGGGTCGCGCTAACCGCGGTACAACCACGGCACGTCCAAAATACGCTCCCCCAGCAAGCCCATAACCCTGTCACGCCCCCATCGCACCAGTCCCTTGGCATGGAAAATTTCTCCATTGCGGATAGAACGCGCCTGAACCCGCGCATTGCGCTTCCATCGCTCCCGGGCATATTGCTGCATCCGTTGTCCCATCAATAGGTCTGGCAATGCCAGCATGCGCTGCAAACAGGCAGCGTCCTCAATTGCCATGCCAGCACCCTGCGCCATATAGGGGCGCATGGGGTGGGCCGCATCACCCAGCAGGGCAACACGCCCTTGGGCCTGTTCATATGCACCTTTCATCGGCGGG
Organism: uncultured beta proteobacterium; assembly: GCA_903924955.1. GTDB lineage: Bacteria > Pseudomonadota > Gammaproteobacteria > Burkholderiales > Burkholderiaceae_C > Allorhodoferax. The sequence goes on along the minus strand of CAIYDK010000030.1, from coordinate 8,709 downwards.
CGATCACACAAGCCCCATTGACGCCAGTTTGCAATCGCGCTGACCAGATCTTGCAATCGGTTGCAGGTGACCCCCATGGCGGCCTGCAAGTCAGCTGCGTGGGTTGCATGGTCCCAGTCATCCACGTCACCCGCTACCTGTCCATGAACGATGGCCACCACGTTAAGCCAATGACCCCGTCGAACCGGGTACTGCACCACATGCAAGTCAGGCCCCACCCACACCGTGACTTGCTGGCTGCGCAAATAGGCCGGCAAGTCGCGCTGCGCAATCAAGGCACGGTACGCTAGGTGGCCCGTCACGCGTGGCCTGTCATCTTCCAGCAATTGTTGGCGCACCGTACTCCAAAGACCATCCGCTCCAATCAACGCCTGCCCCTCCAAATAGGGCCCATCCAGAACTTTGACCTGCACGCCGGCGCCCGTATCCACAAACGATTCCAGCCACTGACCCAAATGGAGTTGCACATCGGCATGCTGCTCTACCGCACCCAGAAGCAGCTTATGCATATCAGCACGATGAATCGTGGCGTAGGGCGCACCGTATCGCGTACGCGCCCGCTCGCCCAGACGCAATCGGCCCAACTCTTCGCCGCTAGCCGCCGACCGCACCCGCAGCATCTCCGGAAACGCTGCCACCTGGGTGAGCTCATGCGCCAGCCCCCAACTGTGAAGAACACGCACCACGTTGGGCCCTAACTGAATGCCAGCCCCCACTTCACCGAACTCCTGGGCTCGCTCCAGCAGTTGGACCGGCCAGCCTGCACGAGTGCATGCCAATGCTGCCGCTAGCCCTCCAATGCCACCGCCAGCAATCAAAATCTGTTTTTCCATACCGATATTGTGTCGCGAAAACCATCCGGTTGAACCGGTTAACCGGCTGCGGGACAATGCAGGTATGAGCCATCAATCACCCGAACTCCTTTTACCCGCCGGTTCCCTGGACAAAATGCGCGCCGCATTCGACTTTGGCGCCGACGCCATCTATGCCGGCCAGCCCCGCTACAGCCTGCGCGCACGCAACAACGAATTCAAACTGGAGCAAATCCAGATTGGCATTGAAGAAGCCCACGCACGGGGCAAAAAGTTCTTTGTCACCAGCAACCTGCTGCCGCACAACGACAAGGTGCGCACCTACCTGCGCGACATCGAGCCGGTCATTGCGCTCAAGCCCGATGCCCTGATCATGGCTGACCCCGGCCTCATCATGATGGTGCGCGAAGGCATGGACCGGGGCAACTTCGCCGACGTGCCCATTCATCTGTCGGTGCAGGCCAACACGGTCAACTATGCGGCGGTGAAATTCTGGCAAAAAGTGGGCGTGGCCCGCATCATCCTGTCACGCGAGCTGAGCCTCGATGAGATCGAAAAAATCCGCCAGGAATGCCCGGACATGGAGCTCGAAGTGTTTGTCCACGGCGCGCTGTGCATAGCCTATTCGGGGCGCTGCCTGCTTTCGGGTTACTTCAACCGGCGCGACCCTAACCAGGGAACCTGCACCAACGCCTGCCGCTGGAACTACAGCACCCAGGCCAGCGAAGTGGACCCCAACACCGGCGAGGCGATTGCCGTGAAGATGGAGTCCGGCTTCAACTTCAACGAAGCGCAGCAAGAAGCCGAATCCTCCTTTGCCGCATGCGGTGGCAGCCAGCGCCACCCCGAAGCCGACAAGGTGTATCTGCTGGAAGAAGCGGGCCGCCCGGGTCAGCTCATGCCCATCATGGAAGACGAACACGGCACCTACATCATGAACAGCAAGGACCTGCGCGCTGTGGAGCATGTTGAACGCCTGGTAAAAATTGGTGTGGACTCACTCAAGATTGAGGGCCGCACCAAGAGCCTGTACTACGTGGCGCGCACCGCACAGACCTATCGCAAAGCCATTGACGATGCGGTTGCAGGCCGCCCCTTCAATCCAAAACTGATTACCGAACTTGAAGGTCTGGCCAACCGGGGCTTCACCAGCGGCTTTCTGGAGCGCCGCCCCTCACAGGACTATCAGAATTACGAAAGCGGTCACTCTGACATCGGCCACAGCCATTTCGTCGGCGAAGTGCGTACGGTAGCCGACGGCTGGGCCGAGGTTGAGGTCAAAAACAAATTTCTGGTGGGCGACCAGATTGAGGTCATTCACCCCAGCGGCAACCATGTCGTTACGCTGGAGCAGATGCGCAACCTGGACGGCGAAGCGATCTCAGTGGCACCCGGCAGTCCACTACAGGTGCGCATACCGTTGGATGCACGCTATGAAGGTGCGTTGCTGGCACGATTGATACCCGCCTGACCACGGTTCTTGGCGCGGTACATCGCGCCATCCGCACAGCGGGTCAGGGTGCGTTCGTCGCTACCGTCCTCGGGGTACACGGCAAACCCAAGACTCGCGGAAATATGCAGTTCGTGGCCATCGACCACAAATATTTGTCGCAGCGACTGATTGATTTTTTCGGTCAAGGTGAGCACAAAATCTTTGCCGCCCAATCCGGCGACCAAAATAACGAACTCATCCCCACCAATGCGACCGACCGTGTCGACAGCACGAATAGCGTTTTGCAAACGCAGCGCCACCTGCTGCAACAACTGGTCACCAATGGCATGACCAAAGTTGTCGTTGACGGGTTTAAATTCATCCAGGTCCAGAAAAATGACAGCGAAACGGGTACCTTCGCGTTTGGCACGGGCCAGTTCCTGATTCAAACGGTCACTGAACAACGCACGGTTGGGAAGGCTGGTTAGAGGGTCATGCTGCGCCATGTCACGCAACTCCTCCGTCATGGCGGCGGCCAAACGCAGGGCTCGCGTTCGCCCATTGACCATCAACCAGACCAGCACCGCCAATGCAAAACTCAGGGCCCCGCCTGCTACCGCGGTCACACTCGTCCCGTCCCGGCCAGCACGCGCTTCGAATTCTGGCAAGGAAGCCAGGGAAAGCGTCCAGGTGTGGCCGGCAACGACCATGTATTCACTGGCACTCCAAGTTGCAGTCCGCACCGAAGTATGCCCAACTGCTCCGTCGGAGGTCCGGTACAGGAGCGCGGAGTCGCTGGTTTCAACGCCATCGTAGATTGCCATCGAAAGTCCGGGCGACTGCTTCCCGTACAGGCTGGCCATGAAGTCGTTGACGTGAAACGCTGCATAGACCCAACCAATAAGATTCGCACGCCGCTGGGCTACGCTGTCATGCGGCTTGTCGCTCGCGAAGACCGGCAAATACATCGCGAACCCGGGTGGTGCATCCGCCTGCCGGTCAATGGCCAGGCGCAGCTTGCCGGAAATTGCCGCCATGCCTGAGTCACGCGCTGCCTCCAGCGCCACGCGCCGGACCGGGTCCTGCCAAACATCAAGCCCCAGGGGAGTCCCCGTGCTGGCAAACGAGGGCTCGCGCTGGACTATTGGTGCATACAGCGGCCCGGCACTTTCGGGGTAAATGGCATAGGTGTGTAAACCCGCCTTGTGCATTGCGGCGATGTGGGCCGCCTTGTCCTGCGTGGGCACCAGTTGGACAATTCCAATGATCTTGACACCAGAGAAGTTGGCGTCCAGTTGCAACGCTTCAACGTAGCGATGAATGGAGGCCTGGTTGTTCAGATCGGTAGTTGCCAGCAAACCTTGCACGCCGCGCAACATTTGCTCATAGGCGGCGGCACGCTGTTCGACCCGGCTGACGGTCTCTTTCAGCGCAAAGTCGAATTGTGAGTGAAGCGCATTGCGAGCGCTTTGTCGCTCATGGTCCCAGACGATCCAGGTTACGGACAAACTAGCCACCAAAACCAGCCATGGCAACAGACTTAAACCGATTGCGGTTTGAATGCTGCGATCACTTCTCACGGCAACTAATGGAAATTGACCAAAGCGGCAGCCAGGTCCGGTTTGAAATATTTTCCGAATATGCGTTGCAGACTGCCATCCGCACGCATCGCGTTGACCAGTGCGCGCCAGTGCTCCTGCTCAGTTGGCGTCAGCGCCTTCTTCGACATGATCAGGCCATGCGGAACCGGAGGGTCGTTGAATTCGACAATGCTGGTGATATCGCGAATCCTGGCTTCCTCCAGCGCCGGAAAATCGAACGGCTCGATGATCATGCCCTGAATGGCGTTAAGCATCAACGCCTGGTACAGCGGCGTCAGGCCACCGCCCTGGCTAACCCGATTGCTGACTTGCAACCGGTCGACCAGCTGATTGGCTGTTTCGCTGTAACGAAAACTGCGAATGGTGCCAAGTTTCAATGGGTCATTGCGCTCAAAGTCAGCCAAGTTGCGCACACCTGAGTCTTTACGCACCAGTAAATAGTATTTGTTGCTGAAATACCAGGCAAAGGCGGCGAACTTGTCGCGTTCGGGATTGGTAATGCCTGACAGGCTGAAGTCCAAGGCACCGGATTCAATGAGCTGCCAGATACGTGCGCGCGGCATCAGGCTGACGGTTACTTTGCACCCGCTGCGACGAACCAGTTCTTCTGAAACGTCTTTGTCGATACCGCTGTCGGTAGCGGCAGAGTACAACAGCCCGTGGTCGTGCAATGCGAGGGTGTAGGTGCGTGAGCATTCGGGCGCTGCCGCCTGGGCCGCACAGAGGTTGCCGACAAGAGCCATCACAGTGACAAAACTGCGGATCTTCATGCCAGCAACTCTTTCAATTGAAATCCGGCAGGTCAATACGTGATGCTGAGCGCATCCGCATCCACATTGATCACCTGCTTGCCCAGCACAGCGCTGGCCGATTGGGCAAAGGCCAGAGCCCATGCAGCATCTGCAAACTTGGCGGGGCCGGCCGCTTGGGCCACTACCACCACGCGATCAGCCATCAGCAACTTGCCCGTGGCGCGCAGGGGCTCACATTCCATTTCAGTGAACTGCGTGTCCAGCCATTGACGGGCTGCCTCGCGGTCTAATGCCTGTTCGGGACCGAGTTCGATCCGTACCGGCGGGATGTTTTTAAAGGTGACACAAATTTGGCTTCGCATGGTTTACTCCTGTTGGCACAATGATAGAACCAAAAAGGCCGGAGTCATGCTGAAATAGACGCCTGATCCCAACTCCATTTGACCTGCAGCAAGGGGCTCGACGATGCAAAATGTGTTTTTCAAGGTCTTAATAGCCGTCGCTGCTGTGGCGTGTCTGACCCCCTTGGCAAACTGGGCCCAGACGCCCAAGCGCGAAACCGTGCGGGAGATCGCGCGCGACCTGACCGTAGAACTGCGCCAGGTGAAGGACGGCGAACAAGACAACCCCAATCCGACAGGCGGCGCCTACAGCGTGGGCACAGCCAACCGCGCGGTGGACTTTTCTGCGCAACAGGTACGGGTGCGCAGTGGTGAAAAGGCCAGTCTGCAGATCAACCAGTCCATGCCCATGCTGTGGGTGCAAAAGGTCGAGTCGCAAAGCGCCACGCTCACTGCGGCCAGCGCATCGGCCAGCAGCAGCGCCGGTGGCGTGACGCAAGCCATGACCTGGATGGAGTCGGGCCAGAGCTTCACCGTCACTCCACACTGGCCAGGCGGCAAACAAGCCGTGAAGGTGGAAATTGAGGCGCAATCGTCGGCCGTTGAGGAGCGCACCGGCCCAGACCTCCCCACCACCGCACGCCAACGCTACAGCACCACCGTGACTGCGCCGCTGAACCAGTGGGTCACCATTGCTACCAGCGGAAGCGTCTCGCGGTCAGGCAGCTACAGCAGTACCGGCACTTCAGATACACGCAGGCTGGTCCAGATCCGTGTTACGGCGGACTGATACTGCACGGTCGCATAACGGCAAACGCGCCCATAGCCACCAACGAGAGCAGGGCCGCAAGACCAAATGCCAGCTCGGGCGCAACCGTCCAGAGCGCGCCCGCGATCAGCGATGCTGGCAAGTACAGCAATCCGGTCACAAAATTGTAGGCCCCCATGGCCGTGGCACGGCGATCGTGCTCCAGGTCGGCAATCAGGGCCTTGCTCTGGGAATCTTCAACGGCGTAGAAGAGTCCATAAAACGCAAACACCGTGATGATTTCCCATCGGCTGTTGGCAAACACCAGTGCCAGGTTGATGGAGCCATACAGCGCATAGCCCAGTAACACGACACGGCTACGGCCCACGGTATCGCCCAGCTTGCCCGCCAGCGGCGCCGCCACCACGCAGGTGGCGTTGAACAAGGCATACAACAGCACGATCTGGCTGGCGCTGAAGCCCGCTGCATGGGCTTTGAGCAACAAAAAGCCCAGGCTGAAGTATCCCAAGGCGAAGATGCCAGCCGGAAGCAGGAACCGCTTGAAGCCGGGACTGAGTAATTTCCAGTTGTCGCCCACACTCTCACGGGCATGGCTGGTACCCGGTTTGTCCTGAATGAACCCCAGCACCACGACAGCCAGCACAGCTGGAACAAATGCCACCCAGAACAGCATGCGGTAACCCTCGGGCGTTTCGCCCAGCCACGACAACAGCGCATAGGCGACCAGTGGACCCAGCACCGCACCGGCCTTGTCGAGCGCCTTGTGCACACCAAACGCATAGCCGCGCTTGTTTTTGGGGGCAATCGAAGACAGCCAGGCATCGCGGGGTGGCCCGCGAAAGCCTTTGCCCAGGCGCTCGATCACCCGAAACAGGCTCAACCCCACGACCGACGTGCTGACCAGCAAAATCGTTTTTGCGACTGTGGAAAAGCCATAGCCAGCAATGGCGAAAATCTTGCGCTTGCCGCCGCGGTCGGACAACCAGCCCGCCAGGTAATTCAATGACGAAGCCGAAAAGTCGGCCAGGCCCTCGATCAATCCCAAAAGCGATGCCGATGCCCCGGCGACGGTGGTGAAAAATATCGCAAACACCGAAAACACCATCTCCGAGCTCAAGTCGGTCAAGAAGCTGACCAGCCCAAGCTTGAGAATGTCAGGGTGCAGGCGCTGCTTCAGGCCAGTCGGCAGCTCGGGGGGGGTGGGCAGTGGCTGTGCGTTGTTTGGGGTTGTCATGTTGGCGCCAGCGCCCATTGCGGCGACACGGCACAATGGTTTTAACACATCGCTTCGCCCCAAGGAACCCATGACCGACACCACCACCCACCACCGCATCTGCCCCCTGTGCGAAGCCTGCTGCGGGCTGGAAATCAAGGTCCAGGCCGGCAAGGTCATCAGCATCCGCGGGCACGAAGCCGATGTTTTCAGCGCTGGCTACATCTGCCCCAAGGGCGTGGCCCTGAAGGATTTGCACGAGGACCCGGACCGTTTGCGCACGCCACTGATCAAGCGCGATGGCGTGTTTGAAGAGGCTTCGTGGGACGAGGCTTATGCCGAGATTGAACGCCGCCTGCCGCCGCTAATGGCCGCGCACGGGCGCAACGCCACTGCGGTGGTGGTAGGCAACCCCTCGGCGCACAAGATCGGCCTGCTCACCTACTTTGGCAAACTGGCCCGCGCCCTGGGCACCAAAAACGTGTTTTCAGCCTCCACGCTGGACCAGATGCCCAAGCAGCTCGCCAGCGGCCTGATGTATGGTCACTGGTTGTCGATCGCCCTGCCCGACATTACCCGCACCGACTATCTGCTGGTGCTGGGCGCCAACCCGCTGGTGAGCAACGGCAGTATGTGGACCGTGCCCGACTTCAAGGGCAAGGCCAAAGCGCTGCATGCACGCGGCGGCAGACTGGTCGTCATTGACCCGCGCCGCACGGAGACCGCTGCGGTGGCCGATGCACACCACTTCATCCGCCCGAACTCCGACGTGTTTTTACTGGCCGCCATGGTCAACACGCTGTTCGCCGAAGGTCTGGTGAAATTGGGCAGCGTGGCTGACTGGGTGAACGGGGTGGCCGAGGTGCAGTTGGCCGTGGCCCCATTCACGCCCGAGACCGTCGCTGCACGTTGTGGCATTGCCGCCGACACCATCCGAACGCTGGCCCGCGAACTGGCCGGCGCAACCCGCGCCGCTGTTTATGCCCGCATCGGAACCTGCACGCAGGAGTACGGCACGCTCGCCAGCTGGCTGGTGGATGTGCTCAACACGCTGACCGGCAATCTGGATCGAGAAGGCGGCGTGCTGTTCGCCAAGTCGGCCGCGTTTGCCTCCAACACCGCAGGCAAGCCCGGCATTGGCAAGGGCGTTGCCACCGGGCGCCACCACGCCCGTGTCAGCGGTGCACCGGAGGTCTATGGCGAACTCCCCATCACCTGTCTGGCCGAGGAAATTGAAACTGCTGGCGAGGGCCAGGTCCGCGCCCTGTTCACCGTGGCCACCAACCCCGTACTCTCCAGCCCCAACGGCCCTCGCCTGGCGAAAGCGCTGGACTCGCTGGATTTCATGGTCAGCATGGACATTTACCTGAACGAGACCACGCGCCATGCGGACGTGATCCTGCCCGGCGTCTCGCCGCTGCAAGACTTTCATTTTGATGTGGCCTTTCCTCAGCTGTCCTGGCGCAACCACGCCCGCTATAGCCCACCCGTACTGCCCGCCACACCCGGCCAACCCGAAGAGTGGCAAACGCTGCTCACACTGGCCGCCATCGTGCAGGGCAAGGGTGCACAAACAGACGCCAAAGCGCTGGACGATGCCCAGTTTGCCGAAGACGCACAGCGCCTGTTTGGCGAGCATTCCGACGCGGTGATCCAATCCACCATAGGACTGAGAGGTCCGCAGCGCACGCTGGAAGTTGCTTTGCGAACCGGCCCCTACGGCGACCAGTTCGGCCGCAACCCCGATGGCTTGACCCTGGCCAAGGTGATGGCATCCAACCCCACAGGT
>CAIYDK010000029.1 GCA_903924955.1 uncultured beta proteobacterium | reverse complement strand
GCGCCAACTCGGCATACGAGCCCGTCACTTTGAGCTCCAGCCCGCGCTTGGACAGAACCGGCTGGTAATCGGCCGCAGGGCCCGTATTGGCGCCGGCGGTGGCCTTTGCTCGGGAGCTGATGGTGATCAGTTCCTGTTTGATTGTGCCGGTGCTGACAAGGGTGAGCCCCTCGTGGCGGCGCAAAAACTGGACCAGGGCCTGCTCAACCGCAGGGCCTCCCTCAGCCAGTGGGGCGACCACTTTGATTTCCTGGTTAACGGCGTCCAGGCGCAGTTGGGCGGCGGCAATGTCGTCGCGCACCGCCTTGCTGGCATCTACCGGGTGTGCCACGGTGCTCAGCTCATCGCGCAGGCGTTTGACCTCGGCACTCTGCGCGGCAAAGCGTTGCGTGGCCTGCTTGTAGGCCACCTGTGCCGGCGACAGCCAGACTGTGTCCACCAGGGCAAGGCAACAAATGATGATGGAGACAAACGCAATGACGCGCTCACGCAGGCTGAGCGCATCAATGCGGGCCGCCAGCTTGAGCCAATGCTGTTTCATGGCTTATTCCCCGGCGCACTGGCCGCGTCTAGAGCAGCAGCAGGTGGCGGCTCGACACTGACCAAATTGAATGACCACACGGCTCGTGCAGGTGCTGCGGGCGCTGAAGGTGCAGAAGCTGGAGCCACCGCCTGGGCAGCCAGTGCTGCAGTGGCGTTTTCCACTTTCACGGTGGCTAGTTTCAGCCCTTGCATGAGCGGGCTCACCGCGAGTTTGTCCACCCACTCATTCAGTGCGGCCGGTTCCAGGGTAAAGCCGGTCACCTCAAACCGCGAGCCATCCATCTTGACATCGGTCAGCCACACCACATCAGGAATACTGCGGGCGACCCAGGTAAGGCGGTCCGAATGCCCCCAGCCCTGGCGAAACATTCCCTCTTGCAGCGCAAGCTGCAGTTTCTCGCGCTGAGCAACCGTATTGCGCACCCGCTGCAGTTGCTCCAGCAGTGCCGGGTTCACCGGAGCCGCATTGGCCTTGCTGCGCTCGATAGCGGCCTTGAGGCTGTCAACTTCCTGCGCCTGCGCGGCCATTGACTGGTTGAACGTCGCAATGCCCCGGTCAAAATTCCAGACCCAAGCCGCACTCAATGCGCCACCCAACACCAAAAAGGCACCCAGCCCAATGGCCATGGTGTTGGCAGAAAAGTAGCGCTTTTGCGCTAGCAATATCGGGGTGCTGAGATTGATTTGCTGTGCCATGGTGTTATGCGCAGTTTGGCGTTCTCAGAGCTTTCGGGTCTCGGTGCGCAGCAGCACACCAAGCAACGGCAAACACACCAACTGATCCGCCATGGGCATGGCCTGAAGACCTGCGAACTGGTCGGCAACGTCAATCGCCGTTACCGTTTGACCCAGTTCCCGGCTCAACCAGTTCGCCAATGCGGCCGAACGCTCACCCGCATAAACCCGGATCGCCGCCAGAGGCATGCTCGACCAGGTTCGGTCCCACAGGTCCAGCGAGCGCTGCATTTCGACCACAAAACGCTGGACCCGCTCGTCATCGACTGAGCCAGCCGTGGTTACTGCGCCGGAGTAGTCGGCTCCGTGGGAGACGCCACCAACCGCGTAATCAGGGACATATTCACCCACCGGCGTAAAAGCATCAGACGGAGCATCAGCCTCAGCGTCCTGCCCTTCGCCCCAGGCCATGGTCAGAAACCCCTGGGGTAAATCCAGCCGCCGGGAAAAAAACAGCTCTTCGTTGGCGCTGATGGTCAATACCGCCTGGCGCTCGTCGGTAATCACCAGGGCCGCATCGGCACGTTCCAGATGACCCTCGCGTTTGGCCATCGCACTGTGCAGGTTGCGCTGGGCAGTTTCCTGGATGTCAATCACTGGCACCGTCCAGTTCAGGGACTCGCCCAGCGTCATCACCTCACGCACCACCTCATTCTTGGCAGCCACCACAAACAAATGGCTGGGGCCCTTTTGCTGGCCATCGCCCACTTGCATCACGTCCAACGTAATGTCGTCAATGTGAACATTGACCATGTCACGAATTTGAAAACGCGCGGCAGCGCGCAACTCTTCAGGGGCAACGGGCGGGGCGTCGATTTGCAGCAACTGGTACTGCTCGGGGCGAAGCATCACGCTCGCTGCCAAGCCTTTCAGGTCCAAAGACTGCAGCCTGCGAACAAAGTCTTCCAGACTGTCTTCGCCCTGGCGCTCCACGCCCAGTTGCGTGATTTCGAACAAACCATCCGCCTTGACCTGCGCACGCACATAGGCAAACGTGCCCGACGACCAGGACACAATGAACTGATCCTTGGACGACCTGCTTTGCCAGGGCCAGCGCATGCTTAAGCGCACTCCTGCTGAATCAGCGAATCGTCGAACATCAAGGTTTGCATCATGTGTGGTGTGACAGGTGGACAGTCTGCTCTCATTTTAGTAGCTGATCACGCAATCCGTATACCGGATTGCGTGTCTTTTGACCATTGTCCAACAAAATTGTGGCCGTTTTGCTTCAATAGTTCTCGCGGCGGTAGATCAGGGGGCTCTTGAAGATGCCGAAGGTTGCGCGGGCTCCGGCGTTAGGAAGGTAGGTCGGCGCATTGAGTGACAAATCCACACTTCCGCTAACAAGAGGCGCAGCAAGGACGAATGTTCTGACACCCGCTGCGACTGCCGCCGCACCCGGACTGACCACCGTTACTCCGCTTGCCAGGCCGGTCTTGACCGTGGTAACCAGATTGCCACCCGCCGTAGACAAGCTGGTATTGAACGACGTCACGCTATCGGTCAAGCTGGTTACCCAGTACGTCCCTTGATAATATTGCACCGTGGCAGTCAACG
>CAIYDK010000028.1 GCA_903924955.1 uncultured beta proteobacterium | reverse complement strand
TCAAGATGTACCCCACCCACGCCGCCAGCAAACCGATTGCCATGATCCCGAACTGCGCTGCCACCCGCCACGCCCACTTTGTGATGGACGGCAGTGGTCCGGTCTACCTGACGCCGCCTTCACTGGACACCTGGCCCGATGTGGCCTGGGCACCCGACTATGTCAAGAGCAAGAAAGTCGACCTCAACACCCTGACACCGGCGGAAGTGGCCAGTTGGACACCCGGCCAAACCCTGCTGCTCAACGGCAAGATGCTCACCGGGCGTGACGCAGCGCACAAGCGCATCAAGGACATGCTGGCCAAGGGCGAGAAGCTGCCGGTGGACTTCACCAACCGCGTCATTTACTACGTCGGCCCGGTCGACCCGGTCAAGGGTGAAGCTGTCGGCCCCGCAGGCCCCACCACCGCCACCCGCATGGACGGCTTCACCGAGATGATGCTGGCGCAAACCGGGCTGATCAGTATGGTCGGCAAGGCCGAGCGCGGCCCGGTCGCCATCGAAGCCATCAAGAAGCACAAGAGTGCCTACCTGATGGCTGTGGGTGGCGCCGCCTACCTGGTGAGCAAGGCAATCAAGGCTGCCAAGGTGGTGGGCTTTGCCGACCTGGGCATGGAAGCCATTTACGAATTCGACGTGGTCGACATGCCGGTCACCGTGGCGGTCGATTCGGGCGGCACCAGCGCCCACATCACCGGACCGGCCGAGTGGCAAAAGAAGATTGCCACGGGCGAGTTCAAGAACATTCCGGTGCAGTCTGCCTGATAGCCATTTCATCCTGAACGTCGCTGGCATGACTCGCGCGCAAGCTGGCTATGCCGACCGCAGTGCCAGCGCCATCGGCGTATTTGACAGCGGTGTAGGCGGAATCAGTGTGCTGCGTGCACTGCGCGACGAACTACCGCTGGAAAAGTTTGTCTACGTAGCCGACAGCGGCCACGCCCCGTATGGCGAGCGTGATGATGCCCATGTGATTACCCGATCGCACGCCATCACCCGCTACCTGCTGGTTCAGCATCGCATCAAAGCGCTTGTCGTAGCCTGTAATACGGCCACCGCTGCCGCGATCAAACTATTGCGCCAGGATTTCCCTGACCTGCCCATTGTGGGCATAGAGCCGGCCCTGAAACCAGCAGCTCTATCGAGCAAAACCAAGGTCATTGGCGTGCTGGCAACCCGTGGCACACTCAATAGTGAAAAGTTTCGGTCGCTTTTAGCATCCTTGCACGGTCAGGCGCGCTTTGTGCTACAGCCATGCGATGGGCTTGCAGATGCCATCGAGCATGGAGATGCTACCAAAATGATAGCTATCTGTGCAGATTCTACGGGGGCTATGGGGCAATTTGGTCAAGAACAAGCATCCATGGACACCCTGGTGTTAGGTTGCACACACTACCCGTTTATAGCGGACACCCTGCGCAATCTTGTGGGTGATCAAGTGGCGTTTCTGGAGGGCGGCGTCCCGGTAGCACGCCAGACGCGGCGACTGCTCGCGCAGTGCAACTGGTTGGTGCAACAGATAGCCGACGCAACCCCGGACGCTCACGTCGCCATGCCTATCCAGTTTTTCACCACCGGCGATACCGAAAACTTGCAAACGGCGGTGAATCGCTGGTTGGAATTGAAGGTAGACGTGCAGTCCATCACCATTTCATAGCCATCCCGTATGACTCAAATTTCCAGATTCATTTGTGCTGCCCTGACTGCAGTAATGTACACATCGGCCTGGGCCGGACTATGCGAAAACGGTAGACGTCAATCTCCCATCGACATCCGGCAGGCATCGAGCCAGGCGCTTCCCCCGTTGGAAACCAGCTACCAGACTGCCCCCTTGATTCTGTCAAATGACGGCCACACCGTGCGCGTGCGCTTCGACAAGGGTAGCAGCCTGCGAATAGGCAAGGAGCGCTACAAACTGCAACAATTTCACTTTCACACACCGGGTGGCGACAAAATAGCCGGTGAAGAATTTCCCATGGCAGCCCACTTGCTGCACAAGAGCCAATCCGGGCAACTGCTGGCTATGGTCGTGCTGTTTCGCACCGGGCACGAGAATGCCCTGCTGAACACACTGATGCCACTTATTCCGCCGAAGAATGACGGCGACCACGCCCAACACGGCGTCTCCGTCAATGCCAGCCAGTTGCTGCCAGTCAACCGGGGCTACTTCAGGTACTCAGGGTCGGTTACCGCCCCCCCATGCACGGAGGGCGTCGACTGGGTTGTTCTGAAACAACCCATGGAGCTGTCAATAGCCCAGCTTGCCCAATACCGACTGCATTTTGCCGATAACGCTCGCCCCGTGCAGCCCATGAATCAGCGCACCGTACTTGAAAGTCAGTGATTGAAGAGCGCGATTAACGCTCAACGCCATACTCTTGCGGCAGGTCAAGATAGATACCGGTAAGAAACGTAAAAATGCCGCCAGTGCTGACGCAGCACACAACCGCAGCAAGGAATCAACGATGCACGTCTCTCCCGCCTTTTCTTCCTTCCGCCTGGCACGTTCAGCACTGGCATGTATGGCCATGCTCGCCATGGCGCCCATGCTGTCCGCGGCCACCCCGGCTGCAGTCACACCAGAGAAGAAAACCTCCTCGGCCGGGATCGAAGTCAAGGTCACACCAGAAATGACGGGGGCCGGCATAGTCTCCAGTGGAGCAGTATTACCACCCATTCCTCCAGTGACGGGCAGCCGTACAAAAATGGTTCAATCTTGGGGAAAACCACTTCCCTACCCCATCGTGATTGCCGATAGGCGAAACAACCGGTTGATCGAAATTGCCCCGGACAAAAGCATCATCTGGGAATTCCCATCCCCCAATTTGAAGGTCTACCGGGGCAACGAAGACGTCAATTTTTCCGCCGATGGCAAACAACTGGCGGTCAGTGAAGAAGACAATTTTGACGTCCACATCGTCGACTACGAAAAGCGCGAACTGACATGGACCTATGGCATGCCCGACCACCGCGGTAGCGGCGCCGGTCTGCTGAACTACCCGGATGATGCACATTTGCTAGCGGACGGCAAATTCATCACGGCAGACATTCGCAATTGCCGGGTACTGATCATCGACCCCAAGACCAATGAGGTCACCACCCAATGGGGCACGCCGGGCAAGTGCAAGCACAACCCTCCGACTCAATTGGGCCACCCCAACGGCGCCACGCCCATGGAAAATGGCGACATTTTGGTGACGGAGATTGCCGACGCCTGGATCTCACGCATTACACGCGACAGCAAAGTGCTTTGGAGCGTGAAGGCGCCCAACATCCGCTACCCATCGGACGCGTTTCCGACCGTCGACGGAAAGCAAATCATCGTGGCAGACTTCTGGAAACCCGGTCGTGTGGTCATTTTTGACCCGGCCACTCGCAAAGTAACCTGGGAGTATTTCGTCAAAGAGGGCGAAGGCATGCTGGACCACTCATCCATTGCCCGTGAGTTACCCGATACCGGCGACATTCTGGTCGTCGATGACCTGAATGACCGCGTTCTGGTTATTGACCGCAAGACCAAGGCCATCATCTGGCAATATGGAGAAAAGGGCAAAAAAGGATTTACACCGGGCCTGCTGAACTACCCGGACGGTGTGGATCTTGATGTATTTCGGGACTGGAAGGCTGCGCTGAAAAAGTAAGCGATAGGGCTCGTGTCCCATGAGTGCGGTATTGCGGTATTGCTGTCGGCATTACTTGACAAATTCAAAGCCCTGCACTATGAAGGCGTAAGGGAGGCAGCATGCAAGTCGAATGGAAAGACATCTACAAAACCGGCAACGAACCGATTGACAACCAGCATCGGCAGTGGTTTAACAAGGTCAATTACTTTCTCGAAGCATCTGACAAGGACAGTCGTTGCGTTGCGGCCCGAAAGTTGCATGAGTACACACGGTTGCATTTCGAGCATGAGGAAGAACTTATGCGCCGCATGAACTACCCCGATGCAAAATTACACACGCGTCGCCATGTTGAGACATTGATTCACATGGAATTGCTCGTGAAACAAGTTACAGATGAAACGTTGGTCATCGAGAAGTGGAAGGAGTTTCTCTCTGAACTATTTCGAAACCATATAGGTACTGAAGACCTCAAACTAGCGGCATTCGTTACCAGCCATAAAAGAGCACTCAAAAAGAAACCCGACGCTGGACCGGGTTGATCACTAATCGCGTTTACTGGCGATCATGGACTGCACCTGAGGTGCTTGCACCGTTGGCCGATTGGCTTCGGCCTGCTGTAAGGGCGTAACCTCGTGCAAGTTCGCTAGGCAACGGCGCGTCAAGTCCTGGTAGGTCTCGGTGCCGGTACGCTTCCATGCCACCTCTTTGTCGTTCAACAAACGGATCGCCTTGGCGGGCACGCCGGCCACCAGGGTTTGCTCCGCCACTTTCATGCCCGCGGGCACAAAGGCGCAGGCCGCCACAATAGAGCGCGCGCCTACCTCGGCTTCGTCCATGACCACGGCGTTCATGCCCACCAGGGCGTCGCGCCGCACAGTGCAACTGTGCAGCACCGCACCGTGACCGATGTGACCGTTTTCTTCGACCAGTGTGTCCTGTTGCGGGAAGCCGTGCATGACGCAGTTGTCCTGCACATTGGCACCCGCATGCAGCACGATGCGCCCGAAGTCTCCGCGCAGACTGGCGTTGGGCCCGACGTAGCAATTGGGGCCGACATGCACGTCACCGATGAGCACGGCAGTGGGGTGCACATAGGCCGTTGGGTGCACTACGGGGATAACCCCTTCAATCGAATAGCAAGGCATCGCTCAGGTCCGCTTAGCCACCAGTGTCAGGATGTCGTAGCTCGCTACCAACTCACCAAGCTGATTGGTCACTTCCACATCCCATGCCACTACGCCCTGCCCCACGCCCTTGGCATCCACCTTGTTGCGATCGATTTTTCGCTTGGCCGTCAGGCGTGCCTGAATGGTGTCGCCAATGCCGACCGGTTTGACAAAGCGCAGCGTGTCCAACCCGTAGTTGGCCAGCACCGGTCCCGGCGCGGGCGACACAAACAAACCCGCCGCTGCCGAAAGCACAAAGTAGCCGTGCGCAATGCGTTTGCCAAATGGCGAGTCCTTGGCAGCCACTTCGTCAAAGTGCATGTAGAAATAGTCCCCTGAGATGCCACCGAAGGCCACGATGTCGGCCTCGCCGACAGTGCGACGGTGGGTCAGCAAAGAGTCGCCAATCTGCAGGTCTTCAAAATAGCTGCGGAAGGGATGCACCGCCGTGTCGTTGACCCGCGCACCGCGCACATGCTCGCCGGTAACGGCCGCCAACATGGTGGGCGAGCCCTGCACCGCTGCGCGTTGCAGGTAATGTTTCACGGCGCGCAACCCGCCCAGTTCTTCACCACCACCGGCGCGACCCGGGCCACCGTGCTTGAGGGTGGGCAGGGGCGAACCATGGCCGGTGGACTCCACCGCTGCTTCGCGGTCCAGAATATGCAGGCGACCATGCCATGCAGCCATGGCCGGAATGGCCTTGGCGGCCACCGTCGCATCGCGTGTGACCAGCGTGGCAACCAGGCTGCCCTGGCCGCGCGCGGCCAAGGCCAGCGCTTCATCCAGACCTTCATAGGCCATGACGGTGCTGACCGGACCAAAAGCCTCAACGGTGTGCACCGAGTCCACCTCCATGGGTTTGCGGCAGGCCAGCAGCGTGGGTGCGCAGAACGCGCCCTCGGCTGTGCCTGCACCAATCCAATTCGCTTCACCGCGGTACACCAATTCGGCATCCTGGCGCAGCAACGCAATGCGTTCAGCCACATCAGCCTGCTGTGCGTGCGAGGCCAGCGGGCCCATGCGCACCCGTTCGTCGGCCGGGTCGCCCACGGTGGTCTTGGCCAGACGTGAAGCCACTTGCTCGCACACGGCATCCAGAAGATGGGCCGGCACAATGGCGCGACGAATGGCAGTGCACTTCTGCCCGGCCTTGACCGTCATCTCGCGCGCCACTTCCTTCACAAACAGACCAAACTCTTCGTCGTCCGGACTCACGTCCGGCCCGAGGATGGCGCAGTTGAGCGAGTCGGCCTCGGCATTGAAAGGGACAGAGTTGGCAATCAGATTCGGATGCACACGCAGGCGCGAGGCGGTATCAGCCGAGCCCGTGAAGGTGACCACATCGGCACCGTTCAGGCGGTCGAGCAAATCACCCGTTCCACCAATCACCAGTTGCAAACTGCCCTCGGGCAGGATGCCCGATTGCACAATGAGTCGCATGGCCGCTTCGGTCAGGTAGCTGGTGGCACTAGCCGGCTTGCCGATGCAGGGCATACCCGCCAGAAAACTGGGGGCAAACTTTTCCAGCAGGCCCCAGACGGGAAAGTTAAAGGCATTGATGTGCACGGCCAGGCCACCACGGGGAACCAGCACATGGGTGCCAGAGAAGCCGCCCTTTTTACCCAGCGGGAAAGCGGGTCCTTCATGCACCAGATTTCCGGAAGGTAACTCGTTGCTACCAATAGAAGCGTAAGCAAACAAAGTGCCAGCGCCACCGTCGATATCGATCCAGCTGTCGACCTTGGTGGCGCCGGTGTGGGCGGAAACGGCGTAGAGCTGCTCCTTGTGCTCCATCAAGAACTTAGCCAGGGCCTTGAGGCGCAGGGCACGCTCCTGAAAATCCATGGCCATCAGTGATGGCAGGCCTTTGCGGCGGGCGTGTTCTACGGCCTCGCCAAAGTCGAGTGCCTCAGCATGGGTGTGCGCAATGGTCGCACCGTTGACGGCGCTGCGCAGTGCGCCAGCGGCTTGCGCGCCCTGCCAGCGGCCACCGATATAACTTTGTAGGATCTGGGTCATGGTGTGTCAAAAAATGGGGGGTGCTTAACGCTCGTCAAAACTGACCGTGACAGCTTCGCTGGTGGGGCGCGACTGGCAGCTCAGCACAAAGCCCTTGTCGGTCTCCCAGGTTTCCAGACCAAAGTTTTTGTCCATGGCCACGCTGCCGGTCATGACCTTGCAGCGGCAGGTGGCGCAGACGCCACCCTTGCAGGAAAACGGCAGATCCAGACCAGCGGCCATGGCCACGTCCAGCACGTGTTCATCCGGGTTCATGTGCAACGCATGGGATTTGCCGTCCAGCACCACGGTAAGCGCCACCTGGCCACCGGCTGGTAGCTTCAGGTTGGCCACAGCCGCCTGACGCGCCTCAGGTGTGAGTGTTTCCAGCACGGGCGAGGTGAAGCGTTCGGTGTGGATTTGCTTGGCTGGAACGCCGGCATCGAGCAAGGCCTTTTCGGTGACTTCGATCATCGCCTCGGGGCCACAGATAAACACCTCGTCCATGCTGGCCACGGGCAGCAGCGTGTCAATAATGTTTTGCACCTTGGCCGCATCAATGCGGCCCTGCAACAGGTCCACTTCCTGTGCCTGGCGAGAGAGGATGTGGATCAACGTCAGACGGTCAGCAAAGCGGTCTTTCAGGTCCTGCAGGGCTTCGTTGAACATCACCGAGTTCATGCTGCGGTTGCCATAGACCAGTGTGAACTTGGACTCTAGCTGTTCTTCCAGCGTGCTGGCCATAATGGACAGAATCGGTGTGATGCCGGAGCCCGCTGCAAAGGCCACGCGGTGCAGGGCACGCGGGCGCTTGGAGACAAAGCGGCCTTCGGGTGGCATCACCGACAGGGTGTCACCGGACCTGAGGCTGTTGGCCGCCCAGTTGGAAAACACACCGCCCTCCATCGGGCGAATGCCCACCACCAGCTCATGCCTGCGCTTGAGGTGACTGTGGGTGGAGCAAATGGAATAGCTGCGCCGCACGTCGGCACCGTTGATCTGGTGGCGCAAGGTCAGGTACTGGCCGGGCTGGAAGTCAAAGCGTTCGACCAGATCGTCTGGCACGTTGAAGGCAATGGCAAGCGAGCCAGCCGCCTCGGGGCTGATCCGGGCAACGCGCAGATCGTGAAAACGGGAAGGTGCAGTCATGGTGGTGCGTAGGGGAATGGGGTTAATAGGGCTTGAAATAATCAAACGGTTCCATGCACTTCAGACAGCGGTACAAGGCCTTGCAGGCCGTGGAGCCAAAGTGCGAAATCTCGGTGGTATGGTCGGAGCCGCATTGCGGACAGGGTACGGTGTCGAGCGGAGCCAGACCCTTGCCTGCAACTTTGCGGGTTGCAAAGGCAACCACCTGTGTGCCGTTGGCCGCAGCGCAGGCGCTCTTCACCGGCGGTGCAATGCCGTAGGCGCGCAGCTTCT
Source organism: uncultured beta proteobacterium (assembly GCA_903924955.1). GTDB lineage: Bacteria > Pseudomonadota > Gammaproteobacteria > Burkholderiales > Burkholderiaceae_C > Allorhodoferax. The sequence goes on along the minus strand of CAIYDK010000028.1, from coordinate 18,163 downwards.
CGCGCCCCTCGGGCGTCATCCAGTCGGTGGACCAGGCCGGTGCCAGCTGTGTGACCACGCGCGCGGCCACACCGGCTTGTGACAGGGCGCTGGCCACATCGTCTTCCATCTGGCCCATGGCCGGGCATCCGCTATAGGTGGGGGTGATCACCACCTCCAGGCCCTGCGCGCCCAGGCGCACGGCACGCAGAATGCCCATCTCGCGCAGGTTCACCACTGGAATTTCCGGATCGGTCACCGCTTCCAGAAGTTCCCAGATAGCGTGGTAATCCTGCGGCTCCTGGCTTTGCGCCAGCGGGCCGTAAGGCAACACGCCGAGCGTCGCCGGGTTTGCGCCGGATGGGGCAGGCATGGACATGGCTGTTACCAGACGGCCTCAGGATGGGCGCGTGCCAGGCTTTGCATTTCTGCCAGCACAAAGCCCAGGTGCTCGGAATGAACGCCCTGCTTGCCGGTGGTGACAAAGCCGCTGCTGGCCGGAACTTTCAGGGTGGCCGCCTGCAGCGTGTCGCTGACCATGGCTTCCCATTCGGTCTTGAACGTGGCGACATCGACTCCTGCACCGGTTTTGACGGCGGCGGTTTCCATGGCGCTGGCAGTCCAAAACTCCTGAGTAAAGGGCATGAGGTAGTCAAAAGCCGCTTGCATGCGACGATGTGACTCGTCCGTGCCATCACCCAAGCGCAGTACCCAGTCGTGCGCATGGCGCAGGTGGTACTGCACTTCTTTCAGAGACTTGGAGGCTATCGCGGCGAGCTGCGCATCGGTCGATGCCGCCAGTGCGGCCCAGGCCTGCACCATGAGTGCACTGTAGAGAAAGTTGCGTGCGATGGTGACCGCATAGTCGCGGTCGCCGGTCGACGTGGGCAAGGCCGCGTTGCGGTGCGGCAGCTCCAGCAGCGTGTAGTTCTTGAACTCCGGTACGTCACGGAAATAGGCCAGCAGGTCTTCGCTGCTCTTGCCGTCCTTGCGCACCGTGGCCACATGCTGGTACAGCAGACGGGCCTGGCCGATCAGATCCAGGCTATTGTTGGCCAGCGCCAGGTCTTCCTCCAGAATGGGGCCGTGCCCACACCACTCGGCATTGCGTTGGCCCAGGATCAGGGCATTGTCTGCCAAGTGCAGTAGATAGTCTTGGTACGAGGCCATTACATATGCCCCACTTCTTCAGGGATGTCATAGAAGGTGGGGTGGCGGTAGATCTTGTCGGCAGCCGGCTCGAACATCGCATCCTTGTCTTCGGGGGCGCTTGCGGTGATGGACTTGGAGGGCACGACCCAGATGCTCACGCCTTCCTGGCGGCGGGTGTAGACATCGCGTGCCATTTGCAGGGCGTGCTGCGCGTCAGACGCGTGCAGGCTGCCGCAGTGCTTGTGCTCCAGGCCTTGCTTGCTGCGGACAAATACTTCCCAGAGGGGCCAGTCTTTCAATGCGGTGGTGCTCATGCTGCTTCCTTTTGCGTTTGGGTTTGGTGTTTTTGGGCATAGGCCAGGGCTGCATCGCGCACCCATTGGCCATCGTTGTGGGCTTTGACGCGGGTGGCCAGGCGCTCCTTGTTGCAGGGTCCGTTGCCGTTGACCGTGCTCCAGAATTCATCCCAGTCGATCTGGCCGTAATCGTAGTGCTGGCGCTCTTCGTTCCACTTCAGATCGGGGTCCGGAAGGGTCACGCCCAGTACACGGGCTTGCGGCACGGTGGCGTCGATGAACTTCTGGCGCAGGTCATCATTGCTGATGCGCTTGATGCCCCAGCGCATGGCCTGCTCGCTGTGCGGACTGTTGGCATCCGGTGGCCCGAACATGGCCAGACACTTCCACCAGAAGCGGTTGACCGCATCCTGCACCATGGCTTTTTGCTCGGCCGTTCCTTGCATCATCACCAGCAAGGCCTCGTAGCCCTGGCGCTGGTGGAAGGACTCTTCCTTGCAGACGCGGATCATGGCGCGCGCATAGGGGCCGTAAGAGCAGCGGCATAGCGGTATCTGGTTCATGATGGCCGCACCATCGACCAGCCAGCCGACTACGCCCACATCGGCCCAGTTGAGCGTGGGGTAGTTAAAGATGGAGCTGTACTTGGCTTTGCCACTGTGCAGGTCGGCCAGCATCTGGTCACGGCCCTGGCCCAGGGTTTCGGCAGCGCTGTACAGGTACAGGCCGTGGCCACCTTCATCCTGTACTTTGGCAATCAGAATGGCCTTGCGCTTGAGACTGGGCGCACGGCTGATCCAGTTGCCCTCGGGCAACATGCCGACGATTTCGCTGTGCGCATGCTGGCTGATCTGGCGCAAAAGCGTTTTGCGGTAGGCCTCGGGCATCCAGTCCTGCGGCTCGATCTTGCCATCGGCGTCGACGCGCGAGTCAAAACGTTGTTGCGATTCGGCGTTCTCCAGCGATACCGGCTTGGCTGCGGGCTTCTGGCCCGACTTTTCCTGCACGTTAAATGATTGGGTATACATCTGCGCTCACTCCTTGGAGTTCATAGGGGGGGTTAAGGGTTCATCCAAGCGGGGGACCGCTTGTCGAGAAATGCCGACACGCCATCGCGTGCCTCATCGGTGCGGCGCTGGCGCGCGATGCGCTGCGCCGTGTCCTCCAGCGTGCGCTCGTCCATCGGCTGGCCCTGCACGGCGGCGATCAATTCCTTGGCCGCTTTTTGCGCCAGCGGGCCACCAGCAAGCAAGGATTTCACCAGGGCTGCCACGGCCGCATCGAGTCGCTCCGGCGCTGCCACTTCATGCACCAGGCCTATGGCCAGCGCGCGCTCGGCGCTGATGCGCTCGGCCGACTGGAAAAAGCGCAAGGCCTGGCGTGGTCCGATGGCGCGCAGCACATAGGGGCTGATGACGGCGGGGATGATGCCGAACTTGACCTCGGAGGTGCTGAACACCGCGTCGCTACTGGCCACCGCCATGTCGCAAGCCGCAGCCAAGCCGGTGCCGCCACCGAGGGCTGCACCCTGCACGCGGGCAATGGTGGGCTTGGACAGTGTGGAGAGCGCGCGCAGCATGCGGGCAAAGCGACGCGCGTCTTCCAGGTTGTCCTGCTCGCTGGCTTCTGATGCGCGACGCATCCAGTTCAAATCGGCACCGGCCGAGAAGTGCGGGCCGCGCCCGCCCAGCACCACCACCCGCACGCTGGCGTCCTGTTCAAGCTGTTCACAGGCGCGGGTTAGCTCGTCAATGAGTTGCTCGTTGAAGGCGTTTAACACTTCGGGCCTGGCCATCCAGAGGGTGGCGACCGGGCCGGCTTGTTCGATGGTGAGGGTTTCAAACATGGTGGTGGGCTTTTTCGCTGCAACGGTTACTTGGATAGAACCCAGTCACCGTTCTTGATTTCGAACATGCGAAAGGCCGACAGGTCCAGGCCCATGTGGTCGGTGGCCGACATATTGAAAATGCCGCCGGTGCCGACAAATCCCTTGGTCGCTTCGATGGCATCGCGCACCTTGGCCTTGTCGGTGGAACCGGCACGCTTGAACGCATCGACGGCCAGACCCAGGCCGTCATAGGCATAGCCACCGAAGGCCGACACGTCGGTCTTGTATTTAGCCATGAAAGCTTTGGTATACGCTTCGGCCACGGGGCGCTGCGGGTCGTTGGCGGTCAGTTTTTCCGGTGCCAGCAGGGCAGAGGTAGGCAGGCGCACGCCCTCGGCTGCTGGGCCTGCAAGCTTGATGAAGTCGTCCGACGCCACGCCATGGGCGTGGTACAGCGGCAGGGTAATGCCCAACTGCTTGTAGCCCTTTGTGGCCAGTGCCGGGCCCTGGCCTAGGCCGAAGATGAACACAGCTTCTACACCGGCCGTGTTGCGGATCTTGGTGAGTTGCGGACCCATGTCAGTGTCCTTGGGGCCGTAGGTTTCGTTAGCGACCAGGGCAATGCCGTATTTGCCGGCCACGCCTTCGGTTTCCTTGCGCCCGCTTTGCCCGAAGCCGCTGGTCTCGGACAACAGGGCCACCTTGGTGATGCCGCGCTTCTTCATGTCATCAAACACTTTTTCAGCCGCCATGCGGTCGGTGTGCGGGGTCTTGAACACAAACTTCTTGACCGGCTCAATGATCACTACCGCACCGGCCAGCGAGATGAAGGGGATGCCAGCCTTTTCGACCAGCGGTGCCATGGACATGGTGGAACCGGTAGTGGTGCCTCCAACAATAATATCCACCTTGTCGTCATCAATCAGGCGCTTGCCAAAGCCATTGGCCTTGCTGGCATCGCTGCCATCGTCGTAGTGCACCAGTTCCAGAGGGCGGCCCAGTACGCCGCCTTTTTTGTTGATATCTTCCACCATCATCTGCAAGGTCTTCAGTTCGGGGTCACCCAGGTAACCGGCCGGGCCGGTGACGGACAACACGGAGCCGATCTTGATCGGATCTGCGGCGAATACCGCGCCAGCCGTAAGAACCAGGGCGCTGGCAAGTGCGAGTTTCTTGAAACGTGAAATCATGGGAAGTCTCCTCTTGGTGGTTGGGAATCAAATACGTTCAATAACGAGTGCAATGCCCTGCCCCACGCCGATGCACATGGTGCACAGCGCGTAGCGGCCATCGCGGCGGATCAGTTCATACATGGCGGTGGTCACCAGGCGTGCGCCACTCATGCCCAGCGGGTGGCCCATGGCGATGGCACCGCCGTTGGGGTTCACTCGGGCGTCGTCGTCAGTCAGTCCCAAGTCATGCAGCACAGCCAGACCTTGGGCGGCAAATGCTTCGTTGAGCTCGATCACATCCATCTGCGCCAGGGTCAATCCGGTTTGCTGCAGCACCTTGCGCACGGCGGGTGCGGGGCCGAAACCCATGATGCGCGGCGCCAATCCTGCAGTAGCCATGCCAAGCACGCGCGCCTTGGGTGCGAGGCCGTAACGCGCAGCGGCTGTGGGTGAGGCCAGCAGCAAGGCGCAGGCACCATCATTCACACCCGAGGCGTTGCCGGCGGTGACCGACAGGTCCGGGCCATTGACGCCCTTGAGCTTGGCCAGCATCTCGATCGTGGTATCGGGGCGCGGATGCTCGTCGGTGTCAAAGACAACGGGGTCGCCCTTTTTGCGCGGCATCACCACCGGCACCAGCTCGTCCAGAAAACGGCCGGCGGCGTGGGCTGCGGCCCAACGCTGTTGCGAACGCACGGCAAAGGCATCCTGGTCGGCGCGCGACACCTTGAAGTCAGCAGCCACGTTGTCGGCAGTCTGCGGCATGGAGTCGATGCCGTGCAGGGACTTCATCAGCGGATTAACGAAGCGCCAGCCGATGGTGGTGTCAAAAATAGCGGCGCTGCGCGAGAACGCAGTCTCGGCCTTGCCCATCACAAAGGGTGCGCGCGACATGCTCTCCACACCACCGGCAATCATCAGCTGCGTTTCGCCCGACTTGATGGAGCGCGCGGCCAAACCCACGGCGTCCATGCCGGAGCCGCACAGGCGGTTCAGGGTGGTACCGGGCACATCCACCGGCAGCCCCGCCAAAAGACCAGACATGCGTGCCACATTACGGTTGTCTTCACCGGCCTGGTTGGCGCAGCCATAGAGGATGTCGTCCACCGCGGTCCAATCCACCGCGGGGTTGCGCTGCATCAGCGCCTTCAAGGGCACGGCGCCCAGGTCGTCGGGGCGCATGGTGGCCAGGGCGCCGCCGTAGCGGCCTATTGGCGTGCGGATGGCATCGCAAATCAGGGCATCGATCATGGGTTTTTCTTTCAGTTTTGTTTGGGGCGTTCGTCGACCACGCGCTTGGCCTTGCCGGTGAGCGTGCGCGGGATGCCTTCAAAGTGCATGACGGTGACACGGGTGGAAACACCCACATGGGTCTTGATGTGGTGCTGCAGTTCCCTGGCAATCGACGACATCAGGTCCTGGCTCAGGCCAGCGGAGACCTCTCGCTGCACCTCGCAGCGCACCTCCAGGTTGTCCAACGGGCCGTCACGGGTCAGCACCACCTGGTAGTTGCCCGACAGACGCTTGTCGCGCAGGATCTGTTCTTCGATCTGCGAGGGGAACACATTGACGCCGCGCACGATCAGCATGTCGTCCGAGCGGCCGGTGATTTTGCCCATGCGACGGAACGCGCGCGAGGTGGGCGCCAGTAGTCGCGTGAGGTCGCGGGTGCGGTAGCGGATGACGGGAAAAGCCTGCTTGGTGAGCGAGGTGAACACCAATTCGCCGTCCTCGCCATCGGCCACGACTTCACCGGTATCGGGGTTGACGATCTCGGGGTAGAAATGGTCCTCCCAGATGACCGGGCCGTCTTTGGACTCTATGCATTCGCAGGCCACGCCTGGCCCCATGACCTCAGTCAGGCCGTAAATGTCGATGGCATCAATGCCAAGCTTGCGTTCGATCTCAGCGCGCATGCCCTCGCCCCACGGCTCGGCACCGAAAATGCCGACCTTGAGTGAAATGTCTTCGGGCTTCACACCCTGACGCTCGAACTCTTCGGCAATCACCAGCGAGTAAGAGGGCGTGACCATGATGATTTGCGGCTGGAAGTCCAGTATCTGCGCCACCTGCTTTTCCGTCTGACCACCTGACATAGGTACCACGGTACATCCCATGCGCTCCGCACCGTAGTGCGCACCCAGACCGCCTGTGAACATGCCGTACCCATAGGCGTTGTGCAGCATGTCACCCTTTCGGCCACCCGCTGCGCGAATGGAGCGCGCCACCAGGTTGGCCCAGTTATCAATGTCTTGTGCGGTATAGCCCACAACAATCGATTTGCCAGTGGTACCGCTGGAGGCATGCAGGCGCACAACCTGCTCGCGCGGTACGGCAAACAACCCGAACGGGTAGTTGTCGCGCAGGGCGATCTTGGTCATAAAGGGGAACTTGGACAGGTCTGCCAAGGTCTTCAGGTCATCCGGGTGCACACCTTTGTCATCAAATGCCTTTTTGTGAAAAGGTACGTTGTCATAGGCATGGCGCAGCGACCACTTCAGGCGCTCGAGTTGCAGCGCGGAAATTTCGTCGCGGCTGGCGGTTTCTATGGCCTCGAGTTCGCCGGGCTGGGGAAATTTAACGGTCATGGATATCTCCTGCAAGGATGCATTGTTGTGACTGAGATGAAAGGGGTTCAGGCCGGCGCAAAACTGGCAATCACCTCGCCCTGGATGCGATAGGACTTACCACGAAACAACGCCACGGTTTTGCCTGTAGCAGTGCTGACAGTGACGTCGTAGACACCGGTGCGGCCACTTTGCGAACGCTCTATCGCTTCGGCCACCAGGCTGTCACCCAAATGGGCAGGTGCCAGGAAATCGATGCTGCAGGCCGAGGCCACTGTATTGCGGTTATAGCTGTTGCAGGCGTAGGCAAAGGCGGTGTCCGCTAGGGTGAACAACATGCCGCCGTGGCAAATGGCGTGTCCATTGACCATATCCTGGCGCACCGGCATAGTCAGGCGTGACGTGCCCGGTCTGACCTCGACGATGACCATGCCCAGCGCCTGCGCCGCATGGTCGCGCGACCACATAGCGTCGGCGGCGTCTTGCGCCAACTGCAGCGCCTCGGCAGGCGTCAGCACGGGGGAAATATCAGCCATAGATGTTCTTTCCTTGAAAAACCTGCCGCTGGATCAGCGGCGAAATGCGGTATCGGTCTTCGCCATAGCTGGCGTTCAAATGGGACAGCACCTGCTGAATGGCGGTTAGACCCACCTGGTCAGCCCAGGCCAGCGGGCCTTTGGGGTAGTTCACGCCCAGGCGCATGGCATCATCCGCAGCTTGCGCCGTGCACACACCTTGGTACACCGCATCCGCCGCCTCGTTGGCCAGCATGGCCACGGTGCGCATCACGGCCAGCCCCGGCACATCGGCCAGAATCGAAACTTGAAAACCACCCGATTGCAGCAGGGCGCAGGCCGCTGCAAAGGCAGACTCGCTGCACTGGCCAGCGCGGGCCATTGCGACCCGCGTGGCCTTGCTGTAATCCAGCGCCAGGTCAATCAACACGGTATTGGCAATGCCACCTTCGGCGGCGCGCTGGGTGGCACTGCGGCCGTCAGTGACGAACAGCACCGCGTCGTCCACCTCGGCAATCCGGCCATCAGTGGAAGCTGCGCACTCAAACGCCACGCCGGTCGCATGCATGCGTACGGCCAACGCCTGGGCTGCGGGCGCATCACCACAGACCATGATGCGCGCCGGCGCTGCGTAGCGCGGCTCGGTTTGAGGCTGTGGACTGGCGGCGCCCTCTCGGTAGTCGTAAAAACCACGGCCGCTCTTTTTGCCCAGATAGCCCGCATCGACCAGATCTTGCTGGATCAGAGAAGGCAGGTAGCGCGGGTCGTTGAAATAGGCATTCCAGACCGAGCGGGTAACGGCAAAGTTGACATCCAATCCGATCATGTCCATCAGCTCGAACGGGCCCATGCGAAAACCGCCAGACTCGCGCATGACTGCATCCAGCGTAGCGCAATCAGCCGCACCTTCGGCGCGAAGGCGCAGGGCTTCGGCGTAATACGGGCGGGCCACGCGGTTGACGATAAAGCCGGGTGTGGACTTGGCGTGCACTGCCGTCTTGCCCCAGGCGGTGGCGGTGGCAAACAGCGTATCTGCCACCTGTGCGTCGGTCGCCAGGCCGCTGACCACCTCGACCAGCGCCATGACCGGTGCCGGGTTGAAGAAGTGCAGTCCCGCCAGACGCTGCGGATACTTTAATGCCGAGCCGATGGCGGTAATGGAAATGGACGAGGTGTTGCTGCCAAAAATACAGTCCGCAGACACCAGCGATTCCAGGTCGGAGAACAGGGTTTGCTTGGCTGACAGACTCTCCACAATGGCTTCAACAACCAGGGCTGCAGCTGCCAGATCGCTCAGTTGCGTGACGGCCTGCAGACGTTGGCCGGCAGCCTGTGCCGCTTCGACCGTGAGCTTGCCCTTGGCGGCCAGCTTATCGAGTTGGGCGCGCAGGCCCTCAATCGCTGCCTGAGCAGCGTGCGGACGGTTGTCCAGCAGCAGCACCCGGTGTCCCGCCACCGCTGCCACCTGTGCAATGCCGGCTCCCATGGCGCCAGCACCAACCACCGCCACGAGGGCGTCTTTGGAAAGATTTGTAGTCATCGTATCAGTTGCCGGTGAAGCGTGGAACGCGTTTTTCCATGAAGGCTGCTACGCCCTCGGCGTAGTCAGGGCTCCAGCCCAGTTCGCGCATGAAGCCACCTTCCATCGAGAGCTGCTGCTCCAGGGTATGTGTGGACGCGGCGTGCAGCGCCTGACGCGTACGCACCAGCGCCTTGGTAGGCATGCCGGCCAATTGTGTGGCCAATGCATCCACCGTGGCGCCCAATGCCACGTCGTCAACCACTTGCCAGATCAAGCCCCACTCGGCGGCCTTTTCAGCTGGTAATTTGTCGGCCAGCAGGGCTAGGCCCATGGCACGTGCCATGCCCACGCGCTGTGGCAGGAACCAGGTGCCGCCGGTATCCGGAATCAACCCGATCTTGCTGAAGGCCTGGAGGAACGAAGCCGACTTGCCAGCAATAACAAGATCACAGGCCAGGGACAGGCTAGCACCCGCACCGGCCGCCACTCCGTTGACCATGGCTATGGTGGGCACACGCAGGTTTTGCAAACGAAGTATCAGCGGCTTGTAGTTCTGCTCCACCACGTTGCCTATATCCGGCGCCGCGGCACCCATGACCATGTCCGGGTCGGCCAGGTCTTGCCCCGCACAAAAGGCACGGCCGGCGCCGGTGATGACCAGAACACGAATGGTTTTGTCGGTTTGAATGAGGTCGAGCGCATCGCGCAGTTCGACATGCATTGCACCGGTAAAGCTGTTGAGCTTGTCCGGTCGATTCAGTGTCAGGCGAGCCACGCCGGATGCGACGTCAAAGCGGATATTCTGGTAGTCCATGGTCTTTCCTCAGACGTGGTAACGGCGCTGGATCACGCGGAAGCGATTAGCCACAAAGGCCGAGTCGCAATACGAGGCATTGGCGGCCGGGTTGCCACCTGTACCGTGGTAATCAGAGAAGGCAGCCGACTGGTTGACGAACACGCCGCTGGTGAGGTTGATGGACAGGGCCACCTTGGCATTCCAGCTGGCCTGGGTCATGGCGTCGACCACCGCGCTCTGCGTGGAATACACGGCGAGTGTCAATGCGCCGTGGGTGCTGACGATGCGTTCGGCCAACGCAATTGCGGCTGTGGTATTGGCAGCTTTGACGATAAAAGTGATGGGGCCAAAGCGCTCTTCCATGTAGGCGGCCTCGGCGCTGGCATCCACGGCCAGCAGCACCGGCGAGCGCACTACGGCTGCCGGGAATTCGGGGTTATGCAGAGTTTGCGCGGCACGCACCACGGTTCCGATCGCGCCGCTGTTGGCATGCTCAATACGCGCCGCAGTAGCCGGCGACTGTATGGCACCCAGGACGGCGCAGGCCACCTCGGGTTTTATAAGAGCCGCGTCGATGGCGGCGGCCAGATCGGCACAGATCTCCTCGTAGCTTTTTGGGCCTTCGTCGGTAGCGATACCGCCTGCGGGCACCACCAGCAACTGGGAGGTTGTGCACATTTGGCCCGAGTACAAGCAGAGGCTAAAAGCCAGGTTGCGCAGCATAGCCTGGTAGGCATCGGTAGAGTCGATGACGATGGTATTGACACCCGCCAATTCGGCATACACCTGGGCCTGGCGGCAGTGGTCTATCAGCCAGTTGCCAAAAGTATTGCTGCCGGTGAAGTCGACTGACTTGACCGCTGCATGGGTGACCAGGGCTTGCGTAGTCTGCTGGTTGACCGGCACACACAGGCTCACCAGATCGGGGCTGATGCCCGCATCAGCCAGCACGGCGCGCAGGATTCGCACCGTGATGGCCGCCGGCAGAATGGCCTGCTCGTGCGGCTTGACGATCACTGCATTGCCGGTGGCCAGGGCGGCGAACAAACCCGGATAGGTGTTCCACGTCGGGAAAGTGCCACAACCGACCACGACCGCGACGCCACGGCCCACGATCTCGAAATGCTTTTGCATGCGCAGGGGTGGGTTCTTACCTTGCGGCTTTTCCCACAAGGTCTCGGTGGGCACAAAGCGCTGCTCGCGGTAAGCGTAAGCCACGGCTTCCAGGCCGCGGTCCTGGGCGTGTGCGGCGCCGGCCTGGAAAGCCATCATCCAGCCCTGACCGGTAGTCATCATCACGGCGTGGGCGAGCTCGAAACTATTCTGGTTCAGTCGGTCCAGCATCTCGATGCAGACGCCTGTTCTGCCCTCCACACCAAGTGCCTGCCACGCCGACATGGCGGCCTGGCCGGCGGCTATCAGTGCTTGGGGATCGCACACCGGGTACTGCACGTCCAGTGCCACGCCGTAGGGTGAACGCTCACCGCCTGCCCAGTTTTGTGTGCCGGGTTGCTGCAATGCAAAGCGCTGTCCAAGCAGGGCTTCAAAGGCGGCTTTGCCATCGGCAGTGGCAGTTTCGCCATAAACCTTAGGGCTGGGCATTTCTGCGTAAGCGGACCAGTAACCGCGGCTGCTGATGGCATCCAGTGCGCCCTGTAGCTTGGCCTGGTGTTTGTGAAATAGTGGATCAGTCATGGATTGGTCCTAAGTAATCTGTCTTGAAATCGGCAAGCAACGGAGGGGCTTACATGCCCAAGTAGGCAGCACGCACTTGTTCGTTGTGAATGAGGTCTTCACCGGTGCCCGTAATCGTCACATTGCCGGTTTCCAAAACATAACCACGGTCGGCAATGGCCAGCGCAGCAAAGGCGTTTTGCTCAACCAGCAGAATCGTCATGCCCTGGGACTTGAGCGTCTTGATGACGTTAAAGACTTCTTCGACCAGTAGCGGCGCCAGCCCCATGGACGGCTCGTCCAGTAGCAACAAGCTGGGGCGGCCCATCAGGGCGCGACCGATGGCCAGCATCTGCTGCTGCCCGCCGGACAGAGTGCCCGCAGGCAGGGCGCGCTTTTCTTTCAGGATGGGGAACATGTCAAAAATCTTTTCCATGTCACCCGCTACTTGATGCTTTGGCTGGGTGTAGGCGCCCAGGCGCAGGTTGTCTTCAATCGACAGCGGGCCGAATACCTGGCGACCTTCAGGGCTTTGGCAGATGCCGCGGCGCATGCGTTTGTCGGAGCGCAGCTTGCTGATGTCTTCACCATCAAAATGGATGCTGCCCGCGCTGATGGATTGCACGCCCGAGACGGCCCGCAGAAAAGTGGTTTTCCCTGCCCCATTGGCGCCAACCAGCGCCACGGTTTCACCTCGACGCACTTCCAGGGTAATGCCTTTGAGCGCTTGGATCCGGCCGTAGCAACTCTCCAGGCCCTGCACCTTCAGTAACACCGGTTGTAATGCAGTTGTCGCCGAAGCTTGCAGGCTTCCAACTCTGCTGGAGCCCAGCCCCACCGAGTCTGGTGCCAAGCTGACGATGCGGTGAAAAAGCTCGCGGAACTCGGCCTTGGACTGGTCGCCAAAAACCGGGTCGCTGTGGTTGCGAAAGGCCTGGTCAATCTCAGCCCAGTCCTGCGGCAGCAGCACCTTACGCGCCAGCGGTAGCACATGCTTTTCTTCGGTCTTGATGTGGCCCTTGAGCCCATCGGTGTAGCGCTTGATGGCAACGGCCAAATCAGCAATGGGTAACTTCCCTTGCACTGTAGCATCCAACTTGCCACGAAGCTGCACCAGGTTTTCCGGGCCCTGACGGTGGTCGGCCTCGAGCGCATCCAGTACGTCCGCGGCTTCGGCACTGCGCAGGCGCAGCAGGCGGAACAGGAAGTCGTCTTCCTTGGGGTGGTGCATGCGGTCCACAAACTGGGTGATGTAGTCCAGTGCCGCTTCAAAGAAGGCGGTTTCGAGCGGGGCGCCGGCTTGCATGTCGGTGGCCACCTGGTCTAAGGTGGTGGCCAGGCGCCACATATTGCTATGTTCCTGGCTGATGAGGGTTAGTGCGTCCATGGGGTGCTCGTGTTCAGGCGTGGGCGCCCAGATAGGCGGCAATCACATCGGGGTTGCGGCGCACTTCAGCAGCAGTGCCTTCGGCCAGTTTGCGTCCGTAGTCCAACACCAAAATGCGGTCGGACAGGTTCATCACCATTTTCATGTCGTGTTCCACCAGCACCACGGTCACGCCGGTGTCGGCCACCTTGCGGATCAGTGCATCCACTTCAATGGTTTCCTTGGGGTTCAGGCCAGCGGCGGGCTCGTCCAGAAACAGCAGGCGCGGTTTCATGGCCAGGGCGCGTGCAATCTCCAGGCGCTTGAGAGCGCCATAGGACATGCTGTCTGCTCGTGCAGTGGTGTAAGCATCCAGACCGACAAAGCGCATCAGATCTGCGGCCTCGGTATGCAGATCGCGGTCACGCGACTTGAGGGAGGGCCAGCGCAAGGCGGCCTTGAACAGGTTACGGTCCAGCCGCAGGTGGGCGCCCACCATGACGTTCTCCACCGCACTCATGTTCATGCAGATTTGCAGGTTCTGAAAGGTGCGCGCCACACCGCGTTGCGCCAGCACATCAGGCGATTTACCTTGTATTGGCTGGCCATCCAGCAGGATGCTGCCCGAGGTGGGCGTATAAATGCCGGTGATCAGGTTAAACAACGTGGTCTTTCCGGCTCCGTTCGGGCCGATCACGGCATAGACGATGCCGGCATCTATGGAAAAATTCACGTTTTGCACGGCCTTGACGCCGCCAAACTGAACCGAGAGATCTTGAACTTCAAGCAATGCCATGCTCACTCCCCCTTGCCAAAACGGGCTGCCAGTGTAGGCACCAGACCTTTGGGCAAGAAGATCATGCTCAGCATCAGAATGGCACCGAACACCACCGTCTCCCATCCCTCAAAAGTGGCCAGCGCTTGCGGCAAGGCCGTGAGCAACACGGCGCCAAGCACCGAACCATAAATGGAGCCCATGCCGCCGATCACGACCATGGTGACTAGCTCGATCGAGTGGAAAAAGTCGGCTAGGTTGGGCGTGACAAAACCCACATACAACGCTGTGACACTGCCCATGATGCTGGCAAACATGGCCGACATGACAAAAACGCTGACTTTGTAGCGCACCACATGCACGCCCACCACTTTGGACGCCACCTCGGACCCATGCAGGGCCCGAAGGGCTCTGCCGAAAGGCGAATCGATGATGTTGATGGAGGCCCAGACGCTGACGCACAGCAGGCTGGCCACAATCCAGTACCAGGGCTTGTCGCCCGAAATCTCGAAGCTGCCAAAGGCCATGGGCGGCACGGCCATGCCGTCTGGGCCACCGGTCCAAGCGGCTTCGTTGCGCACCACGATGTTGATGATGATGCCCAGGCCCAGCGTTGCCATGGCCAGGTAGTGACCCTTGAGGCGAAAGATCGGGCGAGCCAGCACCGCGGCCAGTGCACCCGTCGCCACGGCACCGGCCACCACGGCCAGCAGCGGATGCCATCCGAAGTGCGTGGGCAAGACCGCTGAGGCGTATGCGCCTATTCCAATGAAGCCAGCGTGTCCCAGACTGATCTGCCCTGCAAAACCGATCAGCAGGTTCAACCCCAACACGATGACGGCGTTGATGGCCATGCGGATTGCCAAGTCCACATAAAAGCTGTTGGGCAGCACCAAGGGCAATAGCAGCAGCACGGCGGCAATCAGGTACAGACCGCGATAAGGATGCTTGTTCATTGGCTTAAACCCTGTCTGTGGCTTTGCCACCAAAGAGGCCGCTGGGCCGGAAGAACAGAATCAACAAAATCAGCACAAAGGGCATGGCGTCCTTGTAGGAAGACGAGATGTAACCGGCGCCCATGGCTTCGAGCACCCCCACCAGCAGTCCGCCGACCACTGCGCCCAGGCCATTACCCAGACCACCCAGCACCGCACCTACAAAACCCTTGAGTCCCAGCATGATGCCGGCGTCGTACGAGGTGAGCGTGATGGGCGTGACCAGAATTCCACCCAGTGCACCCAGTGCGGCCGACATCGCAAAGCTCAGGAACAACACGCCGTCGGTGTTGATGCCCACCAACTCAGCAGCCACCCGGTTGAAGGACGTGGCCAACATGGCCTTACCGTACAGGGTACGTGCAAAGAAATACCAGAGTGCGCAAACCACGACTGCCGTAACGCCCAACACCCACAGGCTTTGCGGCATCAGGGTGGCTCCCAGCACATTGATGGGCTGCTCACCGGAGAACGCCGGCAGACTGAAGGTGCCCTTGCCCAACCAGATTTGCACCAGACCGCGTAGCACCAGCGATGCACCGATGGTGATGATGATCAGCGTGACCGGCTCAGCGCCCTTGACCGGCTCGATGGCCACTTTTTCCATCACCAGGCCGACGACGGCGGGCAACGCAATGGCCAGCATCAGGGACAGCGGCAGGCCCAGACCGGTTTGTGTGAAGTACACGGCCAGCATGCCGCCGAGCATGATGAACTCGCCTTGGGCGAAGTTGATCACGTGGCTGGAGTTGTAGATGAGCGTGAAGCCAAGGGCTGCCAGTGCATAGGTGGAGCCCACCGTGATGCCCGAGAACAGAAATTGCAAGAATTCGGCCAACATCAAGCGCTCACCCGATGACCGTGGCGGTGTTCAATTACCTTTCGACCGTGGGGCACAGAAGTCTCCTTGTGTTTCACCCGGCATTCAAATTGCCCGGGTTTTGAGTCGTTTGCTTGGGTTGAATTCTGACATTCAGAATCGATTACGTCAAATAAAAGATACAAAAAAACGTGTTTTATTTAAATATTTGTATCGTGTTAGGGTAATTACCTACATCAAATCAAGGTAGCAACGGACTTCATTTCAAAGTTGTAGCAACTTTTCGCTTAAGTAAATCTATGAAAGCGACGTTCAATGGCCGAAAAAAGAAAAAGCCGACAGCGTCGGCTTTTAAGAGATACGGATTAATAGCATTTTTCATTTTGCTTGAATCACTTAGCGCGACGAACCCAATCGTTTGGAAAGAGCTGCAGTTGTTCGCTTAAGTTCTGTCAGGGCAAGACTCTGCGGCCCCAAGTCGGATATGCCTTCCACACCCACGATAGAAACAGCCATGGTAATGGTGTTCTTGAAGTTAAAAACCGGGGCCGCCAAGCCCAGGACCCGACTGGAATAATCGCTGTCGCGCACAAACGAGTACCCGTTGGCACGAACCTCTTGCAAAACGCGCTCCACCTGATCCAGCGTCTTGAATTCCTTAGAGCGCCCAGTCAACAACTCGCGTTCAAGATGGGGGCGAACGATTTCCATAGGCATCCACGCAGAGAATAACCGTCCCGTAGATGTGGCCAACAAACTGACCGTATTACCGGTAACCACGTTGACGGTGATGGGTCGGCGCGGCCGCTCCCATCGAACCATCACCGGACCAAACTCACCCCAAACAGACAAAGCAGTTGTTTCATTGGTCAGATCGCGTAGCTCAGAAATGCTGTTGAGTCCGAGTTTGACGCGATCAAGTCGGTCCACGGCTGCCAGACCTAACGGAATGGCCAGGGGTCCCAGGTCGTATTTCGAGTTTTCGCTGTGCTGCTCTACCAACCCAGAGCGCACCAGGCTTACCAGATAGCGGTGCGCCTTAGACGGCGGCATATCCGCCGCGGCTGCAATTTCCTTCAGCATCATGGCAGATCCAGACTCCACCAGTACCTTCAACACACCAATCCCGATTTCCAGAGATTGCACACCGTGGCCATTCTTCAGATCGTGATTCATTTACTTCCTCGTCAAGCGGCGCTTGTGACATCTGCCTGCAGGTCCATTCCATATTCAAAGCGGCTTACCACCACGCGAGAAGCATGTGGCGCGCTGCCGCTGGAAAGTCGGACGGTGGTGTCCAGGTGCCGCTCAGACAGCGGCAAGAGCTTGCGGTACAAATCCCGGCACAGGTAGCGTGCACGACTGCCAGGCCAGGTGGCCGGAAGCAAGCTTTCAGGCAATTGCGGATCACGTAACAGCAACCTGCGCACATCATGAATCAGCAAAGTGCGCACTAGGAAGGCATTTTCTTCCGATAAGTCCTCCTGGCCGCAAACCGCCAGCGCATCACGGATAGGCTCGTACTTTTGCAGAAAGCCTTCGTACGACAATGCGAGGCCATCCAAGTTCCATGCTCTCTGGACCATATCCATATCCGTTGCACAGTACCCCGCCCGCGAGTTGACGGCGACCATGGGCATCAAGTGCGCAAGCACCAAGTCCAGTCCTTCAGACAAAAGGCTCTCCATCACTTTTTCAAGATCGGCTGTCGGGTGCACAAAGTTGCCCGTCGCGGTCTCGCCAAAACCATGCCAAAAAAGAGCCCTGCGCAGCAGCTCACGCAAACGGGTATCCAACTCCCCAACGATCAAGATAAGGCGCCAACGCCTGTCCCAACCGGGTATGTCTGCCGCATAAATTTGCCGTGATGCCTCATCAAACCGCCGGTGCCCGGAAGATGTAAGCATGTAATCGGTCTTGCGCCCCAAGGCCTCTGACTCCAGCCACTTCTCCTTGACCAGGCGGTAAACGGCGGTGCGGACCAAACGCTCATTGACACCCAAGGGCTGCAAAAGCTGAATCACACTGCCCAATGAAACCCGGCCGCCCCGCGGCAGGATCGCATCACCAAACACCGTGGTAATCAATGATCCAGCCTGGATGCGGCTCTCTTGCAGGAACCGTTCCAATCGTACTTCTATAGCTTTTGAGACAGATACGTTCACAGTACGGGAGTGTAGTCGGGGTTATCCATAAAAGCGGTGAGCCACTCACCTTCGTCCCGTTTTGTTAACGTGAACGAACTGGCTGTGATTTAACCATTGCTTCATACTTGAAAGGCTCTGACGGAACTGTGAGGATCAGGGTTCGAAGCTCCGAATCAGGGCTGCCGCTACATTTCTGAATTTTCTGATCCGGAAGTTGGCTGGCAACCACGGATCAATGATTTGGAGCCGGTTTGCCGAGCTCTTTGGCAACGTCGTTGGCATACACGACCGTGGCGCCGTTGTAGTCCTGAAGGAACCCGTCGAGAATGGCCAGCCAGGAGGGACTCGAACCCCCTACCCCGAACTTAGAAGGTTCGTGCTCTATCCGGATGAGCTACTGGCTGTGCTTGAATGGAGATTTTAAGGGCAAGACCAAGCTGCACCCCAAACATGAAAAATGGGGTAATTGAGCTACGGGAAAAAGGCACAAAGGCCCTAGAAGGGCCTTTGTTGTAGATATGATGGTCGGGGCGAAAGGATTCGAACCTTCGACCCTCTG
>CAIYDK010000027.1 GCA_903924955.1 uncultured beta proteobacterium | reverse complement strand
GCTGTGCGGGCTCCTCCTTGACCTGCGCAGAAC
Source organism: uncultured beta proteobacterium (assembly GCA_903924955.1). Taxonomy (GTDB): domain Bacteria; phylum Pseudomonadota; class Gammaproteobacteria; order Burkholderiales; family Burkholderiaceae_C; genus Allorhodoferax. The sequence continues at coordinate 1,835 of CAIYDK010000027.1, read as the reverse complement.
GCTCTGTCGCCCAGGTTCCTGTTGGCGTTGCGGGGGCTTTGGGTGGGTGGGGCATGCACTGACTATATCCATAATGAATAGTTATTTAACAAAAATGGCATTGATTGAATTGACTTGGCCTGAGATCATCCATTCCATGAACCCTTTTTCCGCCTCTACCCTTGCATCCCTGGCCCAGCAACACGGCACGCCCCTGTGGGTCTATGACGCCGCAACCATTGCGCGTCAGGTCCAGGCGCTGCGCCAGTTTGATGTGGTCCGCTTCGCGCAAAAGGCCAATTCCAATACCCACGTCCTGCGCCTGCTGAAAAGCCTGGGTGTGGTGGTGGATGCCGTGTCGCTAGGCGAAGTGGAGCGCGCGCTGGCTGCAGGCTTTGCGCCCGGCCTGCACAACGGCCATGCAGAAATCGTCTTCACCGCCGACCTGCTGGACCGCACCACCTTGCCACGCTTGGTGGAACTGGGCATCCCGGTCAATTGCGGCTCCATCGATATGCTGGACCAACTCGGCGCGGTCAGCCCCGGGCACCCGGTGTGGTTGCGCATCAATCCCGGCTTTGGCCATGGCCATAGCAATAAGACCAATACCGGCGGCGAGCACAGCAAGCACGGCATCTGGCATGGCGACCTGGAAGCGGCTTTGGCCAAGGTACGCAGCAACGGGCTGACGTTGCAAGGCTTGCACATGCACATTGGCTCGGGTGTGGATTACGCACACCTGCAAGAGGTGTGCGGCGCCATGGTCGGTTTGGTACGCACGGTCAAAGCGCAGGGCATGGATCTGGTGGCCATCTCGGCTGGTGGTGGCTTGTCCATCCCCTATGGGGCGGGCGAGGCCCCCATCGACACCCAGCACTATTTTTCGTTGTGGGATGCCGCGCGTCAGCAAATTGCCGCCGACCTGGGCCACGCCGTGGGCCTGGAACTAGAGCCAGGCCGTTATCTGGTGGCCGAATCCGGCGTGCTGGTGAGCGAGGTGCGTGCCACTAAGGCCCAGGGCACCAAGCATTTCGTGATGGTCGACGCGGGCTTCAGCGATCTGGCCCGTCCCGCCATGTATGGCAGCTACCACGGCATGGAGTTCATTCACGCCGATGGCACACCCGCCACGGGCGCGCTGCAACCTACTGTGGTGGCAGGGCCGTTGTGCGAGTCGGGCGATGTGTTCACGCAGGGTGAGGGCGGCGTGGTGCTACTGCGCGATTTGCCTGCGGCCCATGTGGGTGATTTGCTCGTCGTGCATGACACCGGAGCCTACGGCGCTTCCATGTCGTCCAACTACAACAGCCGCCCGCTCATTCCAGAGGTGCTGGTAGAGAACGGCCAGGCACGACTCATTCGCCGAAAGCAGACGGTCGCGGAACTGATCGCGCTCGAAGCGGTGTAGCGGCCGCGACCAGCCCCAGCGGTATGACGACAGATTTTTGGTCCGGACTTGCAACCGGCATGGCGCTGATCGTGGCGATCGGCTCGCAAAATGCCTACGTGTTGCGCCAGGGTATTCGCCGCGAGCACGTGCTGGTGTTGGTGCTGTTCTGCGCCCTGTCTGATGCGCTGTTGATCATGGCGGGCATTGGCGGCGCGGGGGTGTTGATCCGTGGAAATGCGGTGTTGCTGCAAAGCACACGCTATGGCGGCGCCATCTTTTTGTTGGGTTACGGAGCCTTGGCGGCGCGGCGCGCGTGGCGAGGGAGTCAAATGTTGCTGGACCCAAGCGCCACCACCACGCTGACCACAGCGGTTTTGGCCTGCTTTGGCTTTACCTTCTTAAACCCCCATGTCTACCTGGACACCGTAGTGTTGTTGGGCTCTATTGCCAACCAGCGTCCCGATTC
>CAIYDK010000026.1 GCA_903924955.1 uncultured beta proteobacterium | reverse complement strand
GGTTGCTCAGGCGGGTGAGCAGGTCGTGGTCGATTCGGGCGTTCATACGGATGTCGTTTCAGGCAAGGGTTTAGATTTGGGCTCGGTTTTGACGTGCAGGCCACATTCCTTGGCGGCCCCACCTTCCAAGTTAGCTTCCCACCACCAGCGACCGGAGCGGAAGTCTTCGCCCAGGCTGATGGCGCGGGTGCAGGGCTCGCAGCCAATGCTGGGGAAGAAGGCGTCGTGCAGCGTGTTGTAGGTCACCTGGTTTTCGGCGATGTAGTGCCACACGTCACCCCAGGTCCAATTGGCAAGCGGGTTGAGTTTGGTGCGTGGCTCGGATGTGTCGATCAGCGGCACATCGGCGCGGGCGCCACTTTGCTCGCGGCGCAGTCCGGTGATCCAGGCTTTTTTGCCTTGCAGCGCACGCGCCAGCGGCTCCATCTTGCGGATATGGCAGCACTCTTTGCGCAGGGCCAGGCTCTGGTACATGGCGTCTTTGCCCGATCTGGCCACGAACTGCACTACGGACTCGTTGACGGGTGTGTACACGGTGACGGGGGCACGCGAGGTGGCTTTAAACGCATCGAGCAAGTCCAGCGTTTGCGGGTGCAGGCGACCGGTTTCGAGCACAAAGATGCCGATATCGAGTTGCAAACTGTTGATCAGGTGGCTGATGACCACGTCCTCGGCGCCCAGGCTCGACGCCTGGGTGATTGCGGCTGGCTCGCCGGTCGCGGTTGCGGCGTAGTCGGCGGCAGCCTGGCTCAGAAGCGCCTGGGTCTCGGCCAGTTTGGCCGAGTAGGTGCTTGATGGGCGGGCATTCAGTTCGATGGCGGGATGCGGGTGGTTCATGCTGCCTTCCTTTGGGCGAATGCGGGCTGCGCCGTGACGGCGTCGCCCTGGTAGAAGCCGTTGTACCGGTCAAACTGGGCTTGGGCAAAGTCCACGTTCTGGTCGGCGCGCAGCACAGCAGCATCAAAGCCGGAGCGCTTCATCATGACGAGCTGGTCGATCAGCACGTCACCTGTGGCACGAATTTCGCCGCTAAAGCCCAACCGGCGGCGCAACAGAAAGGCCTGGCTGAAAGCGCGACCATCGGTAAATTTTGGAAACACCAGGTCAATGCGCTGTACGCCGTCAAGCGACAGCTTGCGGGGGTCTTCTGTGTTTGCTACTTCCAAGGAAATTAGGCCTGTAGCCACCGTGGAATTTGCGTGTGCAGCTATTATTTTCATAGTACTTTCAATCAGTTGGGGTCAGAGCACATTTGCTGCGCAAAGTGGTCTGACCCACAAGGTTTTAAGCTTCTTGCGCGTCTTTGGCAAAGCCATTGACCTTGGGCAGGGTGTGTAGCTCTTCGTGTTTTTCCGAAAGGCGGGCTGCGTTGGCGGCGGCCTTGAAGGCGTCAAACCCGATGCGCTTGAGGCAGTCGATAAAGCTTTCGCCGGTCTGGCGGTAAACGCGGTAGGTGTCCAGCACGGCTTCAATGACGCCCGGCACTTCCAGGGCGCCAAAGGCGGGGCCAACGACTTTGCCGGGAACCGCTTCGCCGCTCAGGCTTGAGCCGTCCGAGCCGCCCAGAGAGACTTGGTACCACTCCCGTCCGTCCTTGTCCACGCCCAGCACGCCGATGTGGCCGCTGTGGTGGTGGCCGCAGGAGTTGATGCAACCACTGATGTGCAGGTCGATCTCGCCCAGGTCGTGCAACTCGTCCATGTCCTGGTAGCGTTCGGTAATGGAGGCCGCAATGGGAATGGAGCGGGCGTTGGCCAGCGCGCAAAAGTCGCCGCCCGGGCAGGCAATCATGTCGGTCAGCAGGCGGATATTGGAACGCGCCAGTCCGGCATGGCTCGCCGCCACCCACAGGGCGGGCAGATCTTCTGCGTGCACCCATGGCAGCAGCAGGTTCTGGTCGTGCGTGACGCGCAGTTCACCCGCGCTGAATGTTTCGGCCAGAGCGGCGGCGGTGTCGAGTTGGTCGGCGTCGGCATCGCCGGGCGCATGGCCCAGACGCTTGAACGACAGGGTCACGGCGCGCAAGGCGGGGTTCTTGTGGGCCGCGACGTTTTGTTTGAGCCAGCGCTCAAAGTCTTTCTGGCGGTCCACGGGCACCGAATTCGCTACGCTATTGATAGCTGCTTGCGCACGTTCCACGAGGGCTGGAGGCACAAATGATGCAGATACCCGGGCCAGCTCGGCATCGAGAATGGTGTGGGGCGCGCCATCGGTCGTGGTGATCTGTTGGTACTCGGCCTCCACCTCGTCAATGTAGCGCTGGCCTTCGGCTTTGACCAGAATCTTGATGCGGGCTTTGTACAGGTTGTCGCGGCGGCCCCAGCGGTTGTAGACCCGCACCACGGCTTCCAGAAAGTTCATGATCTGGTTCCATGGCAGGAATTCACGGATGGTGGTGCCAATGATGGGCGTGCGGCCCATGCCACCGCCCACCAGCACCTTGAAGCCCAGCCCACCGGCTTCGTTCTTGATCAGGTGCAAGCCCACGTCGTGCCAGGCCGTGGCGGCGCGGTCTTCCGTGGCGCCGGTGATCGCGATCTTGAACTTGCGGGGTAGAAAGGCGAACTCGGGGTGCAGCGTGCTCCATTGGCGGATGATTTCGGCAAACGGGCGTGGGTCGGCGATCTCGTCAGGGGCAATGCCGGCCAACTCGTCGCTGGTGATGTTGCGGATGCAGTTGCCGCTGGTCTGGATGCCGTGCATATCCACCGTGGCCAGCAGGTCCATCACATCGGCACTTTTTGCCAGAGGAATCCAGTTGAATTGCACGTTCTGGCGGGTGCTGAAGTGCCCGTAGCCTACCGGCAAATGCGTGGTGCCCCAGGTGGCCTGTGTGCCAATGGCTTTGTCAAACACGTCTTTGGTGGGATGGTCGTATTCACGGGCAATCTTTGCCAGCATGCGCACCTGCTTGGCAGAGAGTTCGCCATACGGCACGGCGACACGCAGCATGGGGGCGTAGCGCTGGATGTACCAGCCGTTTTGCAAGCGCAGCGGGCGAAAGTCGTCGTCGCTGAGCGTTCCGGCCAGGTTGCGCTCCAGTTGGTCGCGGTGCTGGGCAGCGCGGCTGTGGATGAATTGGCGGTCGAAGTCGGTGTATTGGTACATATCAGAGGGCAATCAGCTTAAAACCAGCATAGGCGAGGAGGACGGAAAGCAGGGACCGGATCACGCGCTCGGGCGTCTTGGACATCAGGTGCGAGCCCACCCAGATGCCAGGCAGGGAGCCCGCCAGCAGGCTGGCCAGCATGGGCCAGTCCACCGAACCCAGCGATGCGTGGCCAAAACCTGCCACCAGAGTCAGCGGAACGGCGTAGGCAATGTCGGCTGCAATGATGCGGGGCAGGGGCAGCAGGGGGTACAGAATCATCAACACGGTGACGCCAATGGCGCCTGCGCCAACCGATGTCAGCGTGACCAGCGTGCCGATCACAGCGCCAAACAGCAGCGGCAGGCTCCAGTGGCGAGGGCGGGCGGCGGCTGCTTCCTGGCCCTTGGCAATGGTGGTGGGGGTTACCTTGCCGTGGATCACCTTGTACAGCGTGGCCGCTGCCGTCAGCAGCAGGGCCAGGCCCAGTGCCGTGGTCATGATTTTTTGGACTGACTGGCTGGCCGCGCCTACGTTGTGCAACACGTACAAGGTGATCAGTGAGGCCGGAATGCTGCCGGCCGACAGGTTGATCACGACTGGCCAGTCAATGTGCCGGGAGCGCGCCAGCTTGATCGTGCCACCCATCTTGGTGAACGCGGCAAACAACAAGTCGGTGCCGACCGCTAAATAGGGTTTTACGCCAAAGAAGAAGATCAGGATGGGCGTCATGAGGGAGCCACCGCCGACGCCGGTCAGGCCGACGATGACGCCAACAAAGAAACCCGCAAAAACAAACGCTAATTCATGCATGGGGGCGACTTTAGGTGCCCTTGCATATATTGAAAACTACATTTTTGCTATTTTCTTATTCTTTGGAAGCATAAGAAGTGTTGCCTGGGGCACCGTGTGGGCACAAAGTGCCGTCGTGGTGAGCCCAGGATCCCGGCACCGGTCTCAGGTCGCCAGCCAGTCGGACAGCATCGTCTCTTCCAACAACGCCAGGCAGCCCGGCGCATCGACTTGCATGCACACCTCGGTCATGGGCAGGTGTTGGCCCCAACCGGCTTGCGGGTAGTCGATATAGCCACGGCGGTTCATCATCGTCTGCCCCTGCGCAATGCCGTCGGTCGCCACGCGGATGCTGCCACTCTCCATTTGAAATAACTCCGGTTTGACCAAGTAGATGAAAGCCAGCAGGTCGTGGGCAAAACAGCCCGGGTTGAGTGCCAGGTGCTTGTGCAAACCACTGTAGAACGTGGAATAGAAGGCCACTGCGTGGTGCAGCGTATCGGTGGCCACATGGCGGTGGTGGTCGGCAATCTTCTTGAACAGGGCCAACTCGGTCACCACGCGGTGGGTTACATCCAGTCCGACCATGGTGAGCTTCCAGGGGGCGGTAAACACGGCGTCTGCTGCATGCGGGTCGTTCCAGATATTGGCCTCTGCCACGGGGGACACGTTACCGGGCTCATCGATGGTGCCGCCCATGATGATGACTTCACGCAGCAGCTTGGGCAGCTCTGGCTCGAGTTTGAGTGCCAGGCTGAGGTTACCCAGCGGGCCCACGGCGACCAGCGTGATGTCGCCCGGTTGCTCGCGGGCGATGTCGACGATGAACTGTGCCGACGAACGCGGATCCAGGTGGTTGGTTGTGGGTACGCGGCTGCTCAGATTGCCCAAGCCATCTGCCCCGTGAATGAAGTCGGGTGGGACCCCACCCGTTTTGACCCAAGGTGTTTTGACCCCACGCGTAACCGGAATTTCCCGATTTACGAGTGCAGTCAGGTACAGCGCATTGGTGGCCGCCTGCTCGACCGAGACGTTGCCAAAGGTGGTGGTGATGCCCACCACGTCGATGCCGGGGTGGGCCAGGGCGAAATACAGGGCCATGGCGTCGTCAACGCCGGGGTCGGTGTCATAAATGACTTTGCGGGGAGTGGGTGTTTTCATCTGGCATTGATCAGGAAAGGGCATCAGCTGGCAACCCACAGTAAGTTCGCAGGGCGTCGATTGCAGCGGTGTCGGATTGCGGCTGTCGGCTCAAAAATTCGGTGACTTCGGCGGCATTTGGGATGCTGGCTTGCGCTCCCGGTCGGGTGCACGCCAGAGCGCTGGCTGCGCAGGCCAGTGGTAAAGCCTGGTGCATGTCCGCGCCGCGACTCAGGGCAGCGACCAGGCTGCCGCAAAAAGTATCGCCTGCCGCGGTGGTGTCCACCGGCTCAATGGCAAAGCCCGGTTGCAGGAAAAATGCACCCTGAATGCGGGCGCAGCAGCCCCGGTGCCCTAGCGTCACGATGACAGTTGGCACCGGCGTGCGCTCCAGGCATTGCGCGATGCTGCCCGCGTGGCGGGCAAGCGCAGACAGTTCCCCTTCATTGACGATCAGGATATCCACCACGTCCAGCAACTCGGCGGGCAAGTCTTGCATGGGGGCGGCGTTGAGTACGACGGTCACGCCGTATTTGCGCGCAGTGCGGGCGTAGGCCAGGACCGTCGCAAGCGGGATTTCCAGCTGCATCAGCAAGTGGCTGATGCCGTCCAGTGCGGGTAGATGCTCGGGGTGCAGATACAGGTTGGCACCGGGGGCCACGGTAATGGCGTTCTCGGCCTGGTCGGATACGCAGATAAATGCGACTCCCGTGGGCTGACCCTGGGCGCGCACGATGTCGAGCACAACTGATGCTTCGCGCAACGATGCTTCAAGGGGCCGTGCAAAGGCATCATCGCCCATAGCGGTCAGGAACTGCGTGGGGACGCCACCCGCACGGGCGCAGGCAACGGCCTGATTGGCACCCTTGCCGCCGGGAAAGGTTTCGAAGGCGCGACCCAGTACGGTTTCTCCGGGGCCGGGGATGTGATGGGCCCGGACCACAAAGTCCAGGTTGGCGGAGCCGGCTACCAGTATCATGAAGTGTCCCGTGTGTCCGAAGTGGGCTTCCATTGTGTAGGGGAAAACGCAGATTGCGCAGAAATCCCGCTAGGGAATCACCCTGATTGCAGGGAATTGCTGCGTCGATACGCTAAAGTGCTTTCTGGTCTGGCAATGAATAAAGGGTTGATATGAGTTTCAAGAACATCGCGCGTCTGAGTTTGCTCACCGTCGCATTGGCCGCTAGTTTCCAGGTGGCTGC
>CAIYDK010000025.1 GCA_903924955.1 uncultured beta proteobacterium | reverse complement strand
GGCGTAGTCAGCACCTGGCCCAGCGAGGAATTCACCAAGGCTTGCGACGCCAGCAAGCAACAGTTTGAACAGGCAGTTTCCGGTTTACCCCATGCAGAGTGGCGCCATGTCAATCGTGGCGGAGAGGATGAGGTGACACGCCTCTTTGTCGATATGGCGCGTCACACCGACCTGCTGTTGCTTGGGCAGCACGAACATGGCAAAGACTTTGTTCCGGAAGATCTGGTGGCCGAAGCCGTGGTGGGCTGTGGGCGGCCTGTTCTGATCATGCCGTATGTCGGCACATTCACTACCGTCGGGAAAAGCCCCCTGATTGCCTGGAGCAACGCACCGGAGTCTGCCCGAGCACTCAACGACGCGCTACCGCTGATGGAGGGCTGTGAGCATGCGTATGTGCTGTCGGTCGCAGCGCGGCTGAGCGAGGGCGAGTCGTCCTGCGCTGAGGTGGAACGCCATCTGGCCACCCACAGCATTGCGGCACGAACCGAGGTCGTGCTGGTGCAGGATTTCGGCATCATGGATATGCTGCTCAACCGCGCCAGTGACCGCAGCGCCGATCTGGTGGTCATGGGTGCGCACGGCTCCATCGGCTTCCCGTTTGAAAGCCGCGGGGCCGGCACGCGCTACATGCTGCGCCACATGACCGTACCCGTTTTAATGGCTGGCTAAGGTCAAATTGCCAGCGACAATATGCAATCTATGAGCCTCAAACGCATCCTTTATGCAGAAGACGAACCGCTGATTCAGGCCGTTGCCAAACTGGCTCTGGAAAAAGTGGGCGGATTCGAAGTGCTGATATGCAGCTCAGGCGCAGAGGCGCTGGAAAAGATCGGCGTTTTTGCGCCTGACCTGGTCTTACTCGACGTGGTGATGCCTGGCCTGGACGGCCCGGCCACGCTGGAGCGCTTGCGCGCGGACCCCGCCACCGCAGCCACTCCAGTGGTCTTTCTTACCGCCAATGCACTGCCCACAGAAGTCGCTCACTACAGGGCATTGGGTGCGCTGGATGTGGTGGCCAAGCCCTTTAACCCCATGACGCTTGCCGCTCAGATTCAGCGCATCTGGGACAAGACCCCGGCCTGATCAGCCAACACCTACACACACTGCTCAAAATCTTTGTATGAGTGCTGACTTCACTGTTTTGCTGGCCGAAATGCAGGCCGACTTTGTTGACGAGCTTCCCGACCGGTGCGACCGGCTCGAAGAGGGAGTCATGGCACTGGAAAGCAAACAACCCGGTGCGTTCGACGAGTTGTACCGTCAAGTCCACAGCCTCAAGGGTTCGGGTGGCATGTTTGGCATTGGCATCATCACCACCATTTGTCACCAGTTTGAAAGCTTCATCAGCGAAACGAGCACGCGCTTTGACCGCAAATCTGCCAGCACGGGCCTGGCTTATGTGGACTTGCTGCGCAAAACCATTCCGGCAAAAGGGCGCGACATCAGCGGGATCGCCACGACTGAACAAGCCTTGGAGCGTATGCGCGTGGAAAGCCTTTACGGCCGGGCCTCGGTGTTATTGGTGGAGCCATCGGATACCTTGCGCAGCTTGTACAAGGATATGTTTGCCAACCAATCCATCCAGGTTTTCCTGATGGAGAGTGGTCTGGCAACTCTGGAGCGCATGCTGCACGCGCCGTTCGACCTGCTGGTCATTTCGCGTGAACTGCCGGACCTCAACGCCATTGCTGTCGTGGCCGCCTTGCGGGAATCGCGTTGTCGCAACAGTGATATTCCGGTCATTCTGGTCAGCAGCAACCCCGCACCCGTTCCCCAGCACCTGAACTTCAAAGCCGTTGTTCGGCGCGACCCCAAACTGCTGCCGACACTGTCGCGCCACGTCACCGAGACACTGGCCAAACGTGCCTAAGGAAAATCTCGGCTGGCCCATTCTTCCTTGATCGCCAGTATGGCCGGCAGAATGTTGACAAAATGTTCAACTAGGCGTGGCTCGAAATGGGAGCCCGCGCTGTCTTGCAGCGTGCGCATGACCTGGTCGAGAGGCCACACCTCTTTGTAGGGGCGCTTGGTGGTAAGTGCATCAAACACGTCGGCAATGGCAACAATGCGGGCCATCTCGGGAATATCCTGCCCAGCCAGCCCACGCGGGTAGCCCGATCCATCCCATTTTTCATGGTGGCAGTAGGCAATCGTGGCCGCCATTTGCAACAGAGGCGCTGCGCTCTTGGACAGTATTTTGTAGCCCACGGTGGAGTGCGTTTGCATGACCACCCACTCGTGTGCATCCAGCTTGGCCGGCTTGTGAAGGATGTCGTCCGGAATTGCCAACTTGCCTATGTCGTGCATGGGCGCTGCCAACTCCAGCTGCAGGCAGGCGTCGCGGTCCCAGCCTGATGCCGCGGCCAGCGCGCTGCTGTAAGCCGCCATGCGCCAGATGTGGGTGCCTGTATCAGTGTCTTTGAACTCGCTGGCCTCGCCCAGCATGTAGATTGCATCGTTGTAACTTTGGGCCAGCTGCTTGGCACTGACCAGCGAAAGGTGGGTGCGCACGCGGGCCAGCACCACGGGCGGCGACACCGGCTTGACCAGATAGTCCACCGCGCCCGCCTCAAAACCGGCCGTCTCATCACCCGAAGCCGCCAAGCTGGTGACAAAGATGACCGGAATGCTTTCGGTCACGGGGTCCTGTTTGAGCTTGCGGCATACGGTGTAGCCATCCATGTCGGGCATCTCGATGTCCAGCAGGATGAGAGCAGGGTGGTGCTTGGTCGCCGCAGCCAGGGCTTCCGACCCGGTGCGGGCAAACACCAGCGGGTAATGCGGCGACAGAATCTGGCGCAGCAAGGCCAGATTGGCGGGCTCGTCATCAACAACCAAGATGGGTCCGGTCACAGCGTTAGCCCTCCAGCACAATTTCGAGACTATCGCACAACTGTCGGGTCGCGGCGTGTGCGCCCCTGATGTCAAAGTCGCTCAGCGTGGCGTGCACCAGCTGAACGCGCTCCGGCCCGAGCAATGCCGCAACGTCGCCCAGCGCCTGTTCGGCGCGGTCCAGGTCGTCATCGTCAAGCGCCTGCAGCAAATTCGACAGACAAACCGTCAAGTGCTGGGTTTGCTCAGTGGTCAGCGCCGCCGGGTCACCATCGGCGACGGGGGCAGGCGGCGCATACTGGGCGATGGAGTCCAACGCCGTATCCATGGCGTATTGCAACCGCTCCAGTACACGGGTCACATCCGCATTGGTCTTGAGATTGATGTCCACCTCAGACGCGCAACGCGCCACATCGGTCAGGGCCAGATTGGCTGCTGCGCCTTTGAGCTTATGGGCAAAGGCCATTGCTGCTGCGTTGTCGCCTATGGCCAGAAGACTCTCCATGGTCTTCACACTGCCTTCATAGTCCAGCGCAAACTTCCGCAGAAACTTGGCGTATACGCCCTGATCACGCCAGGTACGCATCCCCGTGGCAGCATCCAGCCCCGGCCAATTTTCCGTTGCGGGCGAACGCGCGGGGGTCATGTAGACCGTGGCCGCAACAAGTGGAGCATCGCCGCCATTTCCATCCAGGGCCGGCAACCATTTCAGCAATGTGGCAAACAGGTGATCGGGGTCCACCGGCTTGGCAATAAAGTCGCGCATGCCCGCATCCATGCACGCCCTGCGGTCTTCATCGAATGCGTTGGCAGTCATGGCCAGCACAGGAATGTGAGCGGCACCCGGGAGGGCATGAATGACGCGCGTGGCTTGCAGACCATCCATGACGGGCATTTGCAAATCCATCAAAATTAACGCGTAGGAAGTGGATGCAGCCATATCAACCGCTTGCTGCCCGTCAGACGCTTGATCAATCACCAGCCCCGAGCCCTCCAATATCTGTTGGGCGATCTCACGGTTGATATCCACGTCATCCACCAAAAGAATACGCTGTCCGGCGTGGCGGCGCAGCTCCATTTCTGCGCCTTGGGCGAACAGCACAGCATCGGCCCCCATGATGCCTTGGCCTCGCCGCAAGCGCGCGGTGAACCAGAACGTAGCACCCTGCCCAACCGCACTGTCTACGCCCGCATCTCCACCCATCATCTGGGCCAGTCGGCGGGTGATGGCCAAACCCAGCCCGGTGCCACCATATTTGCGGGTCGTCGACACATCCGCCTGCTCAAACGCCTGAAACAGATGGGTCTGCTGCTCCGGGGATATTCCCACGCCGGTGTCTTCCACTTCAAATCGCACATGGACTTCGTCGGATGTTTCCTCCAGCAGCCTTGCACGCAGCGACACAAACCCACTGCTGGTGAACTTGACGGCATTGCTGGCGTAATTCAGCAACGACTGGCGCAAGCGCGTCGGGTCACCCCGCAACCAGACCGGGACACTATCGGGATTGACGTCCACCACCAAGCCTTTGGCCCGGGCCTGGTCCGCGATGAGTGAGTACACGTTGTCCAGCAGGCTGCCCAGATGGAAATCAGTTTGCTCCAGCTCCAGGCGACCCGCCTCAATTTTTGAAATATCCAGAATGTCGTTGATGATGGCCAGCAAGTGGCTTGCCGCCGCCTCAATCTTGTTGAGACGCTGCAACTGCGCAGGGCTGGGCGCGTCACGGCGCAACAGATGGGAAAAGCCCACAATGGCGTTCATGGGGGTGCGGATTTCGTGGCTCATATTGGCCAGAAAGGCACTCTTGGCCCGGTTAGCTGACTCCGCCACGCGCTGCGCCTCGCTCAACTGCACCGTGCGACTCGCCACGAGGTCCTCAAGGTGGTCGCGGTGCTGCGCCAACTCCTGGTTCAGGCGCACGGTCTCGGTAATGTCTTCCTTGGAGGCCATGTAGTGGGTCACGCGCCCGTCCGCCTGTCGGATCGGCGTAATCTGCACCGATTCGGTGTACCGGCTACCGTCTTTGCGGCAGTTGTAGAACACGCCGGCCCACGGCTGGCCCTTGGTCAAAGCCGCCCACAGGGCGGCATAGGTCTCAGGCGGTGTTTCACCGGACTGCAGCACGCGGGGATTTTGGCCTATAGCCTCCTCCCGGCTGAAACCCGTGGAGCGCACAAAGGCTTCGTTAACGTACTCCAGGTTGCCGTCCAGATTGGTAATGGCAACCACCACCGGGCTTTGCTCCACGGCCATGGACAACTGGTTCAACTGCACTTCCGACGCCTTGCGCTCCGTCATGTCCAGCGTGTAGGCCAGGATGCAGGGTTTGCCATCGAAATCAATAATTTCCGCGGAAATGCTCACCTCGCGCCGCGTGCCATTCTTGTGCCACATGGCCGTGTCGTAATCGATCAGGCGCCCCGCCGCAAGGAGCGCAAAGGCCCATTCCCTACGGGTAACGTCGTCAGGCCAGAGCCCGATTTCCGCAGCAGTCCTGCCCACCATCTCGGATTCTGTCCAACCAAAGTCACGCTCCCAGCCGGGGTTGACTTGCATCAACCGCCCATCGCCGAGGTCGGCTATCGATGCGGCAATTGGGCTTGAATTGAACACCATGGTCATCAACTGCACCGACCGCTGCAACTCCAGCTCCGCGTGCTTACGAATACTGATGTCACGGATGTAGGCCGTGAAATAGTGGCGCCCGTTTTGCAGCAGCTTGGAAATCGTCAACTCCATGGGGAACTCGGTGCCATCGGCGCGCAAGCCCGGCACCTCAATGCGCTTACCCAAAATCGTTGCCTTCCCGCTCTGCAGGTAGCGGGCCACGCCCTTGCGATGCCGTTCCCGAAAGGCCGGGGGCACAATCAAATCAGCCAGATCGCGCCCGATGGCATCCTCTGCGGCGTGTCCAAACACTGGCTCGGCCTGGGCGTTCCAACTGATGATGATGCCGTCCTGGTCAATGCTGACCACCGCGTCCAGCGCGGCATCCATCAACATTTGTGCACGTTCGTGGCTTTCCTTGACGGACGCATCCAGCGCACTGCGCTCGAGCGCCAACTCGGCTTCCTGCGCCTGTTGCGCCATCCATTGCACCCGCAACTGCTGGCGCCAAAGTGCGTACAACCCGACAACCAGCACAGACACGGCGGCCAATGCCACCAACACAATCCAGAATACCAGGGTGCGCAGGGGTGCAAAAACCTCGTCCTGGTCCATTTTGGCGATGATGTGCCAGGTAGTTCCGGCAACTGGTCGGTAAGCAGCAAAGACGGTTTTGTCACGGTAGTCGATGCCTTCAGTCGTCCCGGGGGCGTTAGCCCGGATCGCAATAGCAGCGGGCAAGCCTGGCGTATCCATAGACGGCCCCAACACCATCGCCGTGCCCTTGCTATGGCGCAAGTCATTCATGAAAAGTGCAGTGGCGCCCTGTTGTCGCACCAACAAGGTCTCGCCGCTGGGGCTGGCAGTCGGCCAGGTTTGAATGACGGGGTAGATGAAGTTGTTGACATCGACCTGAATCACAATCGCCGCCGCAGGACGACCGTCTGCAAGTCGCGCCGGGCCCACAGGCACCAGCCAATGAATGTGGGGGTGGCCTCCGGAATCCCGATACAGTTCGCTGCGGATCACGACTTCAGGGCGCATGTCCTTGAGCTGCTGCGCAATTTCGGCATCAATTCCCTCCACGTTGCCGGATTGGATCAACACCTTCCCATCATGGCGAATCAGCGCCAGCCCGGAACTGCCATAAATATGCTGGTATTTGTCCAAATATTTTTGTAAGTGGGCACGCTGAGTGTCTGACACCTTTCCGTTGGCCATGCCGTCGGCCGCTTCGACCAGCGAGGCACTGGCCATCAACAGTTGCCCATCGGTCTGACGCTCGGACAGCCAGTTCTCTATCTGGTCTGATTTGAGCTTGGCAATGGCTTGCAAGTTGGCGTAGGTCTCACGCTCGACCTGGGGCGCATACAGCTTGACCACCATCAGCCCGGTTAATGGCACCACCAAAATCAAGGCCACAAACAAAAGCACCAACTTGCCCAACCGGGACTCTCTGCCAGCTTCGACTCGTCTGCGCACGGGTGCGCCGGTGTTGGGTTCGAAGCCGGGTTCAGACATAAGTGTCGTGGTGTGCAGGTGCACAAGCGAAGTGGAGGCCCATGCTACGACAACTATGCACAGGCAACAAGCACCGATCGAACAGTCCGATCCGCTATTTCAAGGGCATGGCGCCCGAACTCACCCCCTGGCAGGCCACGCCTGCCCCAACGCAAACACTGAATTCGGCGTGCCAGGTCGTGCAACCGGTGGCCTGGGTTTCTGGAAAACACCTTTTTGCACCGTCTTGCGCTCTTGCACCTGAAAGCCTTTGGCCTTTTGCTCGTCTGCCAGGCTCTGCAGGCTCACGGTCTGCAGATAGTTCGCGACTGTGGTCTGCAAGGCATCCCACAGGTCTTGCGTCATGGCCTGTGCGCTGGGCGAAGTCTCGCGCTGCGGCTCCTTGGCGCGTTCGCCCGTTGCGTCTTCAATAGCCCCGATGATGTCGGCCACAGAGATGGAACTGGCTGCACGCCCCAGCGCATAGCCGCCGCCGGGGCCACGTGTACTTTCCACCAAACCGTGCTGTCGCAGTCTGGCAAACATCTGTTCCAGATAGGACATGGAAATGCGGTGGCGCTGCGCCAAGTCTTGCAGAGGCACAGGTGTGGACATCTGGCGCAAAGCCAGATCAATCATGGCGGTAATGGCAAAACGTCCGCGGGTACTCAGTCGCATCGAATCACTCCTTCCAGCACAAAAGTGGCTGGTGAGGCTTGAATATAGGGGCGACAATGCTTCGTGTAAATTCGTATTTGTAACAATTTCACTTCGATTTAACCGAAGTAATAGAGCACCATGAACTTCAAGCACCTGCACTACTTCTGGGTAACAGCCAAGGCCGGCGGCATCATGCGCGCGGGTGAGCAGTTGCACACCACGCCCCAAACGCTGTCCGGTCAGATCAAGTTGCTGGAAGATTGGCTGGGCCGCAAGCTGTTTCGCAAGAGCGGGCGCAAGCTTGAACTCACCGAGGACGGCCACCTGGCGCTGGGCTACGCCGACCAGATCTTCACGCTGGGCGCTGAACTGGAAACAGCCGTGCGCCAGGC
The DNA here is from genome assembly GCA_903924955.1 of uncultured beta proteobacterium. GTDB lineage: Bacteria > Pseudomonadota > Gammaproteobacteria > Burkholderiales > Burkholderiaceae_C > Allorhodoferax. The sequence continues at coordinate 792 of CAIYDK010000025.1, read as the reverse complement.
CCACGGCGGGCAGCGCCTGCTGGACTTCAAGGTGGGCGTGGCCGACTCGGTCAACAAATCCATCGCCTACCGCCTGCTGGAGCCTGCGCTGGCTGTGGCCGAGCCGGTACGACTGGTGTGCAGCGAGGGCAAGTTTCCCGACCTGCTGGCCCAACTCGCCCTGAACCGTCTGGACCTGGTGATCGCGGATGAGCCCATGTCCAAGCGGCTCAACGTCAAGGCCTTCAACCACCCGTTGGGTCGCACCAATATGAGTTTTTTCTGTGCGCCAGAACTCAAGTCACGACTCTCCGGCGTCTTCCCGCAATGCTTGAACGATTTCCCTCTGCTGATTCCAGGCGCGCAAGCATCGGTGCGCCAGCAGTTGGAGGGTTGGCTGACCCGCCACCAGATTCACCCGCGCATCATTGGCGAGTTTGACGACGGCGCCCTGATGAACGCTTTTGGTCGCGAAGGGCGCGGTGCCTTCATGGCCCCCACGGTGATGGAGCACGACACGGTGGCGCAGTTTGGCGTGGAAGTGATTGGCCGCACCGACGAACTGGTGGACGAGTTCTACGCCGTGTCGGTCGAGCGGCGCATCACCCACCCCTGCGTGGTGGCAATCACCAGCGCGGCGCGGGGGCAGTTGTTTGGTTGATGCGGGTAGGACTACAGCCCGCAACCCCTCAGCAGCAGCGACACCACGTGCTCGGTGGCGCGGGCATGGTCACCTGCGGTCAAGGCCTTGCGCCCCAGCACCGCACACACCTGCACATCGAAGTCAGCATAGGTTTGGGTGGCGGCCCAGAT
>CAIYDK010000024.1 GCA_903924955.1 uncultured beta proteobacterium | reverse complement strand
ACGCGCGAGCGCGATGCGGCCATGACGCTGTTCAATCAAAATGTGGACGTGATCGCCTTCCATACCGGCTCCACCGCGGTGATGAGCGCTGCGCAAGAGCGCGGCAAGCTGGCCGTGGCCTACCACTCCGACATGCGCAAAATTGCGCCGGACGCGCAAATCGTAGCCGTCACCCACCAGTGGGGCGACTACTACACCCGCCGTGCCCAGACCGTGCTGGATGGCACCTGGAAGAGCGGTGGCATTTGGGGCGGCGTCAGAGCGGGCATGATCCGGGTGGGCGACTTTGGCAGCAAAGTGCCCAAGGCGGTGCAGCAGGAAGTGCTGGCCCGTCAAAAAGACATTGCGGGTGGCAAGTTGCATCCCTTCTTCGCGAAAGAGGCCGTGCTGGACAACGAGGGCCATACGGTGATCGCCAAGGGCCAGACGCTCAACGACGAACAGATCCTGACGATGAACTGGCTGGTTCAGGGTGCGCAGGGCAAGCTCAGTCACTGATCCTCGTGTAGAGTGGGCGTGGGCCCCACTACTTTTGGTTTTCACGAAGCAATGCCATGACCATCACCATTCGCCACGCCGAACCCGATGACTACCCCGCGCTGGCCGCAATCTACGCGCAGCCGCGTGCAGCGGCGGGCACCTTGCAGATTCCGTTGCAGTCGGCCGAGGTCTGGAAGCAGCGCCTGGGCGCGATGGCGCCACTGGATCGCATTCTGGTGGCGGTGGTCGGTGGTGAAGTGGTTGGCAACCTGGGCTTGCATCCTGCCACTAATGTGCGGCGCGCACATGTGGCGGGCATCGGGATGGCGGTACGCGATGATGCGCAAGGTCAGGGAGTGGGAGCGGCCTTGGTCAAGGCGGCTGTTGATCTGGCCGACAACTGGTTGAATCTGCACCGTCTGGAACTGACCGTGTGGATCGACAACGCCGTGGCCCGGCGCCTGTACGAACGCCACGGCTTTGTGCTGGAAGGCACGCACCGGGCCTACGCTTTTCGGCATGGGCGTTATGTGGACGCGCATGCCATGGCCCGGCTGCATCCCTCACCTCCAACCTTGCTGGGGCCTTGATTGTCCAGAACTCTCCTATCCATGAAAGCCTACCGCGCCTCCTTGCTCTGGTTTGCACCGCACAGCGAGGGGCCAGTGCGCGCCCTGTTTGAGGAAGACGGCCTGCTGGTGGTTGGTCCCAATGCGGCGGGCGTGCAAGTGGTGCAGGCAATCGGCGCGTGGCGTGATCTGGCGGGCCAGTATCCGGGAGTAGCCGTTGAGCATTTACGCGGGCGCATCATCGCCCCCGGTTTTGTGGACCTGCACGTGCATTACCCGCAGACCAACGTCATTGGTTCCCCGGCCGATGGTTTGTTGCCTTGGCTCGAAAACTACACCTTCCCAGAGGAAAAAAGGTTCGCAGACCCCGAATACAGTGCGCAAGCAGCTACTTTTTTTGTAGCGGAACTGCTGCGCAATGGTGTAACGACGACCCTGACCTTTGCCACCTCGCACCCTGAATCGGTCGATGCACTGTTCACCCAAGCGCAGGCGCAAAGCATGCGCCTGATCACTGGCCTGTGTTTGATGGACCGCCATGCGCCGCCCGACTTGCTGAATCAAGCGTCGGCTCCCGGGCGTCTGGATGCTGCTGAACAAAGCCTGCTGGAAAGCGAGGCCTTGATTCAACGCTGGCACGGCCAGGGCCGCCTGGGTTACGCGATCACGCCACGCTTTGCACCCACATGCACGGAGGCGCAGTTGCGCGGGGCCGGGGAAATGGCCGCGCGATACCCCGACGTGTGGATTCAGTCGCACGTCGCAGAAAACAAGGACGAGATTGCCTGGGCGCGCGCGCTATTTCCCCAGTCGCGCAGCTACCTGGCCACCTATGACGACTTTGGCCTGATGCGAAAACGCGCCATCTACGCCCACTGCATCCACTTTGATGACGACGACCGCGCATTGATGCGCGACACCGGTGCGGCAGCGGCCATCAGTCCCACCAGCAACCTGTTTCTGGGTAGCGGCTTTTTTGACTACGCTGGGGCGGACCGTGTCGGTTTCCAATACGGACTGGCCAGTGATGTGGGCGGCGGCACGTCGTTCAGCCCGTTCCACACGATGCTGGGCGCCTACTACGTCGCCCGGGAAGGACAGACCAAGCAGGGCTTGTCGCTGAGTCCACAGCACTTGTGGTGGCAGCACACCGCGGGTGCTGCCCGCGCGCTGGGGTTGGATGGGTCGTCTGGCGCGCCCGCTGTGGGTAACTTGCTGCCGGGCTGCGAGGCGGATTTTGTCGTGCTGAACCCCAAGGCCACGCCTTTGCTGGCGCGCAAGACTGCATTGGCTGCCAATCTGGATGAACTGCTGTTTTCCATGATTGTGCTGGGGGATGATCGATTGATTGAACGCACGGTAATCTCTCAAGCGATTTGAGGCGTTAGCCCCCGTGGATATTGCGTAAGCCGCTATGTTTTTGGTAGTAACTTACAATTGGCAGAACTTAGGAGCAACTCCCCATGAGCATCAAAAGCGACAAGTGGATTCGCCACATGGCCGAAACGACCGGCATGATTGAACCCTTTGAGCCAGGCCAGATTCGCCAGAACGCGGACGGCCAGAAGATCGTCAGTTACGGCACCAGCAGCTATGGCTACGACATCCGTTGCGCGCCCGAGTTCAAGGTATTCACCAACATCCACAGCACCGTGGTTGATCCCAAGAACTTTGACGAAAAGAGCTTTGTCGATTTCAACGATGACGTCTGCATCATCCCGCCCAACAGCTTTGCTCTGGCCCGGACCATGGAGTACTTCCGTATTCCGCGCAATGTGCTCACCATTTGCCTGGGCAAGAGCACTTACGCGCGCTGCGGCATCATCGTCAACGTGACACCGTTCGAGCCCGAGTGGGAAGGCTATGTGACGCTGGAATTCAGCAACACCACGCCGCTGCCCGCCAAAATTTACGCAGGCGAGGGTTGTGCGCAGGTATTGTTCTTCGAGAGCGACAAGGACGACGTTTGCGAGACCAGCTACAAGGACCGCGGAGGCAAATACCAGGGTCAGGTGGGCGTGACGCTGCCCAAGGCTTGAAGTGAAGCCGGGCCGCGGTGGCCTGATTTGCACGGCATTTGTGGCAGATAGAGGATAATACGGGTTTGCCCTAGCGTTGGGGGCGCCATCAGCTATCGGATCGATAGCACTCACCTTTGCTATGAATGACCGATTTGAATACTGAACTGAATACCACAGCTCCCGCTGAAACATCGAACGAATTGAACTCGCAAACGCCCATCATGGCGTTCGCCCAGTTGCAACTGGCCGCCCCGTTGGCCCGCGCCGTGGCCGAAATGGGCTACGAGTCCATGACACCCATCCAGGCCCAGGCCATTCCCGTGGTCATCACGGGTAAAGACGTCATGGGCGCGGCCCAGACTGGCACGGGCAAGACGGCGGCTTTCTCGCTGCCCCTGCTGCACCGCCTGTTGAAACACGAAAACAGTTCCACCTCCCCTGCGCGCCACCCTGTGCGCGCTTTGGTGCTATTGCCTACCCGCGAACTGGCCGATCAGGTGGCGCAACAGGTCAAGCTGTACGCCAAGTACACCAATTTGCGCAGCGCCGTGGTGTTTGGTGGCATGGACATGAAGCCACAGACTTTGGAGTTGAAAAAAGGTGTGGAAATTTTGGTTGCCACCCCTGGGCGCCTGCTGGACCATATCGAGGCCAAGAATGCCGTTTTGAACCAGGTGGAGTATGTGGTGCTTGACGAGGCAGACCGCATGCTGGATATTGGCTTTTTGCCCGATTTGCAGCGCATCCTCTCGTACCTGCCCAAGCAACGCACCACGCTCTTGTTCAGCGCGACGTTCTCGCCCGAGATCAAGCGCCTGGCCAGCAGCTATCTGCAAAACCCGGTCACCATCGAAGTCGCTCGCGCCAACGCGACTGCGTCTACCGTCGAGCAGCATTTTTACAGCGTGCCAGAAGACGAGAAGCGCCATGCACTGCACCAGATTCTGAAGGCGCGCGGCATGAAGCAGGCGTTCGTGTTTGTGAACAGCAAGCTGGGCTGTGCCCGCCTGGCCCGCACGCTGGAGCGTGAAGGTTTGAAGACAACTGCCCTGCACGGCGACAAGAGTCAGGACGAGCGCTTGAAGGCGCTCGAGTCGTTCAAAAAAGGCGAAGTCGATTTGCTGGTGTGTACCGATGTTGCGGCCCGTGGACTGGACATCAAGGACGTGCCCTGCGTGTTCAACTTTGACATCCCGTTCAACGCCGAAGACTACATCCACCGCATTGGCCGCACCGGCCGCGCCGGCGCTGCCGGCTTGGCGGTGAGCTTTGTCGGCGGCAACAACGATGCCCGTCTGGTTGGCGACATCGAGAAGCTGATCAAGACCAAGATCGAGCTCGAGGCCGTTGAGTACGACGAAGACGCACCGGACATTCGCAAGCAGGGCCGTATCAACGACGGTCGGCGCATGTACTCGCACGAAGGTGAAGCAACCGGTGGTGACAATGGCCGAAGTGGCGGCCGCACCGGTCGGGGTGACAGCAACCGGGCGACGCGTGACGATACCTATACAACGCGTGCTCCACAGGCTGCGCGGAGCAACTATGCCCGATCGGCACAAGCGCCGCGCGACCCGTTTTTTGACAAGCCCTACGAAGCACCGGCTGTAACCGAGTCCGCTGCGCCCTCCTGGGAGGCTTCGGCCCGCCCTGCGGCCCGCAGTATTTCGGCCAACATCAAGCCCAAGCTCAAGGTTGCGGCTCTGTTCAAATCTGCCTGATTACTTGCCAGGCTGCTGAGCGGCCTGGCATTTCACCTGAATCAGTTCTTGTGAGTCGTCCTGTAGATTGAATTGCAGGGCGCTCAGACAGCCACCCCATACGCAGCCGGTGTCCAGCGAAAGCAGGTCTTTGCGGCCCATCCACCCCAGTGTGGACCAGTGTCCAAAGGCCACAGCAGCGTCCGCCGTTTTTCGGCCCGGCACGTCAAACCAGGGCATGTAGCCAGCCGGGGCTCCCCCCGCGCCTTCCGTGGTTTCAAACTCCATTTCGCCCTGTGCGGTGCAAAAGCGCAGGCGGGTCAACGCGTTGACGATCACCCGCAGGCGGTCTGTGCCGGCAAGTGAGTCGCTCCAACCGGTGGGCGTATTGCCATACATGCCATGCAAAAATATTGCGGCCCGGTCACCCTGTAGTTCGGTTTCGACCTCGTGCGCCAGTGCCATGGTCTGGTCTACGGTCCAGGTGGGCAGCACGCCGGCGTGCACCATCAATAGCGGTTTGTCACCCCGCTTTAGCAGCATGGCCATCTTCTGGTGACGCAACCACTGCAGCATGGCGCTGCGGTCGGGCGCCTGCAAAACAGCGTCCAGCGTGTCTTTGCGATGGAGTTTTCGCGTACCTTGGGCTACCGCCAGCAGGTTCAGGTCATGGTTGCCGAGCAGGCAGCGTGCGCCGTCACCATAGCCCATCAGACGGCGCAACACGCCTGCGGAGTCGGGGCCGCGGTTAACCAGGTCACCCAATAAGTAGAGCGTGTCACGGCTGGGAGAGAAGTTAACGGTGTCGAGCAGGTGTTGCAGGGCAGAGTCGCAGCCTTGCACATCGCCAATCATGTAAAGTGCCATGGTCTTCATTCTCGCTTGGGTTTCATGGAATTTCTTTTGATCGTGGTGCTTACGCTCCTCAATGGCGCATTTGCCATGTCCGAGCTGGCGCTGACCGCCAGCCGCAAGGTGCGCTTGCAGGCCATGTCGGATGCGGGGGACAAAGGCGCGCAAGCCGCGCAGGTGCTGCTGGAAAACCCGACGCAGTTTTTGTCTGCGGTGCAGGTGGGCGTGACGTCGATTGGCATGCTCAATGGCATCGTGGGTGAGGCAGCGTTTAGCGAGGGTGTGGCCCACTGGTTGGAGGCTTTATTGCCTATTTCTCACCGTGCCGCTGAAATTTCCGCCACCGCGCTGGTCGTGACGTTGATCACGTTCAGCACCATTCTTTTTGGTGAACTGGTGCCCAAGCGCATTGGACAGCTCTACCCCGAACCGGTGGCCCGCGTGCTGGCCCGTCCCATGACCTGGTTTGCCAGCGGTGCCAAGCCCTTTGTGCGATTGCTGTCCGTGTGTACGCATGCCATGCTCAGGCTGATGCGTATTGATGCCACCGACAACCGCGTGGTGACCGAAGCGGAAATTTCGGCCAGCCTGGAGGAGGGCGTGGATGCAGGCATCATCGAGCAACACGAACACCAGATGGTGCGCAATGTGTTTGGCCTGGACGACCGCACGCTGCCGTCCATGATGCTTCCGCGCTCCGACGTCGAATGGATGGATGCCTCTGCGACCGTGCCGCAGTGTCTGGCACAGGCCAGCACCGGCGGAAGCAATGGCGCGCATTCGTGGTACCCGGTTTGTCGCGGCTCACTCGATCAGGTGGTCGGGCTGGTCAGTGTGGCGCGCTTGCTGGAATTGGGGAGTGATCACGAAGGCAGTATCGAGGCCATCGCAGAGCCTGCCGCATTTGTGCCTGAAACGCTGAGCGGCATGGAGCTCATTGAACAGTTTCGAACCAAGTCGGCGCGCATGGTGTTTGTCGTGGATGAGTATGGCGTGGTGCAAGGCTTGTTAACCCCGCACGACTTGCTGGAAGCCATTACGGGTGAGCTCAAGCCAGATGCCCAAACTCAGGCGTGGGCCACGCATTTGCCGGATGGATCCTGGGAACTGGATGGCTTGATGCCGGTAGGCGAACTCAAGGCGCGTCTTGATATTGACGAGTTGCCCCAGGAAGATCGCGGCCGTTACAACACGCTGGCAGGCCTGCTGATGGCCGTTTCGGGCGAGTTGCCGTCGGTGGGTGAATGCATTGAATGTGCAGCCTGGCGATTTGAGGTCAGGGCTCTGGAGGGGAAACGCATTGACAAGGTGGTGGCGCGGCGACTGGTGCACATCTAAAGTCGCCCGGTTACGCGATAGGCCGCCCAACCCAGGCATTCGTGCAGCAACAGCTGCCAGTT
>CAIYDK010000023.1 GCA_903924955.1 uncultured beta proteobacterium | reverse complement strand
GGCGCCACGCAAACCAACCGCATTGAGCTTCATCAACACGATGTCGTAGACCATATCGTCGGACAAATCGGTGTGCTCACGCAGCGGAAAGGCCACGTTATCAAACACACTCAAGTCCGCAAACAAGGCGCCAAACTGAAACAGCATACCCATGCGGCGCCGCGCCGCATACAACCGGGGCTGATCCATGGTGGTCACATCCTGCCCGTCGAAAAGCATTTGGCCCATCTGTGCGCGATTTTGCCCGCCAATCAGTCGCATGATGGTGGTTTTACCGCCTCCCGAAGCGCCCATCAACGCCGTGACCTTGCCGCGGGGCACGTTCAACGAGACGTTGTCCAGAATAACGCGCTCCCCGTACCCGAAGGTCACGCGACGCAGTTCAACCAGAGATTCAGAAGTGCTATGGGCCATAAAAAACAAAAGCCGGGCTATTTCCGGCTTCTGGATGATAAAGGATTCGCGTAAACCCTGTGTTAAGCCGCGCTACCGCGGCAGGTCGCTGCATCCCATCAGGAACTCATCCACGGAACGCGCCGCCTGACGACCTTCGCGGATCGCCCACACCACCAGACTCTGGCCCCGGCGGATATCGCCAGCAGCAAAAACCTTGGGCACGTTGGTGGCGTAACCACCGGTGAAGTCGGTCGTGGCCTTGGCATTGCCACGGCCATCCTTGTCCACACCAAAGGATTCCAATACGGTGGCTACCGGATTCACAAAGCCCATGGCCAGCAATACCAGATCGGCTTTGAGAACCTTCTCGGAGCCGGGAACCTCGATCATCTTGCCGTCTTTCCACTCGACACGCACCGTCTTCAGGCCGGTGAGCTTGCCTTTTTCACCGATGAATTCCTTGGTGGAGATGGCAAATTCACGGTCGCAGCCTTCGTCGTGGCTGGAACTGGTGCGCAGTTTGATCGGCCAATAGGGCCAGGTCATGGGGCGGTTTTCTTCCACCGGTGGCTGCGGCATCACCTCAAACTGGGTGACGCTGGCCGCGCCATGGCGGTTGCTGGTACCGACGCAGTCCGAGCCCGTATCACCGCCGCCAATGACGATCACATGCTTGTCGGTCGCGCGCAGTTGCCCTTTGAGCTTGTCACCGGCGTTGACCTTGTTTTGCTGGGGCAAAAATTCCATGGCGAAATGCACGCCCGCCAGTTCCCGACCTGGCACCGGCAAATCGCGCGACTGCTCGGAGCCACCAGTCAGCAGCACGGCGTCAAAGTCGCTCTGCAACTGGGCGGCAGAAATGGTTTCCTTGGCCCAGTTGGTCACTTTCGAGTCTTTGGGCATTTCGCCGACCAGCACGCCCGTGCGAATGGTGACGCCTTCCTTGACCAGTTGATCCACACGGCGGTCAATATGGGACTTTTCCATCTTGAAGTCCGGAATGCCATAGCGCAGCAGGCCACCAACGCGGTCATTCTTTTCGAACAGCGTCACATCATGTCCCACACGCGCCAGTTGCTGGGCCGCTGCCATACCGGCCGGGCCGGAACCCACCACCGCCACCTTTTTGCCGGTCCTGGTGCTGGCGGGCTGGGCCAACACCCAGCCCTCGGCCCAGGCGCGGTCGATGATGGCGTGCTCGATGGACTTGATCCCCACCGCCTCGTCGTTCACATTCAGCGTGCATGCCGCCTCGCAAGGCGCGGGGCAGATACGGCCGGTGAACTCGGGGAAATTGTTGGTGCTGTGCAAGGTGTCGATGGCAGCCTTCCATTCATTGTGGTACACCATGTCGTTGAAGTCCGGAATGATGTTGTTGACCGGGCAGCCGTTGTTGCAAAACGGCGTACCGCAGTCCATGCAACGCGCAGCCTGCTTATTGGCCTGTGCATCGTCGAGCCCCACCACAAACTCTTTGTAATGCTTCAGGCGCTCGGTGACGGGCTTGTAGCCCTCTTCGATGCGCTCAAATTCCATAAAGCCAGTGACTTTTCCCATGATTTCTTCCTGTCTAGTCAGTTTATTTAGCCGCAGTTGCTTCATTTTTGATAGCTGACTGCGCAGGTTTTACGGGGGCTGCAGCCGCTTTCTTCGCATGGATTTCGCCCAGGGCACGTTTGTACTCATTGGGGAACACCTTGACGAACTTGCCTCGGGTCGTGTCCCACTCGTCCAGCAATTCGCGGGCCCGCTTGCTGCCGGTCCAGCGGTTGTGCTCTTCCAGCAACTTGCGCAGTTGGACTTCGTCGCTCAGTCCGCGGTGCCAGATCGCCTTGTCCATTGCCGCTTCCTGCTCGGCACTGGTCAACACTTTCTCCATCGAAACCATGGCGGTGTTGCAACGCTTGGCAAATTGGCCGTCTTCGTCGTACACGTAGGCGATACCACCGCTCATGCCGGCTGCAAAGTTGCGCCCGGTCTTGCCCAGCACCGCCACGGTGCCGCCGGTCATGTACTCACAACCGTGGTCGCCCGTGCCCTCGACCACGGTGGTAGCCCCCGACAGGCGCACCGCAAAGCGCTCACCGGCGACGCCGCTGAAGAAGGCCTCGCCAGCGGTTGCACCGTACATGACGGTGTTGCCGACGATGGTGTTGTTAACCGCCACGCCCCGGAAGTCAATACTGGGGCGCACCACCACACGGCCACCAGAGAGGCCCTTGCCGGTGTAGTCATTGGCGTCGCCAATCAGGTACAGCGTGATGCCACGGGTCAGGAAGGCGCCGAAGGACTGGCCGCCCGTGCCTTCCAGCTGGATACGGATGGTGTCATCCGGCAGGCCTTCGGGGTGCACCTTGGTCACCGCGCCCGACAGCATGGCACCCACGGAGCGGTTGACGTTGCGCGCCATTTCCATGAACTGCACACGCTCACCCTTGTCGATGGCTGCACGACTTTTGGCAATCAGCACGTTGTCCAGCGCCTTTTCAAGGCCGTGTTCCTGCTCCAGGGTCTGGAAGCGGGGTACATCAGCAGGCACATTGGGTTGGGCAAACAGACGTCCAAAGTCCAGGCCGCTGGCTTTCCAATGCTCGATCCCCTTGCGCATATCGAGCAGGTCGGCACGGCCAATCAGGTCGTCAAACTTGCGGATGCCGAGTTGGGCCATGATCTGGCGTACTTCTTCGGCGATGAAGAAGAAATAGTTCACCACATGCTCAGGCTTGCCGGAAAACTTCTTGCGCAGCGACGGGTCTTGGGTGGCCACGCCCACCGGGCAGGTATTGAGGTGGCACTTGCGCATCATGATGCAGCCTTCAACCACCAGGGGCGCAGTAGCAAAGCCGAACTCATCAGCACCCAGCAAGGCGCCAATTGCCACGTCGCGACCCGTCTTCATCTGGCCATCGGCTTGAACGCGAATGCGGCTGCGCAGCCGGTTCAACACCAGCGTTTGCTGGGTCTCGGCAAGGCCAATTTCCCACGGACTGCCGCAATGCTTGATGGATGACCAGGGCGAAGCACCCGTGCCACCGTCGTGCCCGGCAATCACCACATGGTCAGCCTTGCACTTGGCCACACCGGCGGCAATTGTGCCGACACCGATTTCACTGACCAGCTTGACGCTGATGCCCGAATGCGGCGCGACGTTTTTCAGGTCGTGGATCAACTGGGCCAGATCTTCGATCGAGTAGATGTCATGGTGCGGCGGTGGCGAGATGAGCCCCACTCCGGGCACAGAGTGGCGCAAGCGACCGATGTAGTCGGACACCTTGCCACCAGGCAACTGACCGCCCTCGCCGGGCTTGGCTCCCTGGGCCATTTTGATCTGGATCTGATCGGCGCTGTTGAGATATTCGGCGGTCACGCCAAAGCGGCCGGATGCGACCTGCTTGATGCGCGAACGCAAGCTGTCACCCGCATTCATGGGAATATCTACTTCCACCACATCTTTGCCGATGATGTCGGCCATGGTCTGGCCTTGCTGGATCGGGATGCCTTTGAGCTCCTGACGGTAGCGAGCGGGGTCTTCGCCACCCTCACCCGTGTTGCTCTTGCCGCCAATGCGGTTCATGGCGATGGCCAGTGTGGCGTGGGCTTCGGTACTGATGGAACCCAGCGACATGGCGCCGGTGGCGAAGCGCTTGACGATTTCCTTGGCCGACTCGACTTCGTCCACCGAAATCGCCTTGGCCGGATCGATCTTGAACTCGAAAAGCCCGCGCAGCGTCAGATGGCGCTTGCTCTGGTCGTTGACGATCTGGGCGTATTCCTTGTAGGTATTCCAGTTGTTGGCTCGCGTGCTGTGCTGCAGTTTGGCGATGGCATCCGGCGTCCACATATGCTCTTCGCCGCGGGCGCGCCAGGCGTACTCGCCGCCGGCATCCAACGCATTGGCCAGAACCGGGTCGGCGCCAAAGGCGGCCTTGTGCATGCGGATGGCCTCTTCAGCGATCTCAAAAACACCGATACCTTCGACGCGACTGGGCGTTCCGGTGAAGTACTTTGAAACCGTCTCGCTGGACAGGCCAATCGCCTCAAACAGCTGCGCGCCGCAGTAGCTCATGTAGGTAGACACGCCCATCTTGGACATGATCTTGGACAGTCCCTTGCCCACGGCCTTGACGTAGTTGTAGATGGCCTTCTCGGCCGACAGGTCGCCAGGCAGGTCCTTGTGGATGCTGACCAGCGTTTCCATGGCCAGATAGGGGTGAACGGCTTCGGCACCGTAGCCCGCCAACACCGCGAAATGGTGCACTTCCCGCGCCGTACCGGTCTCCACTACCAAACCTGCGGTCGTGCGCAGGCCTTCGCCCACCAGATGCTGGTGGATGGCAGAGAGCGCCAGCAACGCCGGAATGGCCACTTGCGTGGCGTTCATCGCACGGTCGCTGATGATCAGGATGTTCTTGCCACCCTTGATGGCGTCCACCGCCTCGGCGCACAGTGACGCCAACTTGGCTTCTACGCCTTCGTGGCCCCATGACAGGGGGTACGTGATGTCCAGCGTGTAGCTTCGGAACTTGCCCTGGGTGTGCTTTTCAATGTCGTGCAGTTTGGCCATGTCGGCAAAATCGAGCACCGGCTGACTCACCTCCATGCGCATCGGCGGGTTCACCTGATTGATGTCCAGCAAATTAGGCTTGGGCCCAATAAACGACACCAGTGACATGACAATGGCCTCGCGGATCGGATCGATCGGCGGATTGGTCACCTGCGCAAACAACTGCTTGAAGTAGTTGTACAGCGGCTTGTTCTTGTCCGAGAGCACAGCCAGCGGGCTGTCATTACCCATCGAACCAATAGCCTCTTCGCCTGCCGCGGCCATCGGTGCAATCAAGAATTTGAGGTCTTCTTGCGTAAAGCCAAATGCCTGCTGACGGTCCAAAAGGCTCACATTGTCGGTCGAGCGTTTCGGCTCAACACCGGCGATCACCGTAGACAACGCCTGGTCGGTGCGACGTTCTTCAAAGACCACGTCGTCAAGCTTGATGCGCAGGTTCTCAATCCACTGCTTGTAGGGCTTGCTGTTAGCCAAGTTGGCCTTGAGCTCCTGGTCGTCAATCATCCGGCCCTGCTCCAAGTCGATCAGGAACATTTTTCCGGGCTGCAGACGCCATTTACGAACGATCTTGTTTTCCGGCACGGGCAACACACCGGACTCCGAGCCCATGATGACCAGGTCATCATCGGTGATGCAGTAGCGCGAGGGGCGCAGTCCATTGCGGTCCAGCGTGGCGCCGATCTGGCGACCATCGGTGAACACGATGGAGGCCGGGCCGTCCCAGGGCTCCAGCATCGCGGCGTGGTATTCGTAGAAGGCGCGTCGACGCTCATCCATCATGGTGTGGTTTTCCCAAGGCTCGGGAATCATCATCATCACGGCCTGGCTGATCGGGTAGCCCGCCATCGTCAGCAACTCCAGGCAGTTATCAAACGTTGCCGTGTCGGACTGACTGGCAAAGCTGATGGGGTAGAGTTTCTGCAAATCGGCACCCAGAACGGGGGAAGACATCACGCCTTCACGCGCCTTCATCCAGTTGTAGTTTCCCTTGACTGTATTGATCTCGCCGTTGTGTGCGACATAGCGATAGGGGTGCGCCAGCGGCCACTCCGGGAATGTATTGGTGGAGAAGCGTTGGTGCACCAGACCCAAAGCGGAAACGCAGCGCGCATCGCTCAAATCGAGAAAATAGACGCCCACCTGATCGGCCAGCAACAAACCCTTGTAGACCACGGTGCGGCTGCTCATGCTGGGCACGTAATACTCTTTGCTGTGCTTGAGCTTCAAGTTCTGAATGTTCGCGCTGGCAGTCTTGCGAATGACGTACAACTTGCGCTCCAGCGCGTCTTGCACGATGACATCGTTGCCACGGCCAATGAAGACCTGTCGCAAGACGGGCTCTTTCTCACGCACCGTGGGCGACATGGGCATGTCACGATTCACCGGCACATCGCGCCAGCCGAGCAGAACCTGGCCTTCGGCCTTGATGGCACGCTCCATCTCCTGTTCACAGGCCAGGCGGGACGCGTGCTCCTTGGGCAGAAAGATCATGCCCACGCCGTATTCACCCGGCGCTGGCAGGGTCACGCCCTGGGCCAACATCTCTTCGCGGTACAACGCGTCGGGCAACTGGATCAAAATGCCAGCACCGTCGCCCATGAGTTTGTCAGCACCCACCGCACCCCGGTGATCCAGGTTCTCCAGAATCTTCAGCGCATTCTTGACGATGTCGTGCGACTTCGTTCCCTTGATGTGGGCCACAAAACCGACGCCGCAGGCGTCATGCTCGTGCTCCTTGGAATACAAACCGGTGTTCTGAAGATGTTGGATTTCGGCTGCCGTGGTCATGGCACTCTCCTGGGTATTTGCAATGGATTCGAAGAATACTGCATTGCAACAAAGATGCCAAGTAGAACAATTGGGGTCAGATTCCAATTATTTACTGATTAAATTAATCAACATATAATAAGGGACATATCAAAAACAATAGCACGCTACGCCCTATAGATAGGGGCTGAAGCTCTATTTCATTGGTTCTTTTTGGACCACCGGTGGACGCCCAGCGGTAGTCTTCGACACGCGACGTGTTGTCATTTTTTGCAGCGCTTTTACAAAATCGGGCTCTCCCAAGGCCCAACCGCGAAGCGCGGAGTCAGTTAATGCCTGCTGCTGCCCCGTGCTGACGCCTGTCTGCACCAATTCGGCGTAGGCGGCCTCACGCGCAAAGGGCGTGTTGCCCAAGGCCCAGACCAGCGGGTGGGGTGTAACCAGTTTGTCCGTCCGTAAGCCGACGTAGTGCGCGTGACTGGACCAGGCATAGTCGCGCGCCTGACCAGCGATGCCGGCGCGCACCGGATTGAGGTCGATGTAGGCCATGCAAGCCAGCAGGTAGCGCTCGGTCTGAATCAATGTGGATTTGTAGCGCCCCTCCCACAGTGTGCCGCTGCGTTTCTGACTATCGTTGAAATAGCGCACATAGCGCCGCCCCACCGCCTGCATCATCTGCGGCAGTCCATCCGCGGTCTGGGGCGTTGCCAGCAAATGGAAGTGATTGCCCATCAGCACATAAGCGTGGATGGCGACATTGAATTTGCGGGCGTTTTCGTCCAGCAGGTCCAGCATCATCTGGTAGTCGACAGAGGATGCAAAAATCGCTTGGCGGTTGTTGCCCCGCTGGATCACATGGTGCGGATGACCCGGCAAGGAGAGGCGGGGAAGACGGGCCATACAGGAGAGCGGCGGTGCTGCGCCCTAACCCGACGCCTGCGCACCGTGCGCAGTTGCCGGTGCGGAATCAGCAACAGCAGGCAATACAAAGCGCGTCGCCAGCAAGGCCGTCAAACCAAACTCTTCCAACAGCGCACGAAGACGTTGTGCCGCAGCCCGGTTGGGCTTGCCGGTGCGCCGGGCAATAATGAGCTCGTTTTTCATGCTGTGTTCCCAGCCCACCAGTTCCGTCACTGTCACCTGGTAGCCGCTGGCCTCAAGATACAGGCAGCGCAACACATTGGTGATCTGGCTGCCCATCTCGCGGGTGTGTAGCGGGTGGCGCCACAACTCGGCCAAGGGCGTGCGGCTCAGCGACAAGGCCTTGCCTGCGTTCAGACTGCGCGCAATCTCGGCCTGGCAGCAGGGCACCAGCACCAGGTAACGGGCATGCTTCTTCAGCCCGAACGCGATGGCGTCATCGGTGGCCGTGTCGCAGGCGTGCAGCGCGGTGACCACATCAATGGTGTCGGGCAAGGCATCAGACCCGGTTGACTCCGCCACGCTCAGGTTCAAAAACGACATGCCATCGAATCCGAGACGCTGGGCCAGTTCGCGCGACTTTTGCACCAGTTCCGAGCGCGTCTCGATACCGTAAATATGGCCGCTCTTCAGCACCTTGAAGAACAGGTCGTAAATAATGAAGCCCAGATACGACTTACCCGCACCGTGATCCGCCAGCGTGGCACCCTTGCCTCCATCAGGCAACTCCAGCAGCAGCTTCTCGATGAACTGGTACAGGTGATACACCTGCTTGAGCTTGCGCCGGGAATCCTGGTTGAGCTTGCCCTCGCGGGTGAGGATGTGGAGCTCCTTGAGCAGTTCCACGCTCTGCCCCGAGCGCACCTCGTCTGCCAAGGGATTTACGGCTGCCGGCTTGCCCGCCGCTGGCGATAGGGCGCTGGTGACCCGCGGTTTGTGCTGCTTCATGAGGGGAGTTTGCCACGCCCGGCGCTGGCGCCCACCCCCAACGCCACCCAGCCCTCATGCCCGATGCGCTCCATGGTGCGCATATTGGTCTCAAAAATAGCCTGTGCGTGCGGAAAAGCTTTGACGGCCCGGTCTATGCTGGCCTCGCGTATCAGGTGCAGCGTTGGATAGGGCGAGCGGTTCGTGAAGTTGGTAATGGCATCGGGCGGCGCATCGGCAAACTGGTACTGTGGATGCAGACTGGCGATCTGAAAAACCCCGTCAAAACCCATTTTTGCCAACAATCGGTTGGCCTGGGCCAGAAAGTCGTTGTATTCCAAAAAGTCCTGCAGACCATCGGGTGCTATAAAAAGTGTAGTGTCTCGCGCAGTATCCTCAAGGGCTGCAAGCGAATTTAACTCAAACTTCAAGTCCGCCAACAAGTCCTTAAAACCCACGGAACGGGTGACGGCGTAGTGAACCAATCCCTTCACGTCCACCGACTTGGCGAACGGGCACAGGTTCAGGCCGATGACGGCGCGCTGCAGCCAGCGGCGAGTATCCTGCTCAACTTGGGCGTCATCGGGTTCTGTAGTTGTGTTCATGCAAATCGACTGGGTTGGGCCACAACCAGCTTGGCCAGTTCATCCATCAACTCATTGTTAATGCGCTCGGCCGGCCAGGTGGTGGTGACCACGCCAAACCCGTCTGCATTGGCCAGACGGAACACCAGTTGTGCGTTGTCATGATCAGCGGTGACGGTGATATTGCCGCGCGCCTGCGTGGTGTACTCAAAGCGGATAGCTTGCAAGGTATTCTTTTCGGGGTGAAGGACGTTCTTGCGCTCATGGTCAACATGGCCAAAGGCCAGTCGCTTTTGCACCCGATCCAACTCGGGTGGAAAGTTCACGCTAACTGAACCCGCGGTTGGCGGCCCCACAAGGGGCACGATGTCCCATCCCATGGCAATAAAGTCGCAAACGTCTTTGTCCCGCAGCTTTTTCTTGCGCGTATCGGCACGAAAACCGGCAAGCTTCATGGGAGGCCACTTCGTTTTTCCGTCCAGAGAAAACGCCGGTGCCTGTGGTGTGATGACGCTGAGGTGGCGTGCCAAGTCTTGCAAATAGTGCCAAACGACCTTGCACGCCCGCTCAGTCGTGATGGCATTGGCCTCGTAGTTTTGCAACTGCTGCGTCTGCTCGCTTTCCAGCGCATTGGCTTGCGACTTCAACTGATTGAGAAAACTCACTATTCCTCCGGGCACGCTTCTGATTGTGCGGAGATTTTACTGGCCGCCGGTTCATGCAGTGGCATTTTTGATCAACCCAAGAGTCGACCTCCTGTCAGTCGTTCGTGCTCGCGAGCGGCAAACCGGTCGGTCATGCCGGCGATATAGTCGGCAACCAAGCGGGCGGGCGTCGGGGGCCACCCGTTTCGCCCCTTTATGTCGTCAATTCCAACGCCAAAATTGAGAGGAAGTTCGTGCGGTGCATGAAGGTAAGCGTCAAACAACTCCCGCACCACCTGCTTGGCCAATGCGGTGGTCTCCATGACCTGAGGGTGACGGTACAGATTGCGAAACAGAAACTGCTTGAGCTGGATGGACTGGAGCCGCATCGCACTTCCAAAAGCCAGCAAAGGTGGCAGTCGTCTCACGGCATCCGGACTCGGCGGCATGGCCGTGGACAGCGCTAGTTGGCTAACTGCTATCAGGTCATACACCTGGGCGCTGAGCATACGCCGAATGGTTTCAAACAGCAGGCGGCGCTGATTTTTTGCTTTCTCGAGCTCGGGAAACTCATCCAGAACCTGGTGGTGGAAGTCCTCAAACAATGTCACTTCGTGCAACTGATCCATCGTTATCAGACCCGAGCGCACGCCGTCGTCGATATCGTGGGCGTTGTAGGCAATCTCATCGGCGAGGTTGCACAACTGCGCCTCCAGGCTGGGTTGGGTTCCATCCAGGAAACGGCGACCAATTCCGCCCGGTTCACGGTCTTCGATAGCCTGCGCGTTTTCCGGACTACAGTGTTTAAGAATACCTTCGCGGGTCTCAAAACTGAGGTTGATTCCATTGAATTGGGGATAGCTTTCTTCCAGATGGTCCACCACGCGCAGACTTTGCAGGTTGTGCTCAAAGCCACCATGGTCGCGCATGCAATCATTGAGCGCATCCTGCCCGGCGTGCCCGAACGGGGTGTGGCCCAGATCATGGGCCAGCGCGATAGCCTCCACCAAGTCTTCGTTCAGGCTCAAAGAGCGCGCAACCGAGCGCCCAAGTTGGGCGACCTCCAGCGAATGGGTCAATCGCGTGCGAAACAGGTCGCCCTCGTGGTTCAAAAAAACCTGCGTCTTGTAAACCAGGCGCCGAAAGGCGGTTGAGTGGACGATGCGGTCACGGTCGCGCTGAAACACGGTACGCGTTGGAGCCGCAGGCTCGGCAAATTGCCTGCCGCGCGAGCGTTCGGGATCGCAGGCGTATGGAGCCAGCATCATTGAGCTAAAAAAGGCATTCAGCCCTCGTGAAATATGCGAAACCAGCTATCATAATCATAGCAATCTACGCACAACAAGCATCGATTACGCTGCGTACCAGCGCATCGGGTGCACCCCGCATACTGGCACGCGAAGGGCCATCGATGAGTACAAAGCGAATCTCACCGGCCTCGGCCTTTTTGTCCACACGCATCAGTTCCAAGTAGCGACCGGCGTTGTCGTCCGGGTTCAGCCTGGGGCCGATGACCGGCAAGCCAGCCCGCTGGATGATGGTACGCAAACGTTTCACGAATGCAGCGTCCACCAAGCCCAAATCGCACGAAAGCTGCGCTGCCATGACCATGCCACAGCCTACGGCCTCGCCGTGCAACCACTTGCCATAGCCCATGCCCGCCTCAATGGCGTGGCCAAAGGTATGGCCAAAGTTGAGAATGGCACGCAGTCCTGACTCTCGTTCGTCCTGGGCCACAACCCAGGCCTTGATCTCGCAACTGCGCTGCACGGCGTGGGCCAGTGCATCGACGTCACGCGCCAGCAAGCGGTCCATGTTGGCTTCGATCCAGTCCAAAAAGGCAAGGTCCGCAATCGGTCCATATTTGATCACCTCGGCCAGTCCGGCACTCAATTCCCGGTCAGGCAGGGTTTTGAGGGTGTCCAAGTCACACACCACGCGCAGCGGCTGGTAAAACGCGCCGATCATGTTCTTGCCTTGCGGGTGGTTGATGCCCGTCTTGCCGCCGACGGACGAGTCCACTTGTGACAAAAGCGTGGTGGGAACCTGCACAAACGCAATGCCACGCATATAGCTCGCGGCCGCAAAGCCCGTCATGTCACCCACGACGCCACCGCCCAAGGCGAACAAAACGGTCTTGCGGTCACACTCATTTGCCAGCAACGCATCAAAGATGAGATTAAGGGTTTGCCAGTTTTTATACTCTTCGCCGTCGGGCAGCGTGACAGTATGAATGGTCTTGAAACGTCCGGTCAGCGCGGCACGTAAACGTTGTGCGTACAGAGGGGCTACCGTGACGTTGCTCACAATCATCGCCGCGCCGCCCTTGGGCAGGTCGGCGAAAGTGGCGGCATCGTCAAGCAGTGCCGGGGCAATCAAAATGGGGTAACTGCGGTCGCCCAAGTCGATATGGACGCTTGATGAAGTGTTCGGTGCTTGCATAGCCCTTTAGTTTAGGGGATACCGTACCGACACTGGAAGCCAAACCATTGTGGTGCGAACTCAGGCTCTACTGTTTTGCAGCAGACGCAGAGCCTGTGGCAACGCCAGCGAGTTCGAGTTGCATGACGATCATGTTCACCAAAGTCGACACCGACGGACGACCGGTCTCGATCACAAAATGCGCAGTCTCGCGGTACAACGGGTCGCGCACCGCGTACAAATCACGTAAGCGGGTCAATGGATCAGCAACTTGCAGCAAGGGCCGATTGACATCGTGGCGCAGACGTCGAAATATCTCTTCAGGCGTAGAGTTGAGATAGACAACCTGCCCACGTGTATGTAGCCGTTCGCGCGTGGCTGAGCGCAAAACAGCACCACCCCCGGTTGAAATGACGGCACGCGGATTTTGGGACAACTCATCCAGAACTGCTTCTTCCAGATCACGAAAGGAAGCTTCTCCATCACGCTCAAAGGCTTCCCGAATGGAGTAACCCAACCGCTGTTCGATGACGTGGTCGGAATCAAAGAAAGGAAGTTGCAACCGACGGGCAAGCTGACGCCCGACGGTGGATTTGCCTGAGCCGGGGAGGCCGACGAGAGAGATCACTGCATCTGTCCGACTGCATCCAAGTACGTCGAAAGATGGTTTCCTTCCATCAGATTTTCCACCCCGACGCGCTAAAGTAAAACTATGGAGCGAACGACCACTAGCAACCGGCAAGGCTGTTACTGTCCTTGACGGTAATCGTGCTTGTACCCAACTTGCCTTTAGCATCCATGACGGTAATTGTGATAAGCCT
>CAIYDK010000022.1 GCA_903924955.1 uncultured beta proteobacterium | reverse complement strand
GAAACCAAGAAGAAATAAGGAGCTGCAACATGTTGACCAAAAAAGAGCAGCGTCTTCGCAGGGCCCGTCAGACCCGCATCCGTATTGCCACACAAGGCGTTGCGCGACTGACGGTGAATCGTACCAATTTGCACATCTACGCCAGCGTAATCTCTGGCGACGGTGGCAAGGTGCTGGCTGCAGCTTCTACGGCCGAACTCGAAGTTCGCAAGGCTTTGGGCGCGGCGGGCAAGGGTGGCAATGTTGCCGCGGCCCAAATCATTGGCAAGCGAGTGGCTGAAAAAGCCAAGGCTGCTGGTGTCGAAAAAGTCGCATTTGATCGTTCAGGTTTTGCGTACCATGGCCGCGTAAAAGCGCTGGCTGATGCGGCACGCGAAGCTGGCTTGCAGTTCTAAGCAGATCGGAATACAGAATGGCTAAAGTTCAAGCGAAGATGCAGGGTAAGGCTGAAGGGCCTGAAGACGGCCTGCGCGAAAAGATGATCGCGATCAATCGCGTCACCAAAGTGGTTAAGGGCGGCCGTATTCTCGGCTTTGCAGCTCTGACCGTGGTCGGTGACGGCGAAGGTCGCATTGGCATGGGCAAGGGAAAATCCAAGGAAGTTCCCGCTGCTGTGCAAAAGGCAATGGAAGAAGCCCGTCGCAACATGATCAAGGTTTCGCTCAAGAATGGTTCTATTCACCACAAGGTGATGGGTCATCACGGCGCTGCCAATGTCATGATGGCTCCAGCCCCTAAGGGTACTGGAATCATTGCTGGTGGTCCTATGCGTGCAGTGTTTGAAGTGGTTGGAATCACGGATATCGTGGCCAAGAGCCATGGCTCCTCCAACCCCTACAACATGGTCCGTGCCACTTTGGACGCGTTGTCGGTATCGACTACACCATCCGAAGTTGCAGCCAAGCGCGGCAAGACTGTTGAAGAACTCTTCGTCTGAAAGCGAACTTCAAAATGACAACACAACAAACCGTAAAAATCCAGTTGGTGCGTAGCCCGATTGGAACCAAAGAATCCCACCGCGCCACTGTGCGTGGTCTGGGTTTGCGCAAAATTCGAAGCACCAGCGAGCTGGTGGATACACCCGAAGTTCGCGGCATGATTAACAAGATCAGCTACCTGGTCAAGGTGCTTTAAGAGGTTGATGATGGAACTCAATAGCATTAAGCCCGCAGACGGCGCGAAGCATTACAAGCGCCGAGTCGGTCGTGGCATCGGATCCGGCATTGGCAAGACCGCAGGTCGTGGCCATAAAGGTCAAAAGTCCCGAGCCGGCGGATACCATAAAGTCGGCTTTGAAGGCGGCCAGATGCCTATGCATCGCCGTTTGCCCAAGCGCGGTTTCAAGTCGCATCTGCTCCAGTTCAATGCTGAGATCACGCTGACGACATTGGAAGTTTTGGGTATGGCCGAGGTCGATTTGTTGACACTTAAGCAGGAAAAGCTTGTAGGTCAGATGGCAAAAGTGGTCAAGGTTATCAATACCGGTGCGCTTACTAAATCAGTAAAGCTCAACGGAATTGGTGCTACCGCTGGCGCCAAAGCGGCAATTGAGGCTGCCGGCGGCAGCGTCGCTTAATTCAAGGCCGAGAGACTTTAAGTGGCAACTAACGCAGCTCAAATAGCAAAGACAGACAAGTTCGGTGACTTGCGTCGTCGGCTTGTGTTTTTGTTGCTCGCGCTGGTCGTGTACCGCGTGGGCGCGCACATACCGGTTCCGGGAATTGATCCAGCACAGCTACAACAGTTGTTCAAAGGTCAACAGGGCGGAATTCTGAGTCTGTTCAATATGTTCTCGGGCGGGGCGCTGTCCAGGTTCACTATATTTGCCTTGGGGATCATGCCGTATATCTCGGCGTCGATCATCATGCAGTTGCTGACCTATGTGCTGCCGACGTTTGAGCAGTTGAAAAAAGAAGGCGAAGGCGGTCGTCGCAAGATTACACAGTACACGCGTTACGGAACCTTGGGCCTTGCGTTGTTTCAGTCACTGGGTATTGCACTGGCTTTGGAATCGTCGGCTGGTTTGGTGATTGCACCGGGCTTCGGTTTTCGACTGACTTCTGTTGTTACTTTGACTGCAGGAACCATGTTTTTGATGTGGCTGGGTGAGCAAATTACCGAGCGCGGATTGGGCAACGGCATATCGATTTTGATTTTTGGCGGTATTGCGGCAGGCTTGCCCAATGCTATCGGCGGACTTTTGGAACTGGTGCGTACGGGTGCCATGAGCATTATTGTTGCGCTGCTTGTGGTTGTTCTGGTTGCGCTGGTGACGTATTTTGTGGTGTTCGTCGAACGTGGGCAGCGGAAGATTCTGGTCAACTACGCTCGGCGTCAGGTGGGGAACAAGGTGTATGGCGGGCAGTCTTCTCATCTGCCTTTGAAGCTGAATATGGCCGGTGTGATTCCTCCCATCTTCGCCTCAAGCATTATTTTGTTGCCTGCAACAATTGCCAATTGGTTTAGTGCGGGTGATTCCATGCGCTGGTTGAAAGATATCTCCAGCACGTTGAGCCCAGGCCAGCCGGTTTATGTCATGTTGTATGCAGCGGCTATCGTGTTTTTCTGCTTTTTCTATACTGCGCTGGTGTTCAACAGCAAAGAGACCGCAGATAACCTGAAGAAGAGCGGGGCATTCATTCCTGGAATTCGTCCCGGGGATCAGACGGCCAAATATATTGATAAAATCCTGCTCCGGCTAACGCTGGCAGGTGCGATTTACATCACTTTTGTGTGTTTGTTGCCAGAGTTTTTGATTCTCAAATACAACGTTCCTTTCTATTTCGGTGGAACTTCGTTGTTGATTATTGTTGTCGTGACCATGGATTTCATGGCTCAGGTTCAAAACTACATGATGTCTCAGCAATATGAGTCACTGTTGAAGAAGGCTAACTTTAAGTCGTCTTGAGGAGCAGTGGATTCAGATGTCAAAGGATGACGTGATTCAGATGCAGGGGGAGGTGGTTGAAAACCTTCCCAACGCGACATTTCGCGTCAAGCTGGAAAACGGGCATGTGGTGTTAGGACATATTTCTGGAAAGATGCGGATGCACTACATCCGCATCCTACCGGGCGATAAGGTACTCGTAGAGTTAACGCCGTATGACTTGAGTCGTGCGCGGATTGTGTTCAGAGCAAAGTAAATAGCGCATGTTCCGCGCGATTCAAAGTCGGAACGGGGCGAAGGGTTTTAGGAGAGAAATATGAAAGTTTCGGCTTCGGTCAAGAAAATTTGCCGCAACTGCAAAATCATCCGACGCAAAGGCGTTGTGCGCGTGATCTGTACAGATCCACGTCACAAGCAGCGTCAGGGTTAATTGCAAGAGTTTTAGAGGACGAAAATGGCACGTATCGCTGGCATCAATATTCCGCCGCAACAGCATTCCGAGATTGGCTTGACCGCCATTTTTGGTATCGGCCGCACCCGCGCTCGCAAAATTTGCGAAGCCTGTGGCATTGCTTATTCCAAAAAGGTCAAAGACTTGACTGATGGTGATCTGGAGAAAATCCGGGATCAAATCGCTCAATTCACCATTGAAGGCGATCTCCGCCGCGAGACGACAATGAACATCAAGCGATTGATGGACATTGGTTGCTATCGCGGGTTCCGCCATCGCCGTGGGTTGCCCATGCGTGGTCAACGAACACGCACGAATGCCCGTACCCGCAAAGGCCCGCGTAAGGCTGCTGCGTCTTTGAAGAAATAACAGGGATTGAGAAACCACCATGGCAAAAGCTCCCGCCAATAACGCAGCGCAGCGCGTTCGCAAGAAAGTCCGCAAGAATGTTGCTGACGGTATTGCACACGTGCACGCATCGTTCAACAACACCATCATTACGATCACCGATCGCCAGGGCAATGCGTTGTCATGGGCGTCTTCAGGTGGTCAAGGTTTCAAGGGCTCACGCAAGTCCACTCCGTTTGCTGCTCAGGTAGCGTCCGAAGTGGCTGGCCGCGCAGCTCTGGACCAAGGCATCAAGAACCTTGACGTTGAAATCAAGGGACCTGGTCCTGGCCGTGAATCATCTGTTCGTGCACTGGCTGCACT
>CAIYDK010000021.1 GCA_903924955.1 uncultured beta proteobacterium | reverse complement strand
TCAGGAAGTTGCTGCCGATCAATTGCTTCGCCAAGCCGACCAGGCCATGTACCAGGCCAAAGTGGCAGGCAAGAACCGTTACCACGTCTTCGACGCCGAACAAGACAGCAATCTGCGCGGCCACCACGAAAGTCTGGAGCGGATTCGTCTGGCGCTGGAACAAGGTGAATTTTTACTGCATTACCAGCCCAAGGTGAACATGCGCAGCGGCAAAATCATCGGTGCCGAGGCGCTGATCCGCTGGCAGCATCCAGAAAAGGGGCTGCTGGCGCCGGCTGCATTTCTGCCCGCAATCGAAGACCACCCCCTGGCCATTGCGGTGGGCGAGTGGGTGATTAACGCCGCTCTGACGCAAGTCGAGCGCTGGCACGCGCAAGGGCTGGACCTGCCGGTGAGCGTCAACATCGGCGCGCGCCAACTGCAGCAGCGCGATTTTGCGCATCACCTGCGCGCCATGCTGGCCGCCCACCCGCAGGTAAGGCCGGGGCATCTTGAACTGGAAGTCCTGGAGACCAGCGCGCTGGAAGATATGGCCCTGGTGTCGCGGGTAATAGAAGACTGCGCACAGATCGGCGTGACGTTTGCACTGGACGATTTTGGTACCGGCTACTCGTCCCTCACCTACCTCAAGCGGCTGCGCGTTGCGGTACTCAAAATCGACCAGAGTTTTGTGCGTGACATGCTGGACGACCCGGACGATCTGGCGATTTTGCAAGGCGTGATCGGTCTGGCGTCGGCCTTCAAGCGTGAAGTGATTGCCGAAGGCGTGGAGACCGTGGCCCACGGCAGCGCGTTGCTGCAACTGGGTTGCGAGCTGGCCCAGGGCTATGGCATTGCCCGGCCCATGCCGGCCGACCAGTTGCCGGCCTGGGTCGCCACCTGGAAGCCGGATGACGCATGGTATGAGTTGCCGTGGCTGGGTGGTGGAACCTGACCGTTTTTTACGGGAAAGGCCACGTCAATTCCTGCGCCGATTCGTTTTATGATAAATCGACTTGACTATGTTGATTGTGAAGAAAATTTTGGGCACAGGCACCGAGAAATGGATTAGGCTTTGGGGCGGGGATTCAAAATCTTCGAATAAAAGGCCTTCCATGTGGAAACTGACCCTTGTCTTGTGCGGCGTTTTGACCCTGCTTGGGTGTGAAAAAGCGCCTGGGGCGGCAGGCACCACCGGCGCTGCGCCGGCGCGCCAGAAGATCACCCTCGCGCTTGTTCCGCAGCCACAAAGTACCCTGGTTCAGGTCGCCTTGGAAAAGGGCTTTTTTTCGGACGAGGGGCTCGATGTGCAGCCGCTGATGCACAGCAATGGAAAGTTGGCGTTGCAAGCGACGGTCGAAGGCAAGGCAGACTTTGCCACGGTGGCAGAGACGCCGATCATGTTCAGTGTGCTGCGCGGCGAGCGAATCTTCGTGGTTGCCAATATCGAAACCAGTACCGCCAACGACGCGGTGGTGGCGCGGCTCGACGCCGGCATTGCCAAGCCGAGCGACCTGAAAGGCAAACGCATCGGCTTCATGCCGGGAACGACAATCGACTTTTTTCTTGACTCGCTTTTGACCGCGCAGGGCCTGACACGCCAGGACATCACAGCCGTCGCGCTCAAGTCCAACGAACTGCAAGACGCCCTGCTGGCAAAAAAGGTGGACGCGGTGGCAGCCTGGAACTACCCGCTGACCCAGATCAAACGGCGGCTTGGCGCACAGGCGGTGACCTTCTACGACCGGCAAATCTATACCGAACACTTCAACATCGCCGCCATGCAGGATTTTGTGCAAAACAACCGGCAGACCGTCGCCGCCGTATTGCGCGCCCTGGTTCGGGCCGAGGATTTTGTGGCAAGCCATGCAGATGAGGCGCAAGGCATCGTGGCCCAGGCCACCAAGGTCGAAAAGGATCTGGTCACGGAGGTGTGGGGTGCAATGAACTACCAGGTACGGCTCGACCAGAATCTGACGATCACGCTGGAGGACGAGACGCGCTGGGCCATGAAAAACAAGCTGACCGAGCAAACTGTGATGCCGAACTACGTGAGCCACATCTACGTCGATGGCCTCAAGGCAGTGAAGCCCGGCGCCGTCCGGATGGATCGCTAGAGCGCCTATGCGCATCGCAAGCCAACTCAAGCTCAGCGCCGCGGCGACCCTCGCCGTCCTGGTGATTCTGCTGCCGCTGGTGGTCATGACATGGCGAACTTTCGACAGCGCGCAAAGCAACAAGGATCTTGCCGGGGCGATCCATCGCAACTTCTTCAATCGGGTTTCCTTGACGGATCAGTATTTTCTGTACCGTGAAGACCGCACCCGCCTGCTGTGGGACGAAAGCAAGACGGGGTCCGACGCACTGCTGGCGACAGCCAAGACCCAATTCAGCGGCGAAGCCGATCGACTTTTGGTGGAACGGGTGCGCCTGGCGATTGATGACACCGTACCCATTTTTCGTCGCATTGTGGACAACACGCAGGCACTGAAATCGGCCACCGGCAACCGGGCGGTTTTTGAAGAACTCGACAAGCGGCTGTACAGCCAGTTGCTGCTGCGGGCCACCGAGGTTCGCAATGCCAGCAGTGCACTGGAAGATGCGACTGCAAAACAAGTGGGGCAGGCCTATGAGCGCCTTGCCGTGACCGCTGTTGTGTTGGCACTGGCTCTGGCCACAGTCATTGTTTTCAATGCAATCCACATTGGCGGTCTGCTGCCCAGGCGTTTGGCGGTCCTGCATCAGGGTGCAAAGCGGGTGGCCGACGGGGATTTGGCGCACCGGATCGAGAGTTTCGGGGCTGACGAGTTTTCAGAACTGGCGCGCTCCGTCAACAGCATGACGAGCAAGTTGCAGCAGCTCACCCACGGGCTGGAGAAAACCGTGCATGAGCGAACGGCAAAGTTGGAACAATCGGAGTCGCACCTGCGAGCGATGATTGCGGCTGAGCCCGAGTGCATCAAGGTGGTGGACACGCGGGGTCGCCTGACCCAGATGAATCCTGCCGGATTGGCCATGATTGAAGCCGACTCGCTGGAACAGGTGGCCGGGCTCGATGTCAAAAACCTGCTGGCACCCGAGTATCGCGAGGCTTTTACCGCCATGCACCAGCGGGTACTGGAAGGCGAGTCCTTGCAAATGGAATTCGAGGTGCTTGGCCTCAAAGGGGGACGGCGTTGGCTGGAAACCCACGCCGCACCGATGCTGAGCGACGGCCAGACGGTGCAGCTCGCCATCACCCGCGACATCTCTGCGCGCAAGCAGTCCGAAGGAAAGCTCCTGCTGGCCGCCAGCGTCTTCAACCATGCCCGTGAGGGCATCTTCATCACCGACACCCAGGGCAGCATCCTCGAAATCAACGAAGCCTTCACCCGCATCACGGGCTACGATCGCGAAGAAACCATCGGCCAGAGTCCACGTTTTCTGAACTCAGGCAGGCATGACCAGAATTTTTACGCTGCCATGTGGACCGCATTGATCGAACAGGGCCATTGGAGTGGGGAGATTTGGAACCGCCGCAAAAATGGCGAAGTATTTGCCGAGCTGCAAACCGTCAGCGCCGTGCGCGATGCCCAGGGCAAGACCCAACAGTATGTGGCCCTGTTCTCCGACATCAGCGCCATCAAGGCGCACCAGAGCCAACTCGAGCACATTGCCCACTTTGACGCGCTCACCAACCTGCCCAACCGCCTGCTGCTGGCCGACCGCCTGCAGCAGGCCATGAGTCAGGCCACACGGCGCCAGCATCACCTGGCGGTGGTCTACCTGGATCTGGATGGTTTCAAGGCCGTCAATGACCACCACGGGCACTCCGTGGGCGACCAGTTGCTGGCGACAGTGGCCCATCGCATGAAAGAGGCACTGCGTGAAGGCGACACAACGGCCCGACTGGGTGGCGACGAGTTTGTGGCGGTGCTGATCGACCTGGAAGACACGTCAGCCAGCGTGCCGCTGCTGGACCGGTTGCTGATGGCGATTGCACAGCCGGTGCCGGTGGGCGAGCTGACACTGCAGGTTTCGGCCAGCCTGGGCGTCACCTTCTACCCCCAGACACAAGATATTGATGCCGACCAGCTCTTGCGCCAGGCCGACCAGGCCATGTACCAGGCCAAGCTGGCCGGCAAGAACCGCTACTGCTTTTTTGATGCGGCGCAGGACAGCAGCATCCGCGGCCACCACGAAAGCCTGGAGCGCATTCGCCTGGCGCTCATGAACCGCGAGT
>CAIYDK010000020.1 GCA_903924955.1 uncultured beta proteobacterium | reverse complement strand
GGTTGGGCTACCAGATGCTCAAAGCGCTGTAGCACATCGCCCTGCATGCCCACTGATTCCAGACTCAGCTTGCCACCACTCTTGTCCAGCAGGCGCAGCACGGCGCGCTCGCCGTGCGCACTGGGCAGGGTGCTGACGCGCACATCGACCCCGCGTGTGCCGATGCGCAGGGAGATGCGACCGTCCTGCGGCAGGCGCTTCTCGGCAATGTCGAGATCGGCCATGATTTTGAGGCGCGAGATCAGTGCGGCGTGCAGCGCACGGTTGGGCTGCACCACGTCGCGCAGCGAGCCGTCCACCCGAAAGCGCACGCTGGAGTGGCGCTCGTAGGGCTCGATGTGGATGTCGCTGGCCCCATCGCGCGCGGCCTGCGTCAGCAGCGCGTTGAGCATGCGGATGATGGGGGCGTCGTCAGACGTTTCCAGCAGGTCTTCAATGGCCGGTAAGGCCTGCATCATGCGTGAGAGGTCGACATCGGCCTCCACTTCGCTGATGACGGTTGCCGCGCTGGACTCGCTTTGGGCGTAGGCTGCGCTGATGCGCTGGCGTAGTAGTTCAGCGGCTTCAGTCTGCACTTGGTGGGCGCCAAATTTGCGCATGACCTCACCCACCGCGCTGCTCGTCGCCTCCGTCTGCAGGCTGTGCAGCCACAGGGTCAGCGTTCCGTCCTGCTCTTCGAGCAGCAACTCATGGCTGCGGGCAAAGGCGTAGGGCAGGGGGTATTGCACGGGGCTGCCCATGGCTACTTCCTGGGTTGCGCGGGGGCCACCGGGGGCAGGATGGCTGCCTCATTGACCGGCACCGCGCTGCTGCTTTGCGGCTGTGTGCCCTGCTGCGAGGCGCGCATCATTTCGTAGCGGTCCAGCGACAGCGTGTCCGTCGCTGCCGCATCGCGCACCACCACCGGTCGCAGGAACACCATTAAATTGGTTTTCTTGCGGCTGCGGGTTTCAGACTTGAACAGATTCCCAAACAGCGGCACATCGCCCAGGCCCGGAACTTTTTCCTGGTTGCCAGAGTATTCGTCCTGTAACAATCCGCCCAGCACCACGATGGAGCCGTCGGCCACCAGAACGTTGGACTCAATCGAGCGCTTGTTGGTGGTGGGACCGTTGGCCGCGTTGAGGGTGCTGGCCTGAATCGTCGACACCTCTTGGTAGATGGTCAGCTTGACGGTGCCGTTTTCGCTGATTTGCGGCTTTACCTTGAGGGTAATGCCGACATCCTTGCGCTCGATGGTCTGGAATGGGTTGACCGAGCCCGACGTACCGCTGGCGCCGGTGTTGGTGAACTGGCCGGTCACAAAGGGCACATTCTGGGCGATGACGATCTTCGCCTCTTCGTTGTCCAGCGTCAGCAGGTTGGGTGTTGACAGGATGTTGCCGTCGCCATTGGACTGCAGGTAACGGGCCAGGAAGCCCAGCACGTACACGCCATTGGTCTGATGCGCCACGCCAAAGTTGGCGCCGCTTGCCAGGGTTGGCGTGCCGGTTGCGCCGGTCAGCGCGAGGTTGATGATGTTGGTGCCGCCGATTTTGAAATTGGTGCCCAGAATGCCCACGTTGGCATCGCCGTTTTGCCCCAGTGCCCCCTGCCACTGGATGCCAAACTCGGCCGCCTTGTCGGCATTGACCTCTGCAATCAGGCTCTCCACATAGACCTGGGCCCGGCGGGCGTCGAGCTTGTCGATGACGGCGCGCAACTGCCGGTACTGTGGCTCGGGCGCGGTGATGATGAGCGAGTTGGTGGCTGCATCGGCCTGGATTTGTCCACCGGTGGATGGCTGGCTGGCGGCAGTCGTTGCACCAGTTGCCCCGGTCGCGGCGGCGGCGGGGGTTGCGGGGGTGCCGCGGGCCTCGCCGGAAATGGCGGCACGCAGGGTGGCTGCAAGCTTGGTGGCTTCGGCGTTCTTCAGGTACACCACGTAAATGTTGCCGCTGGCGCTTTGGGTGCCCGGTTGGTCCAGTTTGTCGATCAGCGACTTGGCCAGCGCCAGGCGGGCCGGGTTGGCCGCGCGCAGGATCAGGGTGTTGGAGCGGGGTTCGGCCACCAGCGTGGTCTTGAATGACCCGTCGGCCTGCCCGCCGGGCGCCGCAGTGACGCCGCTGCCGGATTCAATGAGCCTCAGCACCAGGGGTGCCAGATCGACCGCAATGGCGTGCTTGAGGGTAATGACCTCCACGTCGGTGGCGTTGGAGACGTCCATCGCGGCGATGATCTGGCCAATGCGCCGCAAGTTGTCGCCATAGTCGGTGATCACCAGCGAGTTGTTGCCCGGGTTGACATTGATGGTGTTGTTGGGGCTGATCAGCGGGCGCAGGATGGGCAGCAGGTTGTTGGCGTTCTCAAAGTTGAGCTTGAAAATCTGCGTGGCAATCTGGCTGCCGGTCAACTGGCTGCCCTCAAACACCGCGCCGCCCTGCAGTTTGGCATCGGCCTCAGGCACGATCTTGTCCAGGCCTGCGGCGTCTACCACGGTGAAACCCTGCAGGCGCAGCATTGCCAGGAACTGGCTGTAGGCTTGGGCCGGGCTGACCGGTTTGTCCGTGGTCAGCGTGATGGTGCCCTTGACGCGCGGGTCCACCACCACGTTGCGCCCGGTCAGTGTGGCCATGGTGCGGGCCACGGCGTCGATCTCGGCGTTGGTGAAGTTCAGCGTGATCGGGTCGCCACGCTTGACGCCGCCCGCAGACGCGGGACTGGCCTGTGCCCATGAATTGATGGTAAAAAGGCCTGTAGCCCCCGTCAACAATGCGCAGGCAGCTATCAAAAAAGTAGCGCCTCGCTGGCGTGCAAAGGGTGGTGTGTTCATAGGACGAGGTCTCACAATTAGCCCACGGTGATGATGGAACGTGCGCCGTCGCGCCGCCCCACTATGTTCAGAAGATTCGACAGTGCCTCGACGCGCTCGGGTTCTGCGCTGGCGATGCCCTTGAACCGCAAGCGCTGTGCGATCCATTGGCCTTGGCCTGATAGCTGCAAGCTGCCGTTCAGTGTTGCCAGTTGGAGGCTGGGTTCAGGCCCGCCCACAAGCGTGACGCGGTAGCTGCCCATGGGCGACAGCGTGGACAGGCGCGAGGACACCTGCAGTGCGTCCACCTGCACACGTCCGGACAGGTTTATGCGCCCCGGCACCCACTCGATCGCCACGTCCTGGCTGGTGGCGACCAGTTGGCCTTGGGGCTGGACGGTGTTCCAGGGCGTTCCCAGTCCGGCGAGCAAACCCGCAGGCCACTGGGACTGGCCATTGCCCAGTTGTAGCCGCAGGGCGCGCCAACCCGTCACCAGCGCCTGCAACTCCAGCGGCTGCTGGGTGCAGCAGTCGGCACTGACAAAAATACGAAGACCGGTCCAAACAGGGCGAACCTGCCAATGAATCTGACCCGGCAGGGCAACCGCCTGACCGCTGCCAGCGCCGCCAGACAGTACCAATTGCGACGACCCTTGCCAGACGCTGCCCTGCGCGCCTGCCAGGCTCATCTGCTGGCCGGTGGAAGTGTTGATGACTGCTGCCAGCCACTGGGCGGGTGCAAAAACTACGCAACCCACGGTCAGGCCCAGCAACGCGCCTGCCACTGCCGTGCGCCAGGGGGCTGCTGTCTGCGCCATGCCAAAAGGGGTGCGTGCCGTGACCATCACCGTGGGGGCAGGCCCATGACCAGCGTACCGGACCAGGTGACACCCGCTGGCGTGGCGATGCGGGTCAGTCGGGCTTCAACCGGAGTTGCGCGCGCGTTCAGGCGCACCTGCGCCAGCCATTGCGCCAGCGCGTCGGCGCTGGTGGCCTGCAGTGTCACGTTGGCCCGGTCGCCACTGACGTTGATCTGCGCCGAAGAGTCCAGAGTCTGTTTGGTCGCCAGGTTCAGGGCACGCACGGCATCGTCGTAGCCCATCGGCGCTTGCTGCTGCAAGGCTTTGGCCTGTGCCTGCAACGACTGCATGAGTTGCAGTTGCGTATCCAGTGCCTGCGCCTGCGCCGTGGCAGTGCGCAAGGTTTGCAACGACGGCGCCAGCAGCAGTTGCCACAGTAGTGCTGCCAACACGACGGTTGTGGCAAACAGCAGCATGGATCTTTCCCGTGGCGCTAACTGCGCCCAGCGGGCATGCAGCGACCCAAAGCGCAAGGCGTCCGAATGGACAGGCGTTCGCTTCATGGACGGCGCTCCAGTTTGAAAACCAGGCTTTCGCCCTGCATTTGTACGGAGTAGCCGTAGGATTGCATACGCGCATTGACCCCGGACAGTTCTGCGCCAGGTGCGGTGGGCAGTTTTAGTCGTAATTCACCGGCTATGAATTCAATAGCTATTGGCGCAGGTATATCGGGGGCTGCAGCCTGAAAACGTCCCAACATTTCCTCCATGTCCGCACTGGAGGCCGCCCCGTTTTGGCGCTGCAGGTTTGCCATTGATCGCTGCATTTGCAGCGGCGCATCCACCACTATCCGCACGTCAGGGAATGTACTGGTCAGCACTTCACGGATGGCACTGCGCTTGGCACTCAGTGCTGACTGCTCTTTCCAGGCCCAGGCTTGCAGCCCAACCAAATTGATCAATATCAGGGCAACCAATGCCCATCGTGCGGGTTTCCACTGGGGTGCCTTCAGTACACTATTGCCCCAGCCAGACAAGCGTTTTTGAGTACGTGCTCTGCGGCTGCGCAATAGTTCGAATTGCGCCAGGTCCCATGCAGATCCGGCAGCAGCAAGGGCCCGCTGTGGCCCGGTTTGCAAGACCACACGGCCGGCGAAATACTGTTCAGCCAGTGCAGCCACCGCGGGTTCCGCGACTACTTCTGGCAGGCTGTTGCTGTCCGCGTTGCTGGCAATCAGGGCAACCGATGCACCTGAAAGTGGCAGAACCGTGACGCCAGCGGTGGTGCTCCAGAGGAGTTGCGCCTTGTCTGGCGTACCGACAATGTGCAGCACCGTTTGCCCTGAGGCTCCCCCGGTAGCTGGCTCGATTTCCGGCACGATGCGACCCACGACTTTGCCGGCCTGCTCCATGGCCAGCATCCAGGCATTCAACCAGGTGCGGTTGCAGGCAGCCACCCAGGTGGGCGACCCCGCTTGGGCGTCGGGCTCAATCGCAAAGTGCAATAGTTCGGTGTCCTCCAGCAGACGGTCTTCGATCAAACCGTCAATTACCGAGCGCAAACGCGTTGGGCTGCCGTCCTGGAAGATGCCCCGCTCCAGGCTGCCTTTGGGTAAATTTAATCGGTGCCAGGACAGTTGGGTTGCGGGCACCATTGCCACAATTTCCCCACCCGATACGTCTGCCCAGAGCGACAGCGGCGCTTCGGTTTGCTGCTTGACCGTGTGGCCGTCGTCCGTCACTACCGTGCTGCAAGGCGTTGTCGCCATGGGCAAGCTGGTGGGGAGGGTGACGATCAGGGTGGACATGCGGTTTTCTTGGGCAATGTCATTGTAGGGTGGCGGTTTGCGGAGGCTGGGCTCCGCGGTCGCGCCACAAGGTCTTCACAATAAGGCCCTCGCGCTGCACGACGGACCGTTCTTCGACCACAGTTTGGTCCTGCCGCAGTCGCCCCTGTACCTCAAAGAAGCGTGAACTCACGCTGTGCTGTGCGTCGGCCAGTTCACCTGCAATTTCTGCCACGACCTTGCCGGCATCGCTTAGCGTTCGGAAGTGCCCGGTCTGGCGACTGCTGGCCAAGCGCTGTGCCTGCGCCAGGTCCAGTGTGGGAATGCAGGCATATAGAACGGTAACGCTGGCCGTATTGAGGTTGACGGGTGTGCGCACCGGTAGCACTGTGATGTAGCTACCCAGTTTGGTCAGGCTATTCTCGGACAATCCCAGCCAGCGCAACTGGCCGACACGCTGGGGTACCAGTGGGGCCAGACGTGATGAGCCGTTCTCTGCGGCGTTGTCCAGCGCAAATCTCAGATTTTCGGTAACTACCGCCAGCTCAGCGGCGGGCAGCCCCAGTTGTTCAAACAATCGGGCGAACGCCTTCAGCCAGGGGGCGGATACCTTGCCGTTTTCTACCAGGTTCAGCACGTTCATGCGCCCCTGCAGGTCGGTGATGCGGCCGGAAAGAAATATCTGCGCCGCCGCCTCGGTGCTGTCGGCCGTGTTGTTTTTATCGGCCGCCAGAAAGGTGGACAGTCGGGCCTCCTCAAGCGGCACGGCCCAGGGCTCACCCAAATGGTCGGCACCCCCGGAGCGGGCGTCTTCACGCAGGATCAGGCGGGCCCAGTCGAGTGCGCCCGTCAGAACCCATAAAGACTGTGTACGGGTGCGTTCGGCGGTTTCGACTTCCACACTGCGCCACTGTTGCCACAGTGCGGCCGAGGCCATGCTGGCGACCAGCGCCACCGTCAGCATGGCAGTGAGCAACGCAGCACCGGTCTGGCGGTTTGTCATGACTTTCCTCCGCCCAGAGAGGGGCGCACCCAGTCGCGGGTGAGTTTTCCGCCAACCGCATCGCCGTCCGGGAGGGTCAGGACCAGCCGAACGCCGTCGGGCAAGGTGAGGTCAGTGCCGACCGACTTGTCCGCATTCGTTGGCGTCGGTGCGCCATCGCTGGACAGGGGGTTGGTCCAGGCGTCGGCTCGAAAATAAAACACTTTCCACTCGTCCAATGCGGCGATGGGAACCTCGTATTGCTTCATCGCCTGGCTCGGGTTTTGCGCCCATTGGGCGGCCGATGACCAGGCATTCTGTAACGCTCCACGCGTGGTGACCGTGGGAGATTGCCAACGCAGCCATTGGCCGGTGCCGTTCACATTTCGGCGGGTCCAGGCCACGACCATAAGGCCGTCGCCGTTTGCCACAGTGCTGTGCCGCGTAATGCGCAAGGCCCGACCGTCCCACTCCAGTGCTGCGGTGTTGGGCAGTTGCACCAACGCATCCAGATCGGCCGCCCATTGACCCAGCCCGGCTTGCAGGGTCATGACCTGGTCGGCACGCTGCGTCAATTGCGCTTGCGTGCGGGCCATGCCGTCCAGACCCCGCCAGCTTAAGCCTGCCATCAGTGCCATCACGCCAATGGCCACCAGCAACTCGATCAGCGTGAAGCCGCGCATTTTCATCCGTTTCGCCGCAGGGCCGCCCCAAGGCGAAACAGCCCCCTTGGGGGGTAGCGCAGTACGCAAGGCGACCAGCTTGGGGGCCATCAGTACCGACCTATGACGGTTGAGAGGGCCAGCAACGGCGTGTCTTGGTCGGCAACCCCGGCTTCGACGCGCAAAAAATTGGGGTTGGGCGTGGCGCGCACGGACAGGGTGACGCTCAGGCTGCGACCGGCCTGCTCGCATATTGTGGTGTTGTCGCCCACAGCGGGCATCTGCTTGGACAGTCGCACGCTGACCAGTGCGTTCTCGGCGCACAGTTGTGCCAGCAATAAATCGGTTTGGCGTTCAGCATTGCGGGTCAGTGCGGCCGAGGTTCGTACACCGGCTGCCAGAGCCACTGCCACGATGCCCAGCGCGACCAGCACCTCGATGAGGGTGAACCCCCTCTCTTGTGACGGTCGGTTTGGACGCAGGCTCATGGTGACCCGGGAACCGCGTCAGAATCCGCACTCACTGCAAAGGGCCGAAGGCCGTCGGTGGCGAGGGTTAGACTGCGCGCCGGGTCGGACAAGGACGCAAGACGGATGCGTTGCGGCCCGATGATGGGCTCAGGGCCCAGCACGATGGGGCCATTCGTGACAGCACGCACATCGGTGCCCAGCCAGGCAGAAGGCAGGGAGGACGGCGTGGCACCGTCAAAAGCAAACCCGGTTTCGGTGGTATGCCAACGGATTGGGTTTGCCGTCATGCGCGACTGCG
Source organism: uncultured beta proteobacterium (assembly GCA_903924955.1). Taxonomy (GTDB): domain Bacteria; phylum Pseudomonadota; class Gammaproteobacteria; order Burkholderiales; family Burkholderiaceae_C; genus Allorhodoferax. Next base: position 2,686 of record CAIYDK010000020.1, on the reverse strand, counting down.
CTCGGGCCGACTCCAGGAGCGCTGCCAGACGCTGCGCCTCACGCTCCAGCAGGGTTTGGGCAGAGTCGCGCAATGCCAGGCTGACACCCGCCGTAGCAATGGCCATGATGGTGATGACGACCAGCAACTCCAGCAGAGTAAAACCTCTGTTGAAATTACTCCCAGCTACCGACGTCCGCATTTTTGCCTTCGCCACCCGGTTGGCCATCTGCGCCAAAAGAAAGCACGTCGACCTCGCCATGGACGCCCGGGTTGAGGTACTGGTAAGCACGACCCCAGGGATCATTGGGCAGCTTGTCCAGGTAATGTTTCCAATTGGGGGGGATGGGCCCCTCAGCGGGTTTGGTCAACAGGGCTTGCAGGCCCTGGGCGGATGTGGGGTAGCGCTGGTTGTCCAATTTGTAGAGTTTGAGTGCCTGCATCAGGTTGTTGACATCCGTGCGGGCGGCTGTGGTGCGTGCATCGTCGGCGCGGTCCAGTACGTTGGGCACAATCAGCGCCGCCAGCACGCCAATGATGACCAGCACCACCATCAGTTCGATCAGGGTAAAGCCGGTTGCGAGGACGTTGCGCGCAGAGCGCCGTGGAGCCAGGGTTTGAGCGGGTCGTAAGTTCATGGTCGAGTCAATCATAATCGCGCTATGCAAACAAACGCTATCCATACCGGGGGTGTCAGGGCAGTTACTTTTGCGCTGGCACTGTTGGCTGCACTCAGTGCGACCTATTGGTTTTTGAAGAGTACGCAGCCCCACAGTGTATCGATTGCAGCGTCGCAAGCCTCGTCCGTATTGGCGCCGCTGGACCCGCAGGCTGTTGCCCGTGCGTTGGGTGGCGGCAAGGCCGTGCCGGCGATTAGTGCAGGGTCCGCCAATCCGGGGCGCCCCCCTTTTGTCTTGCTGGGTGTGCTGGCTGAGGGCGCGCACGGCGGCGCGGCCCTGATGTCGGTTGACGGTAAACCTGCCAAGCCTTATGCGGTGGGTGCGTCGGTCGATGGCAATCTGGTGCTGCAATCGGTCTCCGGACGGCGGGCAACGCTGGCTGCTGGGGTGAACGATCCTGCGCAAATCACACTCGAACTGCCTGCGCTGAGCAAGTGATGGTGCGCGAGCGGCAGCCGTTTCTGGACATTCTGCGCGGGGTGGCTGTTGTGTGGATGACGGCATTCCATTTTTCGTTCGACTTGAATCATTTTGGTTTCATTCACCAGGACTTTTACCGTGACCCGGTCTGGACCCTTCAGCGAACCTGCATTTTGAGCCTGTTTCTTTTTTGTGCCGGGTTTGGACAGGCCATAGCCGTTCAGGCGGGGCAATCCTGGAGCCGGTTCTGGAGGCGCTGGTTGCAAATCGCCTTGTGTGCTGTTGCGGTGAGTGCGGGTTCGGCACTGATGTTCCCCAACAGCTGGATCTATTTCGGCGTGCTGCACGGCATCGCGCTGATGCTGATTGTGTGCCGGGCAACGGCATCGTGGGGGCCGTGGTTATGGTTGGCGGGCTTGTGCGCCGTGCTGGCCGGGGTCTTCGCATCGGACCTGCACGCGGCACTGCACCTGCCGTCCCTACTCGATGCCAAGTTCCTGAATTGGCTGGGGCTGATCAGCCACAAGCCCGTTACCGAGGATTACGTTCCTGTCTTGCCCTGGTTGGGCGTGATGTGGTGGGGAATGGCTGCTGGTCAAACATCACGACTCCAAGAACGGTTAGGCCGATTGTCAGTTGAGGCCAACTGGGCGGCAGAGCCCCAACTTGCATGGATAGGCCGCTGGAGCTTAAGTTGGTACATGCTGCACCAGCCTCTGCTGATTGGGCTTTTGACGGTTGTCAGCAGTCTGCGTTAAATTATTAGTAGGCTCTGCCTTTGGTGACAGTTTCCTTGGTGATCTTCCAGACGCCCTTTATGTTTTCCAGTGACAGTGTCTTTTCAACTTTGTCCTTGTAGTCGTTTGAGCCGTATTCCTGGGGAAACGACACTTCCGCTGTTTTTGCATCGCACTGGACGGGCAATACTTTGCCGATCACGATTTGAAGACCACCCTGTTTGCTGATGCGGGATTTGCGCATGGCTTCCCACCGCTTACGCTTCATTTGGTTAGCTGGTACGAAGTTGTCAGAGTAAGTGGACAGATAAGCTGGCAGATCTTTTCGGTTCCATGCGCCAAGCCAGTCTTCGACTACTTTGGGCAATTCCATACAGATCGCGCTCGGTTGGGGCGGAATAATGGGTACAGGTACTACCGCAGTCACTGTCTGGGCTGGCACCGTCGGCAAATTGGCCGGGCGCGAACTGAAAGTGCGATCGAGCGTGGGAGTCGTTGGAATCTGGTTGTCGCATTGCATCAACTCGTCGTCTTCCTCGGTATTGCCCGATGCTTCAGGTACGTCATTCGACAGAGCCTGCAACTTCAAAGCACTCAGCAACGAGCCAGAGTTTGCGAGCATCCGGATGGATGACAACTGGAGGTCGTACTCGGCATTCGCCAATGCCCGACGAGCCTGGTACAACTCATTTTCTGTGTCCAGCAAGTCCAGTAAAGAACGTTGGCCGATGTCGAATTGCTGCTGGTAGGCTTGGCGCGCTTTTGAGGTGGAGAGTTCGTGCTGGGCCAGTAGCTTGATTTGAGCCGCCAGTTTTTGTGAGTCGTTGAGTGCAATTTCTCCGGTCTGCCAGATGTCGCGGCAGGCCTTGT
>CAIYDK010000019.1 GCA_903924955.1 uncultured beta proteobacterium | reverse complement strand
GTCATCGCCGACGCCGATGAGCAGCATGCCGCCCTGCGAGTTGGCGAATGCTGCCACCGTCTTCATAATTACCTCCTCTAGCTTCTTGTTGAACGTTCCTTCCTTCACATCCCACCGCAGCGTGGACTTGAACTCCAGTTCATCGCTCTCGCCTTCCGCGATTAAATCTTCTAGCGACACCGGCGCGACCGTTTCCTCCGTCGCTGTGATCTTGTTCAGAAAGCCATTCAAATTCTTTGCGAGCACCTTGCGTCGCTCTTCGAGGAACTGCTCGTAGTTCTCTATCTTCCAAAGCTCCGGGTCTTCGGGGATACACTGCAGTTCGAGCGCCTTGGGAAACTTCTGCTTCACTTCCGCGAGGTAGTCCGCCGCTTGCGTTGCCGCCTTGGCGCGATTGGCGACCTGAGTCAGGAATGCCCGGTTGGTCAGTTCTTGTGCCAGCGCATACTTCACACGGTTGCCCTCGCCGTAGCCGACCTCCTTCAGTTTCGAGTAAGGGAAGATGTGGTCACGCTCCAGTTGATATTTGCTGCCCATATTCCTCCGCAAACTCATGCCGGTGCTGAAACAAACCGCATCGCGACTCTTCAGATACCAGCGCACCATGCTGAACAAAGGATGCTGGATCGCGCGGCCCACAAACTCAGCAGGCAGGATTTCCAATCGGTTTTCCTCGGCGATGACTTGGAGGAGTGCGTCGAAGGGCTGCGATGATTCCGCGACTGTGCGCAAATCCCGATCGAGTTTCTGCGGCAACTGGCTGACGTATCGCGTTCGCACCTGAGAGTAGTAGAACCATTTCACCATCTTCCGAATTTCCGCGTCCGTTAGATGCGTACCTTTTTTGTCGAAGCAATAGGCGATGATGGGCACAAGCGCGTAGGGCGAGTTGATTTCATCCGTGTGATCCACAAACGCATTCGTCCGCATCAGATTCACCACATAGTCGAGCACCTGCTTTTCCAAGCGGTCCCACGCCGAGCGAATTTTTTCACTGTTCTCTGCGTCGTGCAACTTCTTCATGTCCGACCCGAGGTGGTAGAGGCAGCCCAAGAGCACATAGACGATGAAATCCAACTTGAAGACGAAGCCCTCCGTTTCCAGTGCCGCAAGCTTCGCCTTGAAACGGTCGCGGGCTTGCGGCCAATAGCCAGAAATCTGCGCCAAGGCCAATTCGGCATCCGTCAGCGCGACACCGCTAGCGTTGACCTTGTAGAAAATGTCTATCGCCTCCCGAATGCTCGCCTTCACTGGAATCGTCTGCTCGGGAAACTCGCGTTCCTTGATTCGGGTGATGGCGTTGATGTTGTCGTTCAATTTCTTGAGATCTTCCATCACGAGATTCTTTCCAATCGCGGCATACTTCGCTTGTAGGTCGAAGGCGCTGACCTTGCCCTTGAAAACGTCCGTAATGTTCTGCCACGACGGATTGTTCTCCATTCGGGTCTTCATGTAATAGAGCAGTTCGAGCGTCTCGACATTCACATACAGCCCCCGCGTGTCGTTGTTCATGATTTCAGGAGCGGTGTAATAGGGCGGGATGTCTCCGTTGATCAGCATGTAGAGCGTCGTCACGCGTTGCTGACCATCAAGCAGCAACTTCACCGCGCCCTGATTCTCGTTGTATTTGTGCGGTCCTTTCAGCTCGGGTGGATTCGCTGTTTCCCAGGTCAGCATCGTGCCCGTTGGGTATTCCTTTATAAGTGAGTCAATGAGTTGCTTGGCGT
>CAIYDK010000018.1 GCA_903924955.1 uncultured beta proteobacterium | reverse complement strand
GTCAAACAGCCAACAAGCCAAGAAGGAGAAACAACAACTCTTTGAACTTGTCCACAGCCCAATTACAAGGCTTTAAACTGCAACAGGTGGGGTCAGTATTGAATGGAAAACCGGGGTCAAGTTTGCGTGGAAATCAACACCCTTTGCGACTGAACCAACCGCCGCTTGCGACACTGGCGGTTATTACTCGCGCCATCCATCAACAGCGTGCTGTACGCATGGTGTACCACTCACTGGTTACTGGGCCTTCAAAACGGGAGATCGTTCCCTTCGCTTTAGTTGATAGCGGTTTGCGCTGGCACGCTCGTGTGTTTGATCGCAAGAGCCAAGATTTCCGTGACATGGTGATCACGCGCATGGACAAGCCCGTGCTGATTGAGAGCGATATAGAGGTGCACGAACAGGCCGATGCCGATATGCAGTGGACGCGCTGGGTAACGCTTGATCTAGTCCCGCATCCATCACAGGCACGACCTGAAATTGTGGCGCGGGACTTTGGGATGAAGAACGGCTGCCTGACCTTGAACGTCAGGGCTGCCATTGCTGGGTACGTGTTGCAGCAATGGAGTGTCGATTGCAGTTCCGACCATAGTTTGGAGCCAACCCGGTATCGGCTATGGCTGCGGGACCCGCTGGTCTTATACGGAGTGACCAACGCCGTACTGGCACCGGGCTATCATGCTCAAATGAAGAATAGTTCTAACGATTAAGCTATTCAAAGCAAGAAAAGGAGGAGGACATGACACCGCGCTATACAAGAGCCATTCACTTCGCAGCAATGATTCACGAGGGTCAAGAGAGAAAAGGTACGGCAATTCCGTACATTGTGCATCCAGTGGCAGTGGCGGCATTGGTTGCTGAGTACAACGGCGATGAAGATCAGCAAATTGCTGCGCTGCTGCACGACGTACTGGAAGATAGTGGACCGCACCATGGGCCCGAAATTCAACGACTGTTTGGATCAAGGGTTCTGGCAATCGTTGAGGCTTGCACCGATGGTGTACCCGATGCTAGCGGGAAAAAACCGCCATGGAAAACAAGAAAGCAGGAATACCTCGTCCATCTAGCAATTGCAAGTGACGACGTACTGTTGGTGTCCGGTTGTGACAAGCTCAGCAACGCTCAAGCAATTCTCTCTGACCTTGAGAAAATTGGACACGCAGTGTTTGATCGTTTCACGGCCAAACGTGAAGAAACTATCTGGTACTACCAAGAGTTGTCTCGGATCTTTTCTGAACGCAAGACACCTATTGAAAGTGCACTGAGGGAAACGGTTAGCAAGATGGAAAGGTTTCCAGCTTAGCCAAGGGATACGTCAGTCGGAACTTTAACGACTGCGTTGGTGAATGGCCTCTTAAATGCTCTCGATGTCGGAGTCAATGTATACCATGCAATCAGACTTCAAGTTCTCTCTTCACGCAGGTCAGCGGGAGCGATTTCGCGACGGATATTTGGCGAAGGACTTGCGGCAACGATACCCTCATTTGTTCGACGAAGACGACGTGCGCGTGCTCATTACCGAGCACCAACGCCGATACCACTTCTTTGAATGGTTGAGCGCGGTCTTGCTGTTTGAGGCGATTGGCTATGTCAGTTTGGTCGAGAAGTACACGTCGAAAAGCCACCCGCAGAAGCTCAAGACGTTGCAGCGAATTGTTCCAGAAGGAATCTATGAATGGCTGTGCGAGAACGAGTCAGGACAACCCGACCTGTTTGTCTTTCAGCCAGTGACAAGAGACTGGTTCTTCTGCGAGGTCAAGGGTGGTTTGGATCGCATCAGAGACAACCAGATCGGTTGGATGACCCGCTTTGCAGCGGTACTGCGGGAGCAAGGAATTTCGAGCAAGGGGAAGACGCGTGTCCTTAGCCTTCAAGAAGTTCGCGTTTAGCTCGCTGTTCAAGCGGTGCCGGAATTCAAAGGAGGAAATCCCATACGTTGCGGGTGCACTCATTCAGGAACTCCGGAATGAGTGAGAGGTTGAACAATGAAAGTAGTAGCCGTGAATTTGTCACACTGCCTGGTAGACACATGGTCTATCGCTCGCACACAGCCCTTGGTGCAAGAAGTGAAGCTTTGATTCACAACTGTACATACATTATTTTAAAAAATTGAAAACAAAGTCATGGCAGCTTCCTTTCACTCCTTCCACCTTTTTTGTCGAAAGCGAGTGCGATCTCAAGCACAGGAAGATCACCATTGCTGCCTCCACCGTTCAGACCATCAGGTAGGGTATTTACGCTGGTGATGATTTCCAAGTCAGTGCACATTGACGGCGTCAAACATTTGACCGATCACGACCCCGTTTTTACTAGGAG
>CAIYDK010000017.1 GCA_903924955.1 uncultured beta proteobacterium | reverse complement strand
GACCGCCAGGGCTGCACGAACATGGCTCTGCAGGGTCAGGCGATCGACCAGCACATCCTGCTGGATGCGGACGCCGTCAAGTTCCTGAACGTAGCCGCTACACGGCTAGGAGTCTGGGCGGCAGAAACTAGGGTTGTCACTAACAACGCGGTATGAGGTGGCGCGTTAATTAGGGATGAACACCAGCTACGTTCCTTACCAGCCCGATCAACAGTACCTTTTGCCCTGCTCCTTGCAGGAATGGCTGCCCCAGGGGCACCTGGCGTATTTCATCAGCGACACGGTAGACAGCCTGAACCTGAGCGCCTTTCATGCACGCTATGCAGGAGGTGGATCTCGCAACCAACCGTTTCACCCATCGATGATGGTCAAGGTCCTGGTCTATGCGTATGCCACCGGGGTCTTCAGCTCCCGCAAGATCGCCAAAAAGCTATCCGAAGACGTGGCCTTTCGGGTGCTGGGCGCCGACAACTTTCCGGCCCACCGCACCATCCGTGACTTTCGTGCACTGCACTTGGCCGAGTTCACTGAGCTGTTTGTCCAGGTCGTGCGCCTGGCACGCGAGATGGGACTGGTCAAGTTGGGCACCATCGCAGTGGATGGCACCAAGATCAAAGCCAACGCCAGCCGCCACAAGGCCATGAGCTATGGGCGCATGCAAACAACCGAAGCCGAGCTCAAAGCACAAATCGCTGCGCTGGTTAAGAAGGCAACCACTACCGATGAGGCTGAGAGGAACGAACCCGATCTGGACATCCCCGCCGAGATTGCCCGCAGGGCTGAGCGCTTGGCTGCAATTGTTGCGGCCAAGGCCCGACTGGAAGAGCGTCAACGCCAAAGCGATGCCCAGCGCGGGCGCACCCCAGACGACGAGCGAAAGCCCAAGGACAAAGATGGCAAACCCAAAGGGGGCAAACCCTACCAGCGCGACTTTGGTGTTCCTGCACCCAAAGCCCAGGATAGCTTTACCGACCCCGAGTCACGCATCATGAAGCGCGCCGGTGGCGGGTTTGACTACAGCTACAACGCACAGACCGCAGTGGACGAAACAGCGCACATCATCGTAGCCGCTGAGGTGGTTAACACGAGTTCGGACGTACAGCAACTGCCCATGGTGCTGAATGCCGTCAAGGCAAACACGGGCTCATCTGCAGCGCAGGTGTTGGCAGATGCGGGCTACCGCAGTGAATCGGTGATGGCCGAACTAGCCATTACTCAAGCCGACACCGAATTGGTCATTGCCCTGGGGCGCGAGGGCAAGGTACTGGCCAAGCCCAGGGACGCGCAGCGCTACCCACACACCGTGGCGATGGCCGCCAAGTTCGAAACAGAACAAGGGAAAACTGACTACCGAAAACGCAAGTGGATCGCTGAACCGCCCAACGGCTGGATCAAGAATGTTCTGGGATTCCGACAGTTCAGCATGCGAGGGCTACAGAAGACACAGGCCGAGTTCAAACTCGTCTGCATGGCGCTGAATCTGCGCAGAATGGGAGCCATGCAGGCCCACTGAGGCTAAAACCCAAGGAAAACACAAATCTGCCGCGCTGAGCCAAGTGCAACAGGTGCCCCCCACCACTGACGCAGGTGTTGATGGGCGCACTCACCACAACCCAGACGACTTTGCACCGCCAATCGTCGCACTCACCCTTGCTGGAAAACTTCTGGCGCCCAGACTCCTAGCCTTTTACGAAAAAGGAAACGATCTCGGTGTCTGGCAATTCCAGCGAGTGCCCGAAACCAATACGACCACTGCCGCGCAACATCAACTCCTCGCGGCGCAGCACTACCTCGGGCTCATTGCCGAACGCCACGAAAGTGCCATTCGTGCTCAGATCAATTAGGAAAAACTTGTCCCGCCGACGCTCGATCCGCGCGTGCTGGCGTGAGGCATTGCGGTCGCTGACAACCACTTTGCACTGGGCATCGCGCCCAAGCACAATGCCTTCGTAATCCAGTTCCAGCGTCTGGTCTGCGTGCTGCAAATGCAGCGTAACCGCTTTGATGGTGAATGCGATGGAGGCGGTCGCCATGGTCAGCTCATCTTCGCCCTGCCAGATAACTTCGCTCACCTCCACATCATCACCCTTCCCCTTGACTGCCAGCGCGGCAATATTGCGTGTGGACAGTTTCAGAATGGGTGACAGGCAAGCCACGGTGGCACCGGTAGTAATAATTTGCATGCCCTTGGCAAGACCGGCCATACGAGCGGCCAGATTGACGGTATCGCCAAAGACATCGTTACTTTCTTCGATCACAGGCCCGTAGTGGAAACCGATACGCACGCTGCGTTTGACCTCGGACACCATGGGCAAGGCCATGATCTTATGGTGCATGTCGGTGGCCGCCAGGCAGCCATTGTCAGCACTGGGCAACACACACATAATTTCATCACCAATGGTCTTGATCACCCGCCCGCCGTAGTGCAGGGCGACACCGCGCAGGGCGTTCAGGCATTCATCAATCATCTGCTTGGCCTGGTCATCGCCAAAGGATTCATAAAGGCGCGTGCTGCCCACCACATCGGCAAACAGCACAGCAAGCTGCGAAGTTGTGCGCTTGCTCGTGGCAGTAGTCAAGCCCCCTTTTACGGTTTCGCCTGACGCAGGTTGTGGTGAATCGATGTGTACCATGGACCGTTTGAATTCAATGCGCGCCATCGTCCGCCAGTGCTTCGCGGAGGGCTCTGCGCCGCTCAATTCTATACAGTCGCTGGACACGCCTGAACGGTGAGAGTTCACGACACCAGTGTCGGACCTAAAATCTCACACCAAAAATGGCGCTGCCCACACGCACCAGGGTTGAGCCGCTGGCAATGGCCGCTTCCAGGTCATTGCTCATACCCATGGAGAGAGTGTCGAGCCCAAATCCCTCCTTGTTTAGAGTATCAAATAGGGCTCTAGCCCCCGAAAAAACTGCGCAACCAGCTACAAAATCAGGAGCAGGTTCCGGTATGCACATGAGCCCACGCAGGCGCAACCGGGGCAGCGCAGCAACCGCCTTGGCCAGGTTCAGCGCATCGCAGGGGGCCACGCCCGACTTGGCTGCGCCCCCGTCTACATTGACTTGAATGCAAACTTGCAGCGGCGCCAAGTGCGCGGGCCGTTGTTCACTCAGGCGCTGGGCAATCTTTACCCGATCCACCGTATGCACCCAGTCAAAGTGTTCTGCCACCAAACGGGTCTTGTTGCTCTGAATAGGGCCAATGCAGTGCCACTCCAAATGCAAATGGGCCAAGATCGAAATTTTATCGACCGCTTCCTGAATGTAGTTTTCCCCAAAAGCCATCTGCCCAGCGGCGTGCGCTTGCACCACCGCGTCGGCTCCAAAGGTCTTGGAGGCCGCCAGCAGACTGACCGAGTCGGGTGACCGCCCGCTGAGTTGGCAGGCATTCGCAATTCGGTCGTGAATCCGTTGGAGATTAGCGGCAATCGTGGTCATAATCTCCCAAGCGTACCAAACCTAGCCCTTACCCAATAGAGGATCCCGTGGACATTACCCAACTACTGGCCTTCAGCGTAAAAAACAAGGCCTCTGACTTGCACCTGTCCGCGGGCCTGCCGCCTATGATTCGGGTTCATGGCGATGTGCGCCGCATCAATGTGGAGGCGCTGGACCACAAAATGGTGCACGGCATGGTGTACGACATCATGAACGACGGCCAGCGCAAACACTTTGAAGAGTTTCTGGAAATCGACTTTTCGTTCGAAATAGATGGCTTGGCCCGTTTTCGCGTCAATGCTTTC
>CAIYDK010000016.1 GCA_903924955.1 uncultured beta proteobacterium | reverse complement strand
TCCACATTCGGGTGCGCAACGGGAGCATGCTGACCGACTGCACATTTTGCTGAATCGCCAGCCCGATCGCCTGCACGGTCAGCAGGGCCAGCAGAATGTAGCCGCCCAGCAAATGCAAGGCCACAATGGCAGGAAACAGCTTCATGGTCACAGTTAGGGCACCAAAAGCCCCCTGAATACACACCCACACCCAGGTTGCGGTGGGCCACCAGGGGCTGATCGCCGCGCGACCCTGCGACGATTTTCGACCCAACCAGGCGGCAACTGCCAGCACGGTGATCATTACGCCCACCCCCATGGCCAGGTAACGGTGGACCATCTCGACCCAGGCCTTGCCGGGCGTTACCGGTCCGGTGGGCATGGCCTGCTGCGCCGCATGGATGTCGATGCTGGCACCCAGCGGGCTGGCATTTCCATAGCAGCCCGGCCAGTCCGGACAGCCAAGCCCGCTATCCGTCAGGCGGGTAAAAGCGCCAAACATGACCAGATCAAAAGTCAAAAACAGCGTCACCAGCGTCAGCGCATGCAACCGACCCAGCGGTGTTGAACGGCGATTGCGCAGATAGACCATCAGTATCGGGCCAGAGGCCAGCAACAGGCCCATAACCAGCATTCGGGCCAAAGGAGAAAAATCGTAAAGAGTTTGCTGCATGTCAGAAACTTTCAGCCGCGCTCAGCGGCCTGCCTTGTCCCAGTGAACCGAAGCACGCAATAAGCGGTCCAGATCGCGCCGAACATTGACTGCGGCCTGCGCATCGATGCGCGCCGGAAAGCGCATCATCCATTTACCCATTGGGTCAACCAGATACAGGTGATCCTGCAATTCGTGGCCGGCCTGCGGCTGTAGCCATTTCGCCAACTCCGCTTGCGGCACACGAATTACGGTGGCTTCCTTGAGGGCGGGTTGCACCGATTGAGCCACCGGCGCAGCATCGCTGACCAGCCAGACCCAGTCCAGACGGTCCTTTTCCTTGCCCAGGCCTTCGCGCAACTGGCGCTGCATATAGAGGTGACGTGCGCATTGCTCATCGCAGGCACCAGGCGCCACGCTGACGAGCAACCATTGGTCTTTGAGTTCGCGCAAATTAACGGACTTGCCGTCCAGCGATATACCCACCAGATCGGGCAGGGCACGCTGCGGCTCAATCAACTCGCCGAAATTACGGCGACCCTCGGGGCGCACCACATAAAACGTCAGGTAGGACGCTACCACCGGCGCCAAGCACACCACCAAGACGGCCAGCATCTTCCATCGCCCAGCCGTGGTTCGCCCAAGCTGTGCGGCGGCCACCTCTTGCGGCTGTGGCAGCGTATGCACCGTCAGGCCCAGCGGGCTATCGTCAGAAGAAAGAGCGCTAGACATCGGGACTTGGTTCCTTGGGAAGGGTAAAAAAACGTCGGACGACCTGAAACCACACATACAACAGCGCAAACAGACCGGCCACACCAAACCACTGGGCGGCGTAGCCGAAATTCTTTTCGACTCCCATGTTTACGACAGGCCAATCACGCACCAGACCTTCCTGGTTTGCGCCCGTTTGCTGGAGGGTAATCGGCATCAGCGGTAGGCCGATTTCAGCCCTCCATTGTGGCAGGTCGATATTTTGCCGGATTGTGCCGCCCATGGGACCACCCAGGGCATAGAGGTCGGAGGGCGGTAGGGCCATGCGTCCGTCAATTTCAACGATTCCGGCCGGTGTTTCAATAGGCGGCAACAGGGTACGATCCTCAAAGCCTCTGGGAACCCATCCACGCTGGACTACCAAGGCGCCCTTGCCACCTTCCAGGACAAAGGGCATCAGGACCAAAAACCCGACACGCCCATTCATGGGTCGATTTTCCAGAAAAACCAATGCGGATGCCTGCCAAATGCCGCGCAAATGCGCGCGCTGGTGTAGCAGGCCCATGGTGTCATGAGCCATCATGAGCGCCTGCGCGTTCAGCGGGGTCTTGGCACTCTGGGCATCCATGGCACCCTGACGAGCCTGCTTTTCAGCTGCCCGTGACAGTTGCCAGAACCCCAGACTAGCCGTGACCCCAACCGCAATGAGCGTGGCTATGGTAATCAGCACAAACTTTAAACGGGAATTCACCAGATAATCCTGCCCATGACTTACCTTGTAACCATTGCATTTATAGCGATTCTCGCAAGCCTGTCCGCGGCCCTGTTCTTCATGATGCGTGGCGGTCAAAAGGGGGCCAATACATCACGAAAAATGGCCCGCGCTTTGGGCTTGCGTGTGGGACTGTCCATTGTGTTGTTTGCCTGTATTTTGATCGCCTGGAGCCTGGGCTATATTCACCCCACTGGCATACCGCAGGGGCGTTGAACCGTTGACCAGAAAACATCCGGCCGGCCATCAAAAAGGCACCGCAAGCGGTGCCTTTTTTCTTACATGAACAGTTGTATCAGAGCCAATACACCAGAATGTAAAGCCCGAGCCAGACCACATCGACAAAGTGCCAATACCAGGCAGCGCCTTCAAAACCAAAGTGGCGCTCCGGTGTAAAGTGCCCTTTTTGCAGCCGCAGTGTAATGAACAACAACATCAACATGCCCACGAAGACGTGGAACCCGTGAAAGCCGGTCAGCATGAAAAAGGTGGACCCAAATACGCCCGAGGTCAGCTTGAGGTTGTACAGGGTGTAGGCGTGGTAGTACTCGTATCCCTGCACGCAGAGAAAGGTCGCCCCCAGCAGCACGGTGATCCACATGAAGCCAATCGTCTTGCTGCGATTGCCCGCTACCAGTGCATGGTGCGCAATGGTCAACGTCACACCGGAAGTGAGCAGCAACGCAGTGTTAATGGTGGGCAGCCAAAAGGGGCCCATGGTGGTGAAGGGCTCCACAATGCCTGCGGGCGAAGCCGTTACTCCGGCCGCCAAACTGGGCCAAACCGCTTTGAAGTTGGGCCAAAGAATAGCGTTATCCAAACTTCCCAGGGCCGGTACGGAGTGCGCGCGTGCCCACCACAAGGCGGTGAAAAACGCGCCGAAAAACATTACTTCGGAAAAAATGAACCAGGTCATGCTCCAGCGGAAGGAGATGTCAATTTTGTGCCCGTATTGGCCACCTTCGCTCTCGGCAATTGACTGGCTAAACCATTGGTAGAGCACTGTGAGCCACCAGACCATGCCCAGTGCCAGCGCGTACTTACCCCATTCGACTCCGTTGACCCACTGGCCAGCACCCAGAATCACGAAAAACAGCCCCAGCGCGGCCATGGCGGGATGGCGCGAGGGCCCCGGGATAAAGTAGTACGGTGTTGCGCCGTGTGTTGTTGAACTCATTTCTGCTCCATTCCTTCGAAAACTTATTTAGCAACGACCCAATTGACCAGGACAATCAAACCCACCACCAGCATCAACGCGCCCACCAACCCGACCACCACGACATGCATGGGGCTGACCTTGGCCAAATCCTGCTGGTATTCGCTGTTACTGCGAATACCCAAGAATGACCAGGACACCAGTTTGACGCTGCGCCAAAACGACGGCGCGACCGGTGTGACCGTCACACCCGTTTGATCCGTCATGACGGGCTCCCGCTCACAGCATCAACCGGCACAACTGCCACCGGCGCCGCAGGCGTCTTTCCACCCACCTCAAAGAAGGTATAGGACAAAGTGATCGTCTTCACATCCTTGGACAACTTGGGATCAATAACAAATGCTACGGGCCAGGACTTCTTCTCGCCCGGATCCAAGGTGTATTGCTGAAAACAAAAGCACTCCAGCTTGTTAAAGTGCGCGGACGCCTGCTGCGGTGCATAACTGGGAATAGCCTGCGCCGACATGCGTCGGTTTTGGGTGTTCTGAAACTCGTACATCACGGTTGCCAACTCACCCGGGTGAACCTCCACCGAACGCTGTGCCGGCTTGAATTCCCAGGGGCCACGGGCATTGGCATCAAACTCGACCGTGATGCTGCGAGTCAGGTCAACTTGCGTGTTGGCAGGCAACGTTGCCCTGACACCAGGAATAGCCTGTTCACCCAAAGCGAGAATGTTGATGCCAGTCATTTCGCAAATGGACTTGTATATTGGCACCAGCGCATACCCGAAGGCGAACATCGCGGCTGCAATCACAGCCAGCTTTCGCACCATCAGGACATTCTCACGCTGTAGACGCATGGCCTATTTGCTCAGGAAAATCATGCGGGCCATGAAGCCCACGAAAAAAATTATGGCGATGGAAGCCAGAATCAAACCGGTTCTGGCGTTGGCTTTCTTTTGCTCGGGAGTCATCATGCAAATCAACCAATGACCTTGGTGGCCGTGATATCGAGCTTGGGCGGAGTCTCAAACGTGTGAAACGGCGCAGGGGACGGCACTTCCCACTCCAGACCCTCCGCTGCTTCCCAGGGCTTTTGTGTCGCTTTTTCACCTTTGCCGCGCATCGCGGGCAACACAATAAAGAAGAAGAAATACACCTGTGCAAAGCCAAAGAAAAAGCCGCCTACCGAGGCAATGGCGTTGAAATCAGCAAACTGCATCGGGTAGTCAGCATAGCGACGTGGCATGCCGGCCAGACCCAGAAAGTGCATGGGGAAAAACGTCACATTGAAAGCGATGATGGACCACCAAAAGTGCAGGCGTCCGCGCGTTTCGCTGTACATCACGCCAGTCCACTTTGGCATCCAGTAATAGAAGCCCGAAAACATGGCGAACAGCGAACCGGCCACCAGCACATAGTGAAAGTGGGCCACGATGTAGTAGGTATCCTGCAGCTGGATGTCGATTGGAGCCACCGCCGGCATCAACCCGGTAAAACCACCGATGGTGAACACGAAGATAAAACCCACAGCAAACAGCATGGGGGTCTCAAAGGTCATGGAGCCTTGCCACATGGTGGCGATCCAGTTGAAGATTTTCACGGCGGTCGGCACGGCAATCAGCATGGTCGCGTACATAAAGAACAGTTGCCCAGTCACCGGCATGCCGGTGGTGAACATATGGTGTGCCCATACGATGAAGGACAGAATGGCAATAGACGATGTGGCATACACCATGGAGGCATAACCAAACAGCTTCTTGCGTGCAAATGCCGGGACCACCTGACTGATGATGCCGAAGGCCGGCAAAATCATGATGTACACCTCGGGGTGACCAAAGAACCAGAAAATATGCTGGTACATCACCGGGTCACCGCCACCTGCCGGATTGAAGAAGCTGGTGCCAAAGTGGCGGTCAGTCAGCGTCATGGTGATGGCTCCGGCCAACACGGGCATCACGGCGATCAACAGGTAAGCGGTAATCAGCCAGGTCCAGCAGAACATGGGCATCTTCATCAGCGTCATGCCAGGCGCACGCATATTCAAAATGGTGACGATGATATTGATAGACCCCATGATGGAGCTGGCACCCAGAATGTGCATCGCAAAAATGCCGGCATCCATCGACGGCCCCATTTGAAGTGTCAACGGCGCATACAGCGTCCAGCCCGCAGCGGGAGCACCACCAGGCATGAAGAATGAGCCAACCAGCATCAGGCCAGCAGGAATCATCAGCCAGAAACTGAAATTATTCATGCGGGCGAAGGCCATGTCCGCCGCGCCAATTTGCAGAGGAATCATCCAGTTGGCGAACCCCACAAAAGCCGGCATGATGGCGCCGAACACCATAATCAGACCGTGCATGGTGGTCAGTTGATTGAAAAACTCCGGCTGCATCAGCTGCAAACCTGGCTGAAACAATTCGGCACGGATCATCAACGCGAGCACGCCACCCACCATCAGCATGGTGAAGGCAAACAGCAGGTACAACGTACCAATATCCTTGTGATTGGTCGCGTAGACCCAGCGCTGCCAGCCCGAAGGAGCGTGGTGGTCGTCATGCGCATGGTCGTGGTGGTCTAGAACGGCACTCATCCTGATTTCCTTCTCAATTCACTAAATTCGGTCGGTCGGCTTGGGCTGGTGGGCGCAGACTATTTGCGCAGAGCCAGCACATCCGCTGGCTGAACGACCTGGCCCGTCTTGTTAGACCAGCTGTTCTTGGTGTAGCTGATCACAGCTGCAATGTCGGTATCGCTGAGCTGTTGCCACGCCGGCATTTCGTTGGTCTTACCGTCAGGCAGAACGACTTTTCGTCCCTTCAAAATCACGGCTATTTGCTGATTTTTGTCTGCATTCAGCACCACAGCGGAGCCATCCAAGGCCTTGATGGGCCCAACTCCCTTTCCGTTGGGCTGGTGACAGGCAGCACAGTTGGCCGCATAGACTTTTTCACCACGCTTAGTGATATCCGCCAGTGCCCAAACCTTGGCAGGATCATCCGCCTTGGCTGCCATTTTCTTCTTCTCGCCATCCACCCAAAGGGTGTAGTCGGCAGCCGAAACAACCTTCACATGGATAGGCATATAGGCATGCTCCTTGCCGCACAATTCCTGGCATTGACCATGAAAGTCGCCGGTTTGCTCAGCCCTAAACCAGGTGTCCCGCACAAAGCCGGGAATGGCGTCTTGCTTGATTCCGAACGACGGAATGGCAAAGGCGTGAATCACATCGGTAGCAGTCGTAATGATGCGCACTTTCTTTCCAACCGGAACCACCAATGGCTTATCCACCTTCAGCAAGTAGTCGTCGACTGACTCGCCTTTCTTGGGGCCACCTGCGTCGGACATGGCGCGCTGCACGGGATCAAGGGATGACACAAAGCCGATTCCCTCGCCCTCACCCTTGAGGTAGTCGTAACCCCACTTCCACTGCATACCCGTGACCTTGATGGTCAGATCGGCATTGGTGGTGTCTTTCATCGCAACCACAACCTTGGTCGCCGGCAGTGCCATCAAAATCACGATGACAAATGGAATTACAGTCCAAACGATCTCAACCACCACCGATTCGTGGAAAGTTGCTGCCTTATGTCCCTTGGACTTGCGGTGCTTCCAGATGGAATAAAACATCACAGAGAACACTGCAACAAAAATCACGGTGCAAACGATCAACATAAACCAGTGCAACCAATGCTGTTCCTCAGCAATTTTGGTTACCGGCGGGTGTAGATTCAACTGATTGACCGCCGGTCCGCCGGGGAGATCGTTGACCGCATGCGCCAGCGTGAAGGCCGCGGTGCCTGCCCATGCACAGACCGCTAATAGCAGTGACGCCAATGGTTTGAAAATGCTCTTCATCTTGGTCATTTCTTCGTCGAATCAGATTAAACAGTGCCGAATCCATGTGTCGAACGCGCCATGGACGGCGAACAGACAGGAAGGGCCAGAACTCGGTTTTCGATTATTGTAGCCCACGCACCCCGGCGAAAATCAGACTTCAAAAGTCGTGTCAAGCCCCAATATCAACTTGAAGCATCATTTTTCTTGACCTTACGCAAAGTTGCACGCATTTCATCCAGAGAAACCCTAATCTCTGGGCCCACAGTCAATTTCGGCGGGGCTTTGAAGGCGTGCCCGTAGACCACCTCAAAAGTAAGGCGCAACTGCCCATCACCCCCCGGCTGAGCCAATTTCGACAGTGCCGCCCGCATTTGCGCATACCAAGCTCGTCCACGCAAAGCACCAAATCGGTGAGGATGCAAGTTGCGCCCCAATTCGCGTAACTCAACCAGCAGCCGCTCAGGGGTGGCGAATGTCAAAGTAATGCGTTCCATATCCATTACGGGCTCGGCAAACCCGGCATTCACCAGCATGTCGCCCCAATCGTGCATGTCAGTAAATACGTGCGACGCCGGCGGCCAGTCATTGGCCGCATAGACCGCGCGCAATTCCCGCAAGGTGTCAGGCCCCAAGCAGGAGAACATCAAAAAGCCGTTGGACTCCAGCATCTGATGCCACCGAGCGATCAAGCCCTGCGGGTCCGCCACCATGTGCAGCGCCATGTTGGCCCACAACATCTCCGCTGGCTGCACTGGTTCGCCAAAATGCAACGATGGCCCCAACCAGCGTGCGGGGCTAAACCACGCCGATGCCATTCGCCGCCGGGCTGCCTGGTCTTGACCATCGACGTCCTGCACCACGTAACACGCTGACTTGGGATAGCGCTTGGCCAACAACTCATGCCCCTGCACCCCCCCGCGCAGGGGCTCCCAGTGCACCCACCTGTCGGGCTTTAGTTTCATCCACTGCAAACGCCCTTCCATGCGGCGAGCCACCTCCTCATGCAACCAGGGCGACGCCTCGGGCAGCACGTGGGCCCAACGTTCGGCAGCACGGGGTGAAATGGTGGGAGGCAAGGGGGACGACATGGCGGAAGAGGGGTAGAAGGTGGAGCGCCACGAGTATATTGGCAGGGTGTTTCGTCAACTCATTCAAGGGATATCCCAACGCATTCCCAGCCAGTGCGCGGTCTGCCATGCGTGGCCCTCACAGCCGGTCTGCGAAGCCTGCGTCAGCGCGTTTGCGCAACCGCGCCATCGGTGCCTGACCTGCGCATTGATTGTCCCCGCCGATGTGCGCCAATGTGGCACCTGCATCGTGACGCCCCCACCACTGGACACGTGCCTGGCTGCCGTGGCCTATGCCTACCCATGGTCCCGACTAATCGCAGATTTCAAATTTCAACAGCATCCTGGCTGGGCACAGACCTTTGCCCAACTGCTGCGCGCAGCACCGTGGGTAGAGCCAGCATTGGAGGCGGCAGACCTCGTCATTCCCATGCCGCTTTCGCGCCAGCGCTTGCAGGATCGAGGCTACAACCAAGCCCATGTATTAGCCTGCGCTCTGGACGCGTCCAAAGTAGCCCACGGAGTATTGCTGCGCATGGTCGACACGCCACCGCAAAGAACCCTCTCCCGAAACGAACGGCTGCACGCTGTGCGACAAGCCTATGCAGTCGATCCACTGCGAACCCACCAGTTAGCCCAGCGCCGCATCGTGCTTCTGGATGACGTTATGACCAGTGGCGCGTCCCTGCACGCAGCGGCGCGGGCGCTGCGACAAGCAGGGGCGGCACACATTACAGCCCTGGTACTCGCGCGCACGGAGTAAGCCGCGACAATAGCGTCCATGCTTCACATCGTCCTGGTCGAACCCGAAATTCCACCCAATACCGGCAACATCATCCGCCTGGCGGCCAACACGGGTTGTCAGTTGCATTTGATCGAACCGCTGGGCTTTTCCATGGACGACAAGCACATGCGGCGCGCGGGGCTCGACTACCACGAGTACGCCACGCTACACCGGCACGCCAGTTGGGAGGTATTTCTGGAATCACAAAAGCCCCTGCCTGAGCGCATGTTTGCACTGACCACCAAAGGGTCGGGTCACGTGTTCAAAACCGCCTTCGAACGCGGGGACTGGCTGGTCTTTGGCGCAGAAACTCGGGGTCTATCCGATGCTGTGCGAGGCTACTTCGCGCCCCCGCAATGCCTGAAACTGCCCATGATCGACGGCCAACGCAGCCTCAACTTGTCAAACGCCGTAGCAGTCACCGTGTTTGAGGCCTGGCGCCAAACCGGATTTCAGGGATAGTGACGCGCAATTGATTCGGCAATGCACACCGGCTTGACCACGCCCTCCCGCTCGATTGTCACCTCCCACGTCATCTGCATGCCGTGGTTGTCAATCGAGTCGCAGGCTGTCAGCTTCATGCGGGCGCGCAGGCGACTGCCCACCGGTACCGGAGCGATGAAGCGCACTTTATTGAGGCCATAGTTCACCCCCATGCGGGTTTGTTCAACCCGCAGTGACGATTCAAAAAAACGGGGAAGCAACGCAAGCGTCAAAAACCCATGTGCAATCGGAGCACCAAAGGGCCCGCCCTTGGCCCGCTCCACATCCACGTGAATCCACTGGTGGTCACCAGTGGCCTGCGCAAACAGGTTAATCTGCTCCTGGGTGATCGTGATCCAATCACTGACCACCAGTTCCTGCCCGACCAAGGGTACGAATTCTGCAAGGGTTTGGAATATTTTCATGGGCCTGATGTATGAGTTTGCGGCACAGGTTAGACGACCACAGCACGTTCAGGTGTCAAGCCAGTGACACAGCCCTTGCCACTGCGCGAGGTCTTTTTCCACACGGCTCGGCGCCACATCAAAGAGCGTAAGGCCACGCGCCGTCAGGTGAATGTAGTTTTGCGTGTCGCGCAGGTAGCCAAGCACCGGCACACCCAACATATCGACGAACTCATGCAA
This sequence comes from uncultured beta proteobacterium, assembly GCA_903924955.1. Taxonomy (GTDB): domain Bacteria; phylum Pseudomonadota; class Gammaproteobacteria; order Burkholderiales; family Burkholderiaceae_C; genus Allorhodoferax. The sequence continues at coordinate 5,319 of CAIYDK010000016.1, read as the reverse complement.
ATGGCCGGACGCAATCGTGCGTGCGTCAACCCGCATACCGATCAGACCTATTCGGGCCTTGCCCGCGTGCTTGTTCTGCACCAGATCATCCAGAAAGGCACGGGTGGCAAAAATATCAAACACGCTGGGCTGCAGCGGCACGACGATATGGTCGGCCATTTTCATCACTTCGTTGAGTCGCTTGCCATGCAACCCGGCCGGGGTATCCAACACCACATGGGTCGTGCCCTTGGGGGGTTTGGCAATGTTGGCGGCATCGGTCTCCCAGGTGGCAATCGGGCGGGCCGCTGGCGGGCGCAGGCCCAGCCACAGCCTGGACGACTGCTGTCGATCCACATCGCCCAGCATCACCGCATGCCCGCACGAGGCAAAATAACCGGCGATGTTGGTCGACAAGGTGGACTTGCCGACACCGCCTTTGGGGTTGGCGACAACAACGATTGGCATGGGGAGTCCTCAACTCTGATTCAGAAATGCTATGTTAGCGCCATGGAACATACACCTGCGTGGTTGATTAACAGCTTCATCTACCTGAGCGCGGCCGTCATCGCCGTGCCCTTGAGCCGGGCGCTGGGCCTGGGCTCCATCATCGGCTACCTGGCGGCGGGCATTGCCATCGGACCCTGGGGCCTGGGGTTTGTGACCAACGTGCAGGATATTCTGCATTTTGCCGAGTTTGGCGTGGTACTCATGCTGTTCTTGGTGGGCCTGGAACTTGAACCCAAACGCCTTTGGAGCCTGCGCCGCCCCATTTTTGGCTGGGGCAGCGCACAAGTGCTGGGTTGCGTGGCAGCCATCTTCGGCGTGGCGCTGGTGTTTGGCATTCCGTGGTCCATGGCCCTGGTGGCCGCAATGGGGCTGGCGCTCTCCAGCACCGCCATTGCCTTGCAGGTCATGGGAGAGCGCAATCTGCTTCCCACCGGCAGCGGCCAGGCCGGCTTCTCCATCCTCCTGTTCCAGGATGTAGCCGCCATTCCCATTCTCGCCCTGCTACCGCTTCTGGGCAATTCTTTAGAGTCAAATCAGGCCATAGCCCCCGTAGAAAGGGCGTATGAAGCTATTAAAATAATAGCAGTCATTACTACCATCATCGTCGGAGGCCGACTGGCTTTGCGCCCGCTGCTGCGCTGGATTGCGAACAGCAAGACGCCTGAAATATTCACCGCCGCATCCTTGTTACTGGTGGTCGGCATTTCTGCACTGATGCAACTGGTGGGCTTGTCCATGGCTCTGGGCGCCTTTTTAGCCGGCGTATTGCTCGCCGAAAGCGAATTCCGGCGCGAGCTGGAGACCAATATTGAGCCCTTCAAAGGCCTGCTGTTGGGCTTGTTCTTCATTGCTGTGGGCATGGGGGTGGACCTTGACGTACTGCGTGGCGCGCCACTGCAAATGGCCGGCATCGTACTGGGCTTCATGGCGGCCAAGGCGCTGGTGATTTACAGCTTGGCCCGTTATCTGAATTTGCCGTTTCAGGAGCGCCCTGTCTTGACATTGCTGTTGACGCAGGGTGGGGAGTTTGCCTTCGTCGTATTTCAGGCAGCCGCTGGCGCCCATGTATTACCTGCCCAGACGGCGTCCCTGCTCATTGGCGCAGTCGCGGTGTCCATGCTGGTCAGCCCACTGATCCTGGTGGCCATCGACAAGCTGCTGCTCCCGCGCTATGCCAATTGCGCAGTGATACCGCCGGACGAAATTTCTGAACAACAAGACGCACCCATTCTGATCGCCGGTTTCGGGCGCTATGGACAAATTGTTGCGCGCGTACTGCTCGCTCAGGGACAACCCTGCACCGTTCTGGACCATGACGCGGAGATGATTGAAGCGGCCCGCAAGTTTGGATACCGCGTTTTTTATGGCGATGCCACCCGCCTGGACTTGCTGCGCACTGCCGGTGCGGCGCAGGCCAAAGTGCTGGTGGTTGCCGTGGACGATGTCACGCAGTCACTGAACATTGTCGACTTGGCACGCGCGCACTTTCCCAATCTGACCGTTGTCGCCCGCGCCCGCGATGTCACGCACTGGAATCAGCTGCGTGACCGGGGCGTGATGCTGGTCCAACGCGAGCTGTTTGAGTCCAGCCTGCTTAGCGCACGCAACGTGCTCGAACTGATGGGTCAGAGCGCCAGCAGTGCCGAGCTAATCACCCAGCGTTTTCGCCAGCACAATCTGGAATTGTTTGAAAAACTGCACCCCCACTATAAAGACAGCGTCAAATTGATCTCGGTCGTCAGGCAGGGGCGCCAACAACTCGAGGAGCAAATCGCACGCGAACGGGAGGAACAGGCCGGGCGAGCCTGAAAGTCGTTATTGCGGCGGCGCAGGGGGTGGCACCTGACCCGCCGGAGGGGGTGGAGGGTAATACGGGGCGGGCTGAGCCTGCGGCACAACCACCACAGCAGGAGATACCCGTCGGGAATTACGCTGCGACGGCTGATTGTTCTTGGAGACCATGCATTGCTCGTAGGCAATGTCATAGCGTTGCTGTGCGCTTCGTCCCTCTTCGGCACTGCCACTTGCTCCGATCATGGTGCCCATCATCAACCCCGTGGCAGCACCGGCACCCGTATTGTTATAGCGACGCCCGCTCATTGCAGAGCCAACAGCCGCCCCCAAAAGTGTACCGACCACGGCAGAGCCCACTACGGTCTCGCCTCGGGTATCCGGGCCCAGCGACTGCTGCGCATAGCCCCTGCAATACTGGTCTTCGGACGCAAACAGCTCCAGCGGCTTTCCTGGTGTTGGCATCACCGCTACGCGCGGTCCCTGTGGTGCTGAAACGCAGGCGGTCAAGCCAACCAGACAAACCAGACCAAAAATACGGTTCAAACCCATGCCTGTAGTTGTCATTGTGAAGCTCCTGGTGGTGTGGCTGGAACGGTCTTCCAACCGTTAGGACACGATGCCACATAGGGGTAATAACCCCGCTCGGCTTCGCAGTAATACCAGAATTGCGCTGCAGGTTGTGCCTGAACCGGTGGCATCTGGGGTGCAGCCTGTACTGGAGCCGGTACCTGCACCACTACTGGCGGCGCCGGTACGGTCTCGACCACCACCAGCGGCGGACGATACGGGTCAGGGTAAGGATAGACCGGTTGGGGATAAAAGTACCACATACCCCCAGCCACCCACCACCACCCGATGCGCCCGGCGTGCGAGCCGTGGCGCCACGCCCCGGAGCGCCACTGGTGTGCGTCATGACTCTCAAAATAACGGATATCACCACGCCAACCCCGGTCGGGGTGTTGCGCCAAAGCAGTGAGCGGTGCTGCACCCAGCAACGCGACTGCGGCCAGTGACCAGCCAACCATGGTTTTCATGAAATCACCTCTTTGAATTAATCAGGATGAACTGTGCACAAGTTCCCCTCAACCTGTCAACGGCCCTCCCCCTCCTTTCGCCTACCTAAACGACAAACTTTACCGTCACTTCACAGACCAGAAACCCTTTGCCCTTTCGGGCCATCCACACTGGACAGAACGCCATGTTAACCTTGGGTCATGTTCAGCCCCTCGCAAGCCGATGTCCGCCGCTTCTTTTGCTCCGTCTATGCCAAGGCCCTTGCCAGACAGCCATTGGAAGCTATTGAAACCATAGCAAGTCACTGGATGGACGAGCACCCGGAATACGCCGCAGACTTTGCTGATGTTGACGCCGCCCTGGCCAGCATGGGCAACGAGAAGGAGGGGCACACGAACCCGTTTTTACACCTGTCCATGCACCTGTCGATCACCGAGCAATGCAGTATCGACCAGCCCCGCGGCATCCGACAAGCCATTGAATTACTGACCCACCGACGCGACTCCCTGCACCAGGCGCACCACGAAGCCATGGACTGTCTGGGAAAAATGTTGTGGGTAAGTCAGCAGGCCGGGCGTCCGCCCGATGGCGAGGCCTACGTTGCCTGCGTGCAGCGCCACGCAACACGGGATTGAATCAACCCCGCAAAAAAGGCCGCTGATTGAGCGGCCTTTTAAACTTGGTAAGTCGGTTTACTTGAATTTGGCTTGTGGCACGGTCTTGAGCTCGCCCGGCAAACTGCCAATGTAGTTGGCCAGTTCACTCAGTTCGGCATTCGTAAACTGTTTGGCAATGCCGCCCATGATGGGGTTACCACGACCAATCATGGGATTGCTTTCAGTCTTGTACGCCTTCAGGGCCACGAACAGGTAATCGCTGTGCTGACCCGCAATCTTGGGGTAGGTCGGATCAATTGGCTTGCTAAAACTCTCACCATGGCATGACCCACAGGCACCTTTGGCAACCAACTCCATGGCCTTGCTGGATCCGTCCGCAGCCTTGCCGAGTGCGGATGCGCCTGCAGCAACACCACTGCTCTCGTAATGGGCTGCAATGTCGGCAATATCCTGATCACTGAGTGCATCGGCGATGCCACGCATGGTGGGGTGCTTGCGGTCACCCTTTTTATAGGCATTGAGTGCCGACGCAATGTACTTTGCACCCTGCCCGGAGATCTTGGGAACCTTGTGAACCTCGGGGAAGCTCGCCTGATAGCCAATAATGCCGTGGCAGCCAATACAGAGTGCAATTTTCTTCTCGCCCGCCTGCGCGTCCCCCTTGAGTTCCTGGGCAAACGCCGAGATGGAGGTCACTTGAGTGACAAGAGCGATGAAAACGGGTAGCAACAGTTTGTTCATTTTGCAAGGACAATTAGACAATGTTTGATGTAGATCTAATTTTTATTATATAGATCGGCGCTTTGCACACCACGCAGCCACTAAGCTGCCCCTTTGGCCTCAACTTTTTGCCTAGACAATCCACACCATGAAATTCCACGGAACCAAGAACTACGTTGCCACCCAGGATCTGATGCTGTCAGTGAATGCGGCCATCACTCTGCAACGCCCCCTGCTGGTCAAAGGTGAGCCCGGCACTGGCAAAACCATGCTGGCTGAAGAAGTGGCCCAGGCGCTGGACATGCCGCTCCTGCAGTGGCATATCAAATCCACCACCAAGGCCCAACAAGGCCTTTATGAATATGACGCCGTGGCGCGCCTGCGGGACTCCCAGTTGGGCGACCAGCGGGTTCACGATATTTCCAACTACATCGTCAAGGGCAAGCTGTGGGAGGCGTTCGAAGCCCCCGCCCCGCCGGTCCTGCTGATCGACGAGGTGGACAAGGCGGATATCGAATTCCCCAACGATCTGCTGCTGGAACTCGACCGCATGGAGTTCCACGTCTACGAGACCAAGCAGGTGATCAAGGCCGAGCGGCGACCGCTGGTGATCATCACCTCGAACAATGAGAAGGAGCTGCCGGACGCCTTTTTGCGCCGCTGCTTCTTCCACTACATCCGCTTC
>CAIYDK010000015.1 GCA_903924955.1 uncultured beta proteobacterium | reverse complement strand
ACGGCCAGGGTCCACCCGGTAATTGAGCCCTTCGCGCTTGGGTTGCCCGGCAAAGCAATCTGCCACAGCTTCCACCGCATTGGTCTGGTACGCCTGCTTTTTGAATTTGAGCTTCATGGTGATGCCGCTCAAATGGCTTTGACTTCGGTGCTGGGGCTCATAAGCTTGAAGATTTGCTCCACATTGATCTTCACGCTGTCGTTGGCGAAACCGGCATCGCGGAACACCACGCGCAGGGGCTCGCGTTTGGCAAGCAGCTTCACGAAGTCTTCGTTGATACCCTCTTCAAAGCATGCGGCCAGGGCGTTGCCATCAACAAAGTACACCGTTTTGCCCGCGATAGCCTCCTGGGCTATGGGCAGTGCCAAATCTACACCCCAGTCCAGCAGCACCTGAAACAGTAGGTCTTCGGCTGTGCGGTCGTCGCGGATGTTACTGACCTGATCAAACAGCTGGTCCTGAGATACAGCATCCGGGCTGTAAAACACCTCTTTCATATTTGAGCTGTCAACTTTGAGGACACGGAATCCTATATCCAGATCATCAACACCAGGCTTGCCCGCGTTATCCTGTTTTACTTTTTTTCCTGCCCTACGAATGCGCTCCTTTGACAGTTCCGCAATTGTTGTCGGTAGTCCGTGCTTCTTGCAAAATAGGTAGCCCGATTTGTGATTTTTGTCTTCAAAATCTAGGGCTTCTGGCAATTGCACCAGTACAAATTTGATTTTGGAGTTGGTGGTTGCATTCAGGTCTAACACTGCGTGAGCAGTTGAGCCAGACCCAGCAAAAAAGTCCATTACAACGTCTCCCGAGCGAACCTTCGATATTTCGCAAAGAAATCTAATTAGTGATGAAGGTTTCGCAAAGCTGAAAGGGATTCCCAGCACACCCAATTCGTGTGAACTATTCTGATTGATGTGGTCTTCTATCAGGCTATTGGGCTTGGCCGTGGAATTGTTGATTACGTCATTGAGGTACGTCTTAGTAAAGACGTTCCACTTGACCTCGCCACCGTTTGAATCCACTAGATTAGACGAACGCACTTTTTTCACCACGATGCGTTCCTTTTCGGCGAGAAACGTGTCTTTCCCCCACCGCCAGACTTTATCCTCACCTGTTTCGGGAGGAATAGATGCACCTTCTACTTTCGCCTCAGGGAATATATTCCCAGGCGGAATCAGCAAGGTTCCGTCTGGCGCTTCAATGTAATAGCGTTGATTTGTACACCCACGCATTGGGTCCAAACTCGTCATGTAAAGACGAACCAACTGGTACTTCTCACCAGCGCGGGGGCCGTCAGTGTCCACCTGATCATAAGCATCGTAATTCACGCCGCCAAAAAAGCCAGGACAGGCTTCCTTGTTTTTGGCATACGTAAGCACGTAATCAAAGTTTGGCGCCCAAAACTCGCCCTGATTGTTTGCTTTTTTTGAGACTCGACAGGCACAGCCTAGAAAATTCTGGCTGCCAAAGACCTCGTCGCAAAGTCTTTTGAGGCTTGCTTGCTCGTCATCTCCAATTGAGATGAACATTACGCCATCGTCTCGAAGTAGATTGCGGCCCAATTTCACTCGTGAATAGATCATGTTTAGCCAATCCGAATGGAATCGGCCGTTAGATTCAACGTTGGCTATAAGCTGCTGACCGTTGACATCTTTTTGGTTCGACCGCTGAAAGTAGGTATCCGTTTCTTCGGCGAAGTCATCATCGTAGATAAAGTCATTGCCTGTGTTGTACGGCGGATCGATGTAGATTACCTTGACCTTGTTCAGGTAAGTCTCTTGCAGCAGTTTTAATGCATCAAGATTGTCCCCTTCAATGAACAGGTTCTGCGTGGCCTCAAAGTTCACACTTTGTTCCCGGCAGGGACGCAATGTCTTTGCAATCGGTGCGTTGGCTGTCAGCAATGCCTCCCGTTTGCCAGGCCAATTAAGCTGGTACCGCTCTTGGGGGCCTTCCACAATGGAAGTAGACAGCTCCTGT
>CAIYDK010000014.1 GCA_903924955.1 uncultured beta proteobacterium | reverse complement strand
GTGGCGACCAAAGAAAGCGTGTAGGTGACCCCGTTGGTAAGCGGAGTAACCGTGCAAGTTGCGGTTCGACCGGGTCCCATACTTGCCACGGAGCATGTGCGGGTGGTTTGCCCGGAAGCAGTTGCGGTGAGGACGTAACTGTCCATCGAGTTGTAGTCCCACGACAGCGCCACCGAGCCATTACCCGGAGCTGCCACGAGATTACGTGGCGTCATGGTGCCCATGCCGGGGAACTGGGCCATAGCGGTGTTTGGCACCCACAGTGTCCCAACCAGCATCAACAGGGCGATGCCGGCAAGGCGCGTGGCCTTGGTCAGCGCGGCAAACCATGCCTTCGCACCGATGGAATGTGAAAGGAATGGTTTCACGCTTGAGTTCATAAAAGGTACCAGTACAGAATTTGCGCAACGCAATGCGTTTGCAGCAATCCCATGCTAGGTAGCTTTTCCCGAATGAATCTAAGCAAATCTAAGCGCGCGCCGGTTGCGGGCTGATCTGAATCAAGGGGGTTAGCTCTGGACCGGGGCCGTGTGATGCCCGGTTCAGGCCGACTGGTTTTCAGCAAAACAGGCTGCAGCCCTCGTGCAGATTGCGTTAAATGCTATTAAATCAGGAGCAGTGTTGGGCGCGCAGGCGCAATGGGGTTCGTTTGCACTGCTTGCTGCGCTGCAAGCAGTATCACCTGCTGGTTTGGGTGCTTTGACAAAATGCTGTCACCAGTGATAGCATTGTTGGCATGAAAGCGCTTGTCCTCGATACCAATGTGTTTGTCGCTGCGTTGCGCAGCGCCGATGGCGCGTCGCGTGCCGTGATCCGGCGCTGCCTGCAAGGGCAGTACACGCCTTGCATGTCGTTGGCATTGTTTGCCGAGTACCGCGATGTCATGGGACGTGAACCACTGTTCGTGGCTTCGCCGCTGACCAGCGAGGAACGGCTGGCGCTGTTTTACGCCTTCATTGCCGTGTGCCGTCTCACCGAGATTTATTACCTGTGGCGCCCCAACCTGCGAGACGAAGCTGACAACCATGTACTTGAACTCGCAGTTGCCGCCGGTGCCCAGACCATCGTTACCTACAACCGCGCTGATTTTTTCGGTGCCGAATTGCATTTTCCCGAGCTGCGCATCGTCATGCCGGCCGATTTGTTGAAGGAGGGTTGATATGTCTGTCGTAACTTTGCGCATTCCGGATGAGAAACACTTGCGGCTCAAGCAGTTGGCAGCCAGCCGAAACACCAGCGTCAACCGGCTGTTTGACGAACTCGCCACCACGGTGCTGGTGCAACACGATCTGAGTGTGCAATTCCGAGCGGCCGCGCAGGCTGGTGATCCGGCACGCGGCGTGGCCTTGCTTGACAAATTAGACGCGCATTTTTCCGGTTGAAGGGGCAGGTGCGGTGCTGGAGGCAGCGGTCAACGGGCAGGCGTCTTATTTGGTGACGCTCAACGTTCGCGATTTCAAACGCGCCGCCAGCCAGTGGCATCTCAAACTGATGGCCCCCGGCGCTTTTTTACACCTTCTGGAGAAATCATCATGAGCCAAATTGCCCTGCGCTTGCCCGATTCGCTGCACCAATATGCCAAGCAACTGGCGGCGCGCGACGATGCCTCGCTCAACCAGTTCATCGTGACGGCCGTGGCTGAGAAGATTTCTGTGCTCAACACCGAGGCGCTTTTTCAGGATCGTGCGCAGCGCAGCAGCAAAAAGCGGGCTGTAGCCCCCTATCTATATGCGCAGGCAGCTATGAAAAGTGTAGCGATACTAAGCAGGTATTAGCGCTGACGGCATGCCCGGTCCCGATCTTGGCCAGACCACCATCAGGGCAACCAATCAACACTCTGGGCAAACCCGCGCCGGTTGATGCCGGGTGCCAGTGGGTCGAACCCTGGCCCCTGGTCAATGACGGTGGCGCTGAGGGCTCCGGTATCGTCCAGAATGGCCCGCAAACTGCGCGCCAGATGCGGCGATGTGGCGCGTGCGGTCTTGATCTCCAGCGCGTGCAGGCCCTCGGCGCGCTCCAGCAACAGATCGACTTCGGCGCCCCCGGCCGTGCGCCAGAAATGGGCCCGGCTGTGCGGGTGGCTCACGCTTTCGCGGCGCAACACGTCTTCGAGCACAAAGGTCTCCCAACTGGCACCGCGTATCGGGTGGCTATCGAGCACGGCATGCGTGCTGATGTTAAGCAGATGGTGCAGCAGGCCGGTGTCACGCAAGTACAACTTGGGTGCCTTGACCAGTCGCTTGCCCATGTTGCGGTAATAGGGCGGCAGGCGCCGCAGCAAAAAGCTTTGCTCGAGGATGTCGGTATAGCGTTGCACAGTGGGCTGCGATACCCCGAGCGAACCGGCGAACTGGCTGAGGTTGGCGATGCCGCCTTGTGCGTGCGCCAGCATGCTCAGCAGGCGGCGCATCAGCAGGGGGTCGACGCTGACGCCCAGAGCCGGCAGATCGCGTTCGACATAGGTGCGCAGATAGGCCTCCCACCAGTCACGAAAATCGCCGCCGCGCGCGCTGGCTCCCAGGGCATCAGGAAAGCCGCCGCTGAGCCAAAGCGGCTGCCAGTCCACCGGTTGGGTGGCATCAGGGTGTGTCTCGGTCACGGTCAGGGGATCGAGTTCCAGAATGCCGATGCGCCCGGCCAGGCTCTCGGCCACCTGGCGCACCAGCGTGGGCTGCGCCGAACCCAGAATGATGTAGCGCCCCATGCGCGAGCGATCGGCGTCAATGACCCCGCGAAGCGCCTCAAATAAGGCCGGCACGCGCTGCGCTTCGTCCAGTATCAAACCGTCTTGAGCGCGCGCATCGAGTTGAAAGCGGGGGTTCTGGTCGAACAGCATCCGGGTGGCCGGGTCTTCCAGATCGAGGTAGGGCAGCTTCGCAAAACTTTGCCGCGCCAGCGTTGTCTTGCCGACCTGACGCGGCCCAAGTATCAACACCGCAGGAAACTGCTGGGCCAAATGCTGGAGACGATCAGTCGTTAAACGGCGGTACATACTGGGTATATTTAAAGTTATGATTTAAATATGCACACTATACAGCGGTAACGACTCTTGCCAACAAACCTAAACGGACCTGACGGGCTTAGCGCGGCGCCACCGCTCCGCAGAACTGGTAACCCTCATTACGCAGGGTCTTGAGCGGCAGGTCGGCGCCGGTGGCGTCGAGCACCTTGCGCCGCAGCCGGTTGATCTGGGTGTCCAGGCGGCGCAGGTCGTAGGACAAGTAGTCTTCTCCTAGCGCCGCCACAATCGTTTTCTTGCTGACGCAATGGCCCTGGCCGTCAAAGATGGCCTTGAGCACGGTGTAGTCCTGGGCGCTGAGTTCAATCGGCGGCAGGCCCGGCGCAATTAGTTGCTTCTTGTCGCCATCGAGCGTCCAGTCGCCACTGACACCACCCAGGTCGAGCCTGCGCGCCAGTGAATCAACCGTGGCGGCGAGGATGTCCATGTCGGTCGTTTTGGTCAGGTAGTGGTCGGCACCGCTTTGCAGCCCTGCAACTTTGTCTTGGGTGCTGATGCGTGCGGTCAGCACGATGATGCCCAGGCGCAGGTTGTCGCGGCGCAAGCGGGCAATAACGTCCATGCCATCACCGTCGGGCAGACCCAGATCAAGGATGGCGATGAGGTGGCGACCGGGGACAAAGTCACGCTCGAACTCGGCAATGCTGCCCACCGCCTGCACGCTGTGCCCCAGGCTGGCGAGAAACTCGGTCAGGTCTTCGCGCAGAATGCGTTCGTCTTCAAGCAATAGGATGTGTGCCAAGCTTGCAAGTCTAGCCCCTGGGGTGCTGGCGAATCTAAGCGAATCTAAGCGGCAAGTCATTTGTTGCGTGCTATGGTGCACCTCTATGTGGCGCAGTCTGGCTTTTGTCCTTTCGATGTTTCTTTCGTTTTTGCTGCTGACGCCGATGGCGCAGGCGCAAACGGTGCCCTTGAGCGCCACGACCACCCGCGTCGAGATGGGCACCAAGTTGGAGTGGCTCAAGGACGAGGGGGGCCAGCTCAGCATTTCAGATGTCACCGTGTCCAGCGCCTTCAAGCCGATGGCGGGCGAACTCAACCTGGGTTTCACCCCGGCGGCGATCTGGTTGCGTGTGGAGGTAGCGCGCACCCATTCCGCGCCCAATCACTGGTTGCTGGAGGTCACCAACCCGCTGCATGACGACCTGCGCCTGTATACGCAAGCTGCTAACGGCAGTTTCACCGAGCGCCGCGCTGGCGACCAACTGCCGCGCGAACAGTGGGAGATAAATTACCGCCAAGCCGTGTTTCACCTGGACCTCGATACCGAAGCGCCACAAACCCTGTGGCTGCGCCTGCAGTCGCGCAACTTCATGTCGGCCCAGGTGCTGCTGTGGCAAGCGGAGGCGTTTCATCAAGCGGTGCGCACAGAGAGCCTGCTCTACGGATTGTTCTTTGGCGTTTACCTCACGATTCTGATTTTTCACCTGTTCTTCTGGCGCTTGACGCGTGAATCGGCGAGCGGCT
>CAIYDK010000013.1 GCA_903924955.1 uncultured beta proteobacterium | reverse complement strand
GATGGCGTGCAGATTGAGCGTATTCAACAGGGCTTCACTGTCACGCAGGGCAGCTTGCAATTCCCGGGTCATGCCCTGCGCCAGATTTTCTGCACGGCGGCGCCCGCTGCTCTGTTGGTGCAACAGAACTGCCAGCAGGGCGCTAATCAGAGCACCACCGCCAAACAGCAACCCGGGGAAGGCTACGTTGATCGAAGCATCAAACGCCGCAGTGCTGTTCATGATGAGCGTCACACTGCGCCCCGGCAGTTGCAGAGGCCTTCGCAAAACATAGCGGTGACCTGCAGCAGGGTCCGCGCCGGGTGGCAGGTCCCTGACGCTGGTGTCCGCATCAAACATCACCACCCCACCACTGGCATTGATCGGGGCATCCACTATTTCGAAATCGAGAAGGCCTGACTCCACGTCGGGCATATCCTTCATAATTTCGGCCATCACGACCGGGGCGTAGAGCACGCCCACCAGCGCCGCGCGGCGCTCTGAAGGGATGTCGATGGGGGCGTCATTGCGGTACACCGGCTGGTACATCAGCAACCCGGGTAACTTTTTGCGGTCCTGCACCAGCGTTATGGCGCCGGTGACAGTGGCCGCTCCGGTATTGATGGCTTGCTGTAAACCGGATCGTCTCATTGCCTCGGAGCCTACATCCAAGCCCTGCGCCCCCTTGTTATTGATGGCTGGTTCAATAAACTTGATAACAAACAGCTCTGAGTAGCTCCTGTCGGCCAACTGGTGGATGGCAAAATCGGGGGCATCATCGGCACGCTCGGCAGCTACAAAGGCATCCAGGTCGACGCGCTCCACCCGCTGAATAAAGCCCAAGCCGCGCACACCGGGAAACTCCTTGTTCATGTCACGCGACAGGACGAAACGGCGAAACGCATTGCGGCCCACCCGCTGGTTGGCAGCAAAAAGCCCGCGAGCGCCATGCAACGCGTGCAGCACGTGTTCCATCCGCCCATTGATTTCGGCCTCGGTGCGAACCGACATGCGCGCAAACGCCTCATTGGCCGCCGCGTCAATAGCCTGGCGCTGAAAGATTGCCGCTGCACCCGACAGAACCAAACCGACCAGAAACAGCAGCACGGGTAGCAGCATGCCAGGCGGCAGATGGCGTTCCCCCGTGTGTGACACATTAACTTTCATGTGGCTGCTTTGTTCTTATGTCCCGTGGGCCTCGTCCCCATTGGCCCTTCAGCTCACCCAGTAATCGCGCGGCAATGGGAACAACAGCCCAGGAGCAAATCCGCTTGCAGTGCAACCACGAAGCAGACCTTGGGACTTGGCTGCTCGGTGTCCGGGTGAAAGAGGTTGTATTCCACCCAGCCGCTGCCCCCTTTGTCTGCCCTCGCCCAGCAGTCTTCCACCATTTGTTGCCCATCAAAGTCAGACATTTCACCCATGAGGGTGCCCACGCGGGTACGGTCAGCGCCCATGGCGCGGTACACCCCCGCATGGTCGATGATGAAAATATACAGATCGCGGTCGATGAAGTCCCCGCCAAGGTCATGAAAGTCTTGCTTTGCAGCATCAAGCCCGACAGCGTCAACGTGGGCGGCAGCCTGAGTGGCAAGCGCCACTACCCCGTCGGCGGTGCCTTCGGCCACACGCAGGTGGGAGACAGCAGCTATAAGTTGCTCCGAACGCTGGGCCAGTCTTTGCGCACGGTGCGCCGCACTGTCCACCAGAGCAGATGTCTCCACCGTCATGCGGTCCAGGTCTCCAACTGACTGGACGACGGACTCCAGCGAAATGCTCTGGTTGGCGCTCTCTTCTGCAATGCTGGCCACACTGCTTGATACCTCCTGGATACCAGTCACCAGGCTCGTCATAAGCCGATCCACTTCGCTGGTGTCCAACACGACCTTATTGACTCGGGCGTCTGACTCGGCAATCAAGACCCGAATCTCGGCAGCAGCTATTTGGCTGCGTTTGGCCAATTGACGCACCTCGCTGGCGACCACCGCAAACCCCTTTCCCTGTTCACCGGCACGCGCAGCCTCTACCGCCGCGTTCAGTGCCAGCAAGTTGGTCTGAAATGCAATGGCATCAATGGTCGAGGTGATGTCCTTCATGCG
>CAIYDK010000012.1 GCA_903924955.1 uncultured beta proteobacterium | reverse complement strand
GCCACTTGATACCCCGCCACCTGGCGCTCTATCAGGTAGCGCGTGGCCAGCGTCCGGTGAAAGAACGTCGAACCGGCAACGCTTGAAAGGTCCAACGTGTGCTGCGCATGGATGCCGCGCGCATCAAGCCACGCGGCACCACCACGGGTGAGGCATAGGCTCATCGACCCCAGCGCGTTGCGGCGCGCGAGCAACAACCCCTGCGCCACCATGCGTGCCACGGTGCGCCTTGCCAATTGCTCGGCATAACGCGCCAAGGGCCACACACAACGAGCGAGTTCGACAATCCGCAAGTGGCCGAACTGGGCGACCGCCTTGACACACTTCAGTTCATTGACCCGCGCAACCTCCCGGCCACTGCGTACCTGTCGAACCTTTAGCGGCTGCTCCGGTTGTTTGGCAGTTCTGGTGGTCGGCGTCTTGGCAAGAAGGCCCGCCATTTCATCACTTGCAATTTTCATCGTCGCTCCTGGGGGTAGGTAAATAACCCCGTGTAGCAACTCACCGTCTTTAGCGTCCGTCGTCCCGCCCGGAATTCATGCAATGGAATTCAGATTGAGCTCTGAAATTTCAGAGCAAGCCAAAAAGCCTGGCCAGCCATAAGCGCCACCCCTTCAGTTTCAACAACTTGGCGGCCACGGTCTCGACCGCGGCGGCCTCCAGTCCCGTCATCACGCGGATGGTCGCGGTTGGGTCATTCAATTGCACTGCAGCCAGCAGGCATGATTGGAGTGCATCGGTCATTGGCTGACCGGCCTGCAGCTCTTTGGCGATGGCTTTCATCGCTGCGTGTGCAGTTGTGGGTGCAAGCACATTGAGTTGACTCAACCCTTTGTCGCTCGCTTTCTGACGCGCCCGCTTCGAGCGAGCAGCGTTGGCGGTCGCTGAAGTTTTTGAGCGCGTAAAGGCTTGAACTTTGAGGAAGCCACCGGCTATGAGGTCTTCGTCTGTAAGACCGTCCGGAAGACCAACCGAGTCACGCTCAGGTTGGGTGAGGGCTTGGCTTTCGCCGCTGCCATTCTGTTGCATGTTTTCTGCCTTGGGAGTCTCGGCGTGTCTAAACCTGTTCTAAACACGTCCAAGGCGTGTAGCCACTCGGTTTAAACGTCACTTCACCCTAAACATCAAGCACAAACATGAAAAGGCTAAATTCAATTCGCATTACTGCTTGCTCGGACACCGATGGGTACTGAGCCTTTCATCCAACACCTCATCATCAAGGAGCAGTAATGCAACCGAACCAACCCAATCCCAAACGCTGGTACGCGTCCGACGGCGGCTATTTTCAGTTACCACGGGCGCTGTGCTACGACGACCGACTGACGCACACCCAGCGGACAATCATGCTGACGCTGGGCTCCCACGTTTTTACGAAAGACACGGTCTTTCCAAGCCGAAAAACTTTGCACACTTTGACCGGCATCGACGTCTCCGATATTAGTAGCCACACAAGCGCGCTTGAGCGCCTGGGGTGGCTGAAGAAACGCAATGCGTCGGGCCAGACCACGCGATACGACTTGACGGTCCCTACATATGCCGTCGAGAGGTTGAAGACCGTGCAAGCCGCTGCTGCAGCACGGCGCGATGCATCGATGGGTACCGTTGGAATCGAAGTGGCGCTGCGTGAGGCCACCGTGGCTCTGTAATGGTGAAATCGGCAAGCGCCGCACTCATACCTTGCACTGGCGCGCAGCGCCAGCACCCGGGGTGCCTTCCCCCCGGGTGCTTCTTCAGTCTTCGAAAGTTCTGTAGCTTTTCTTTATATGTAGGGTATTGCACCTACCCTGTCCTGGGTCTGGCACCACTGCCCCACGGGCGTTGTCCCACCTACTAGTGTTATCCCAATGTTGGCATTGAAGTTAATACCAATGCGGCACGTAATGGTTGCGGACAGTAAAGTTCACAGCGAGACCCAAATAGCCAGGTAAAGCCGCGGCTCGGCGGCAGACGCGGGTTCTCCGCCGTGCAAGCTATGCGCCTCGTGCCTGACGCAGCAAGGCGTACGCCGCGTTGGCCTTCTTCGCAACTGCTTGGGCCTCGGCCCGCGCCTCAGTGCTAAGGGCCGCGACGCGGTCGGGTTGCGCCAATTGCACAAGTTGTCGGCGCGTCTGTTCAATGGACTCCCAGGTCGAGCTGGGAGATGCCTTGAGCACCTGATAGGCAGCAACCACGGATAACGGTGGCGCTTGGGCATCGAGCAATTTTGCAGACCGGGGTGGTGAAAAATCGACCGTCACTCCCCGCGGCTGCGTAACCACCTTCAGCGGTGCGACCGTTCCTGGGGAGGTGTACGGCAGCACCATCGAGGGAGAGCCAATGGTGGCAAGGTCGGAGGTGGCCGCCTTCTGAACGGTGAGCCCATGCCTCGGAATCCGGGGCGCGTCCGACAGTGCGGCAGTTGGCCCGGAATAGAGCGCCCGTTGAACTTGCGCCAACAGTGACACCGCACGCGGAACCTGCCGATAGCGCAACTCAGTCTCCAAATTTTTCAATATCTTTTCGTCAACCAACGACG
>CAIYDK010000011.1 GCA_903924955.1 uncultured beta proteobacterium | reverse complement strand
CCACCTAGCCAATCGACTGGCTGAGGATGGCAAAGATGGCGAAGTCAGCGCCGCAATCCTGTTTGCGGCCGGCCGGTACAACGCCTTCAATTTCCTGTCGCATAGTGACGGCGCGCAAGATCAGGTTAAGGCGGTGGATTTTTATGTGTCGGAATACCGCAAGGCGATCACTTCGAACCTGGAAGGTGTTGTCGGTCCGGTGGTGAAACCGCAGGGTTAGGGTATGAACCGGGATTAAGGCGAAACCAGCCTCTAGCGTAGTGAGCGCACAGGGTCATTTTCAGACGTAAAACTTGGAAGCCCACCGGCGACCGGGCAGCGCCACTGGCCAAGTGCAGTCGCAGGGAGGCACTGCTCCATAGCGGCCTTTCGTCAGTTCAATCCCTCCCAAAGCTGCTGCCTGATGCAAGATGTCACTTGCTACGCGGTGGAACCAATCAGATACCACTGCTTCGCCTTGCGTCAAGAACGGCGCGCAATTCATCCGCTTTGAAAGGCTTGGCAATGAAGTCATTCATACCAGCATCGGCACATGCCTGCCTGTCCGCGGGTAGCACATTGGCCGTCATGGCCACTATATGCACAGGCGACCGACTACTTGCCGCTTCAAAGGATCGAATAGCTCGTGTGGCTTCAAGGCCATCCATGACGGGCATTTGCATATCCATGAGGACAATGTCAAAGACTTGCTTTGAGGCAGCCTTGAAGCCTTCCTCTCCGTTGTTTGCGATAGTGACCTGATGCCCGGCGCGCTCAATCAACTTTTTTGCAAGCATCTGATTAACGGGATGGTCCTCCACAACCAAAATCCTCAAGCCTTGCTCCGAACCAGCTAAAGTTATTGGGGAAAGTCTTGCTGATGGATCAATTTCAGTTTCTGCTGATGCAATCAGTGGCGGCCCCATAGCGAGATCAACCGTAAAGTGAAAAGTACTGCCGCGCCCCAGATCGGACTCAACCCAAATACGCCCTCCCATCAAGTGAACCAGCGTCGCCGATATCGTGAGTCCAAGACCGGTACCACCGTAATTGCGTGTCGTCGAATTGTCCGCCTGAACAAATGCGTCAAAAATAGTAGCCTGTTTCTCTTTGGCAATGCCGATGCCTGTATCGCGAACCCAAAAGTGGAATTTTCCAAAGACATCCTTCAGCGCTTCCCAGCCCAAGGTCACGCTCCCCGCATCGGTGAACTTGATAGCATTGCCAATCAGATTGGTCAACACCTGTCTGATCCGGTTGGGGTCGCCAATCACTTGGTTTGTCAGGCGATCCTGTCCCTCACGGATGATCACTAAGCCCTTGTCTTTGGCCCGGAACTCCAAGGGATTCACGGTCTGTTCTAGCATTTTTTGCAGATCAAACTCAATCCGATCAAGATCCAGCTTCCCAGCCTCGATTTTCGAGAAGTCCAGTATGTCGTTGATGATGCCAAGCAGCGAGCGCGTCGAGCTCTTCACAACCTCCAGATGGCTTCTTTGCTCGTCAGTCAACGCAGAATCAAGGACCAGATCCGTCATTCCCATGATGCCGTTCATCGGCGTGCGAATTTCATGGCTCATATTGGCCAGGAAATCGCTCTTGGCACGATTAGCAGCCTCCGCTTTTTCCAACGCAAGGTTCAAATCGAAGGTGCGCACCGTAACTTGCTGCTCGAGCTGGTCGGCGAAGGCCTTGAGCTTCCTATCGTCCGATTCGATGGTCGTCAGCATCACGTTCAGTGTTTCGATGAGTTGTCCGAGTTCATCGTCCGAGTTGCGTGGGATGCGCAAATAGTATTGCTGCGAGGATGTGATTTTGCGTGCCGTCGACTTGATGTCGTCAATTGGCTGAATGATCTGTCGCTTGAGGTGCCGCGCGATGAAGTAAGCCACCACCAAGGCCAGCAGCATAGATGTAAGCACCAGAAGAGTTCGTCCGACCAGGTCTCGCCAAAGTGGATCAAGGTCAATGAGAAGTTCCAGTGTCCCGATATCCTCTCGGTCCATCTGAATGGTACGAGAGAAATTCACCGACCGCCCCAACAACAGATTGCTGCCAGAGCGAACGTCAACGGCAGGGGGCCAAAATGTTGCCAACTCGGTACGGGATCGGTTCGCTATCTCGACTCCAGATGCGTCGTATACCCTTGCCTGCAAGACGTCGGGGCGTTTGAATAAACCCTTGATTTGCGTCTTCGCACCATCGGCATCATGGAATGCCAAGTAGGGTTGCAACGCCTCGGTGGCAATATCCATCACCACTTCGACGTCGTGTTTCAGATATGTCTGGACACGGATGAATTCGCTCACCAGCACAAAGATCACAATGATCACGCTAGCGCTACACACGACTGCCATCGCGAAACGTATCAGCCGTGTTTCAAGGGAAGCGCTATTCGTCATGATGTTCAGCGTACCTGGCGTGCAACCTTCAGCAGTTGCGCAGACAACTGCAGGCCCGCATCGCGAGCTGCGGTAAGGTTGACGTCGAAACTAACCCGATTTTTGTCAAAAAATAGTTCGATATGGCAGCCATCGTTTGCTGCACCGGCGTGCTCAGACAGGGTCAACTGACCTGGCACAGCGGGCGGTTTGACTGGCAGCGGTGGATTGACCAGCACATGGCAGGCTTTTTGTGCCGCACCTGTGACGCCGGTGCTGATCTCCAGCGAGTGCCCTCGCACCGCACGCCCGGCAAGCGGCAGAATCGCATTCGACAGCGAACTGGCGCTACCAGAAAAGCAAACTTGCAGAGGTCCGCCCTCGGGCAAACGCTCGACCGACCATTCAACATACCGCGTAAGCGTAAAGATGAAGGCGGCCTTGAGCTCGACTTCATTATTCTGCGCCAGCGCAGTCCGGACAGTGCAGATAATCAGCACGATCAGCAGGAGACGGAAATGCGCCAGGATCGGCATCAATCAGAACCGGGCGACGGCCTTCAAGCGAAAGCTGCGGCCATCTTGTGAAAAACGGTCGCGGCTCAGGCCAGCGTCAATGAGCTGTGGGTCGGCTGCCGCCGGATCGTCAAATCGCTTGTCAAACAAGTTGTAGAGCGAAGCAGACCATTCCCAGAGCGATCCGGGAGGGTGCCAGGTGAGGGTGGCGTTGGTAAGAACATAACCTTCAACCGCAGACGTTCCGCTACCGGTTTTGCGCATCGTCATACCGCGCGTTTCCAAGGAGGCAAACATACCGCGGGGGCCCATCGGCAGGCCACCGAGAATCTGAAAGATGCCGGTTGGCGCATTGTCGGGACGCTGGCCATCTTGGCGAAGAAACTGGGCGCTGTAACTGCCGCGCAATAGCGCGCCGTTACTCCAGCGCCGTTCGACCTCGAATTCCCCTCCGTTACCAGCCATTGCCGGGCTATTGACGTTCATTCGACTGGTCAAGTCGTAGGCTACGGTGTCGTCCATCGTGTAGCCATACAGCGAGATGGTGGCGCGTGTCTGGCTGTCTAGCCGACCTTCCCACACCACTTCGAGCGTCTTCATGGCTTCGTGTTTGAGCGACGGCGTCCCCACATTGGGGTAGAAGCGTTCGTATACGTTGGGGGTACGAAATGCACTTCCGTAAAGCAGCTTGACCGTATGGTCGTTGTTGAGATGATGTACCAGTGCCAAACGCGGACTGGTGAAACGCTCGCGGTTTTCCACCACATCGTGGCGCAAGCCAAGCATCAGCGTAGTGGCATCGCTCAGAGAAATCTCGTCCTGGGCAAACAGACCGTACCTGTCGCTCGACAAATCAGTCACAGGGTCATAAATCGTACCGTCGTCGTCAACGTTGCGCATGAACTGCCGGTTGTTCTTCACATACGTCATCCCCGCGACCCACTTCTGACCGGCCCAAGCTGCCGATGTCCATTTGACTTCACTGCCCCACCAATTACCGCCCTGTTGGTCGCGGTTGATCATGTAGGCACCACCACCGGCGCTGTAGTCCATCGGAGCAGCGCTGTCGTAACGGTACTCCCCAGCAAAAAACCTGAAGTCAAGTTCTTGCTGCCTACCCACTGTTTTGCGCCCGCCCAGTTCGCCTACCGTGTATCCGTCTCTCTCGACAAGGCTGGGATCGTCAAAAATAGAACCCCACTGGCCGCCCGGACGGTGCTTGCGACGGTCGCTATGAATCAATTGGCCATACCAGTCGCCGAACTGCATTCGTGCAAACACTCTCTCGGCGCGGTCGGCATCACCGCCCTCTGGCGACATTCTGCCGGGTGCTACATCAGGAAATTCGTACCGCCCGCCTTGGTCAGCAAAACCGCTGGCCGAGACCAGCCAGTTCAGTTCGCCGCTTTGCCCACCCGTACTGGCACGCAAGCGCACTGCGTTCTGACTGCCAACGTCAGCAGCGAGTTCTGCGCGGCCAATGCTTTCACCGGAACGCGTTATGAGGTTGATAACGCCGAACAAGGCGTTACCACCATACATCGAGGCACCGGGTCCGCGGATGATCTCGATGCGTTCCACTAAATCAAGGTCGAGAGGAAAACTCTCACCTGCCATCACGCTGTCGTAAATATTGTCATTTAGACGCATGCCATTGACAAGAAATTGGATACGGTTGTTGTAGTCGCCAGGTGGTGCAAAGCCGCGTACGCCAAGGTAGTGATAGGAGCGGTCGTAGTAGGTGTGAAAACCGCGCTGAGCGGCCAGAACGTCAGCGAGATTGCGCCAGCCGAAACGTCGAATGTCATCTCGCGACACCACGGTCACGGCTGAAGGTGCCTCACTGGCGGTTTGGGTGTATTTCGAGGCGCTGGTAACCTCGACGTTCATCAAGTCTTCGAGCGAGAGTGCTGCAAGCTCCTCGACAGTGGCGTGGGAGGGCTGTGCTAGCAGCAAGGCGGCAACAACGAGCATGACGAAGACCGGGTCAAACTTGCGAGCGCAGCGGTATTTCATGGGTTGAATTTTACAATATTTACCTATATTTCATCACATTCCGACGTAAAACTTGGAAGCCCGCCGACGACCGGGGAGCGCTTTTTGGATGATCACCCCGCGCACGGCTGACAGGTCAGCCAGGGGCGCATCTGGAAATGCCGGGCTCAGCGGATGCAAAGTCCAGCCCGCATCAACCCGCAGAAGTTGTCGAAACGTCCACTCTTCGTTGTGCCAGGCCAGCACATAAGAACCGTCTTTGGCCAAGCCCTCGGGTTCGATGATGATGATCTCGCCCTCATTGAACTCCGGAGCCATGCTGTGACCCATCACCATCAGCGCAAAGGACTCCCCGCCCCCGCAGTCGGGTACCGCCAAGTCTTCGGTCTGCATGGTTTTACAAGATCTCCGCAAATATTTGCGCCTGTGCGACCCCTGCGGCGCGCAATTCATCGCGCAACGCTCTGACAAATTCTGCGGGACCCGCCAAGTAAAAGTCACAGTCGATATCAAACAAGTCGGCACGCATGGCCTGCGCAATCTCCTGCGCACCCATCACCGTATCGTCATGGGTTACCAACTCATATTCAAACTGGTCCAGGGCCTCGGACCAGGCCCGACATTGGTTATTGGAGAAATGCCCGTCGCTTTGGGTTGCCAACCAGAAAAGCGACAGCGAAGGCGCCGCGTCCAGCGACAGGGCATGCTCTATCAAACTCTTGATGGGTGCAAAGCCACCGTCACAGGCGGCAAACACCAGAGAACGGTGTCCGTCTGCCAGCACGAAATCACCCGTGGGGCCCAACACCGTGATGGCCTCGCCTGGCTTTATGTCGCCTGAGAACAGATGCCGGGCCAGCGCATCGGCCGGATCCCGGGCAATATAGAAGAGCAGATTGCGGTCATCGCAGGGGCAGCTGGCCACCGGGTAGGTCGTGTGCACATCGCCCTGCCCCGGCATGGTCCAGCCCAGCCGGACCGACTGCCCCGCCAGAAAGCGCAAGCGGTGGGTACGGGGGGTTTGCAGGTGCAACATGCGCGTGTTGGGCGCCAACTCGGCAATTGCGCGCACATGGGTCACGATTTGCTGCTCAGGGATGTCTTGGGGGCCGGAGGCCTCCAGCAGTTCCAGTGTCAGTTCACTGCTGGCAGCGGTATTGCAGCACATCAGCGTATAGCCCTGCGCCTTTTCCGTCTCCGACAGTTGATAGTCCGAGTGCTGGGTCTGCGCCACCTCACCCGATATCACGCGCACCTTGCACATGCCACAACT
>CAIYDK010000010.1 GCA_903924955.1 uncultured beta proteobacterium | reverse complement strand
CTCCTTCAAGTCCCGTGCCAAGTTTCAGCTGAAAGCAGAAGTCATTGATTGCAAAGAACTTTTCAGCTGGCTCGATTCGCGCCGTATCGTTCGTGTTGGTGCGGTATGCGACAACTGTCACAGAATGAGACAGTTGTCGGACGCTTTGATCTATGCAAGTTGTTTCATATCGCTGGGTCTTGAATCGATCGCTACCATGTCTGCTCCCCGCAGCGGCAAAGATCGCATGGAAATCCGTTCAGGAGACAAGCTTGCGTACCACCTCACCGGCCTTGGCCCTGCGCCAGGCGCGCCTGCATTTGCAGGAACACGGCGACTTTCCGCTCGACGGGATAGACGAGCGTGTCGCTCGCTCCTGGCGGCGCAGCATGGCAGCCGGGCTGTTGCCCAACGCTCGACTGGCGGAGACCGAACATGCCAGTGCCCGCGGCCTGCGTGACACACTGGCTGTTAACGTCGATCTCCTTTCGCACTCGAGGCCCGTGATGGAATTCCTGTTCGAGCAGGTGCGCCACAGCCAGGGCATGGTGATTCTGGCCGATCAGCGTGGCACCTTGATGCACACGCTGGGTCACCCGGAGTTCCTGGGCAAGGCCGAGCGAGTCGCCTTGTCGTGCGGGGCCAGTTGGCAGGAACAGTATCGCGGTACCAATGCCATTGGGACGGCACTGGTTGAGCGCAGCACGGTCGAGATTCATGGTGCTGAACATTTCCTGGAGCGCAACGGCTTTCTCACCTGCACAGCGGCACCCATCATGTCGGGCAAGGGTGACTTGATGGGCGTCATCGATATTTCGGGTGACCATCGCGGCAGCCATCCGCATACTCTGGGCTTGGTCAACATGGCGGCCAGCATGATCGAAAATCGCCTTCTCTCGGCTACCTGTCGACGTCAAATCCGTCTGCACCTGCATGCCCAGCTGGAGGGGATCGGCAGCGTCGCCGAAGGTATTGTTGCCTTGTCTGATGATGGTTGGATTGTGGGCGCCAATCGCGCAGGTCTTTCCCTATTGCGAATTCGATCGCTCGACCTGGGTGCGACGCCACTGAGCAGCGTGATGGATGTGCGTCTTGACGAACTGCTGTCGCGCCACCGGCGTCATCCGGGACAGCCAAGTCAGGTGCACCTGCTTGACGGGTCCGTGCTCTTTGTTCAGGTACAGACCGACAGGCTGGCGTTTCCGCCGATCCAGGTCTGCGCTGCTACTGCCACTCATGTGGTGGCGTCGGATGCGTTAAGCCAACTCGATACTGGTGACCTGCGCTGGCGCAGCGCCACCGAGAAGGCACGGCGCGTTCTGGACAAGCCGATTCCCTTGCTGATTCAGGGCGAGTCCGGCGTTGGCAAAGAACTTTTTGCGCGCGCTGTGCACGACAGCAGCGCGCGCCGTGGCGCGCCCTTCGTGGCGATCAACTGTGCTGCCTTGCCGGAGAACCTGATTGAGGCCGAACTGTTTGGCTACGCGCCTGGCGCCTTTACCGGTGCGCGTCGCGAGGGCAGCCTGGGCAGACTGCGTGAAGCGCATGGTGGAACGCTGTTCCTGGATGAAATTGGCGATATGCCCACGACCATGCAGACCCGCTTGCTGCGCGTTCTGCAGGAGCGGCGTGTCACGCCGCTGGGAGCAGGTCACGGTGTCGACGTGGACTTCGCACTGATCTGCGCCACCCATTGCAAACTGCGCGAAGAAGCGCAGAGCGGTGCTTTCCGTAGTGATCTGTATTACCGCATCAATGGTCTGACCGTGCTGCTGCCGGCACTGCGCGAGCGTGCCGACTTCGATGCATTGACTCGGCGCTTGCTGCACAACCTGCAACCCGACCTGACCATCATGGTTGCGTCCGATTTGCTGGAACGCCTGGCTAAACATGACTGGCCAGGCAACCTGCGCCAGTACGTCAACGTCTTGCGCACCGCGAGTGCCATGCTGGATCCGCACGAGAACTGCATCAACTGGCAGCATTTGCCCGACGATCTGACGCAGGACCTGAAGCCACAAGCGCCTGCGTCGCCAGCGCCGCATGGCATGAAGAGGCCGGCGCCGGACGATTCGCACAATCTGGGTGAACTGTCGCGTGTGGCGATCCGTCAGGCGCTGGACGCGAGCCGCGGCAACATGTCGCAGGCGGCCAGGCGCCTGGGCATCAGTCGCCAGACCCTGTATCGCAAACTCAGCGATTGAGCGTGGTGCTCGCGTGGACTTTCTTCTGGCGGTAGTCCCACCATGGCAGCACCCGACGCATGGACAACACTTCACCACTTTGCAAGGCGCTATAGCCCGGAATGCTTTGCATGGTTGATTGCCACTCGGGCATCCTCAGGAGTTGCAGCAGGGCCAGGGTGGTGGGCTGCGCCAGCGCTGATTTCAGACAGACCAGGTGGTAACGCTCCTCGGCGAGCGGCACAAAGTCAAGCCCCGCGCCTTGCGCGGCTGCGGCAATGCCCAGACCAGCGTCAAATTGACCTGCCGCTACCGCGTTGGCCACTGCTGCGTGTGAAGGCTCGGTGTGCTCATAGCCCTTGATGGACGCTGCTGGCGTAGCGGCACGCGTCAGCAACTCATCGAGCACCACGCGCGTGCCGGTGCCCAGCGCCCGATTCGCAAAGCGTGCCTGCCTTGCAGCCACGTCGTGCAGTGAG
>CAIYDK010000009.1 GCA_903924955.1 uncultured beta proteobacterium | reverse complement strand
GCTTCGTAGTCGCCAGCCTGCGGGTGCAGGATGTCAAACTGTACGCCGTCCCACTCCCAATGCTGGCCCGCCACACACCGCTGCGCCGGGCGCAGGCTTTGCAGCATATTGCCCCCCTCAATGGAGCTCAACAGTTCGGCCTGCGGCTGCATGGTCAGCACCGCGCTGGCGCCGCCTACGTGGTCCATGTCACGGTGGCTCAGCACGACGGTGTTCAGCCGGGTGTGCAGGGCCTGCAACAGCGGCACCAGCACGCGGTGGCCGGCATCGCTTTCCAGGCTGAAGCGGGGGCCGGCGTCATACAGCAGGGCGTGATTGGCGGTGCGCACGAGCACGGCATTGCCCTGGCCAATGTCGGCCGCCAGCAGCTCAAATTCGCCCTGCATTGGCAGCGGTGCCCGCCATATCAGCACCGGCAGCAGCAGGGGCACACCCAGCACCCGCATACTCCACGACCAGGGCAGCACCAGCACCAGACCGCCCAAAACCCCGGCCGCACCGGCCCACCACGGCGGCATTGCTACCGAAATGGCAGCCCAAGGCATGGATGCCAGCCACTGCAAGTAGGCAAATAGCCAGCCAATGGCACCCGCAGCAGGGTCCCACACGGCAGGTACCAACACGCCCAGCATGGCCAGCGGAGTCACCACCAACGTGATCCATGGAATAGCCAGCGCATTGGCCACCAGCCCGACCACCGACACCTGGCCAAACAGCAGCAGAGTGAGCGGTGTCAGCGCCACCGTGATCACCCACTGTTCTTTTAGTCCAGAATAAATATGGTCTTTTATGCCTCTAGCCCCCGTAGAATATGCTGTAGCAGCTCCTGAATCTGTAGCAAAAAGCACGCCCACCGCAACAAAGCTCAACCAGAATCCTGCCTGCAGCAAAGCCCATGGGTCCACCGCGACCACCGCCGCACAGGCCAGCATCCAGACGTGGGGCCAGGGCCAGCGGGCGCCGCTGAGCCGCAACAGGGCCACAGTGGCCAGCATCAGGCAAGTGCGCTGCGCGGGGACTCCCCAACCAGAAAAAACTGCGTAGGCCGTGGCCAACAGCACGCCTCCCAGCAATGCGGCACTGGGTGCCGGCAATGCAATGCACAACGCACCCGATCGCCGCCACAGCCACCCGACGGCCAACGCCGCGCCCCAGGCAAACATGGTGATGTGCAGACCGGAGATGGAGACAAGATGCGCTACGCCGGTCGCCCGAAATACATCCCAGTCCGCCCGGTCAATAGCAGCCTGATCGCCCACCACCAGTGCAGCAATCATCCCGGCGAACTGGCGCTGCGACACTTGCTTGAAGATTTGCTCACGCACCGTCTGGCGTGCCAGCACCACCGGATGGCGCCAGGTTTGCGCCAGCCGCACGGGCACCGGGTCCTTGGCGCTGGCGCGCACATAGCCCGTCGCCTGCACGCCTTGCTCCCACAGCCAGAGTTCGTAGTCGAAGCCGTGGGGGTTGCGACTGCCATGCGGAGCCTTGAAGCGCAAGGTCATTTCCCAACGGTCCCCCGCCTTGACGTCGCCAGGCTGGCGGTTCAGCACCGCCACGGGTACCTCTGCCTCGCCAGTCTTGCTGCTATCGGCATCACCCACCACAGCCGGGCCGGCCGAAAACGCACCGCCATACCAGCCCACGTCCATCAGGGGCGGCACGGATGTGGGTTGGCCATTCAGGCTGGCGGACTCCACCTCCAACCTGAAGCGCAAGCCGCTCTCGTTGCGCTGAGGCAAATTGGCCACCACGCCAGTCACCCGCAAATCGCGCCCCTCCAGTGCCGGGTCCAGCGAGTCGGTCAAGTAGACGGTGGCGCGCAAGCCCGTGGCGCCAAAGCCAAACAATCCCAGGGCCAGCAATGCAAACACCCGTCGCCCAAGAATCGCTATTCTTTTGGTAGCTGCCAGCGCATAGAGTACGGGGGCTAGCAGCATTATTGCCACATAAACCCTCCAATCCAAAAGCTCCGTCTGCTGCAATTGCAGTAGCGCGCCCAACACGCTACCCAGCAGCGCCGCGAACAGGGTTCGGGCGTGGCCGTTGGACGCAAAAGGTGCACCGTGCATGCACCCATGCTAAGCCCAAGCCGGGTGGCCCGGGAATTGCTTGCTACTATGCAAACAGGGCGGCATTGTCCTGCCCCGCTAATTTTTGCGTTTCCACGAGAACCACCATGTCGATCCACGCCGCGCTCAACCACGTTACCCACTACACCTATGACCGCCTGGTGGCCCTGGGGCCGCAAACGGTGCGCCTGCGCCCTGCCCCGCATTGCCGCAGCAAAATCATTTCGTACTCACTGAAGGTCGAGCCCGAAGCGGGCCACTTCATGAACTGGCAGCAGGACCCGTTTTCCAACTACCAGGCCAGGTTGGTGTTCCCCAACAAGACGCGTGAATTCAAGGTCACGGTCGATGTGGTGGTCGAAATGGCGGTCTACAACCCGTTCGACTTCTTCCTGGAGCCCGAGGCCGAGGAATTTCCCTTCAAATACGCGCCCCAGTTGCAGGAAGAGCTACTGCCCTATCTGATGGCGGATGAGCGCACGCAGCCGATCAGCGACTACCTCGCCAGCATCGACTACACCAAGCGCCGCACGGTGATTTTTCTGGTCGACCTGAACACCCTGGTGCACAACGCCATCAAGTACACGATCCGCATGGAGCCGGGTGTGCAAACACCGGAAGAAACCCTGACCAAAGGCTCGGGTTCGTGCCGCGACTCGGCCTGGCTGATGGTCCAGCTGCTGCGCCACTGCGGGCTGGCCGCACGCTTTGTGTCGGGCTACCTGATTCAGCTCAAGTCCGACGTGAAGGCGCTGGACGGCCCCAGCGGCACTGAGGTCGACTTCACCGACCTGCACGCCTGGTGCGAGGTCTATTTGCCCGGCGCCGGCTGGATCGGGCTGGACGCCACCTCGGGTCTGCTCGCTGGTGAAGGCCACATCCCGCTGGCCTGCACACCCCAGCCGTCGGGCGCAGCGCCCATTGAGGGCGGCGTGGACGAGAGCGAGGTCGAATTTGCCCACCACATGCAGGTCACCCGAATTTACGAGTCCCCCCGTGTCACCCTGCCCTACAACGACGCGCAATGGGACGCCGTGATGAAGCTGGGTGCCGACGTCGACAGGGAATTGCTCCAAGGCGACGTGCGCCTCACCATGGGCGGTGAGCCGACCTTTGTGGCTGTAAGCGACCGCGACGCCGCCGAGTGGAACACCGACGCCCTGGGGCCAACGAAGCGCGGCTTTGCCACCGCGCTGGTGCACAAGCTGCGCAATGAATACGGCCAGGGCGGCTTCCTGCACTTTGGCCAGGGCAAGTGGTACCCCGGTGAGCAGCTGCCGCGCTGGGCGCTCAACATCTACTGGCGTGCCGACAAGCAGCCGGTATGGTCTGACCCCGCGCTGTTCACCGATGAGCGTGACCCCACCCACTACACCAGCGTGGACGCCAAACGCTTCACCGAAGCGCTGGCCAGCCGCCTGTCGCTGACGGATAAATACATCCAGAGCGCGTATGAAGACAGCTGGTACTACCTGTGGCGAGAGCGCCGTCTGCCGGTCAACGTGGATCCGTTCAACTCCAAGCTGGACGACGAAATGGAGCGCATGCGCTTGCGCCGAGTATTTGAGCAAAAGCTCGACACACCGGTGGGCTACGTACTGCCGATCAAATCCGCCGACCCGCTGGCCAAAACGGGCGCCCGCTGGTCCACCGGCCCCTGGTTCTTCCGCGACGAGCGCATGTACCTGATGCCGGGCGACTCGCCCATGGGCCTGCGCCTGCCGCTGGACTCACTGCCGTGGGTCAGCAAGAGCGACTTCCCGTACATGATCGAGCGCGACCCCACGGACGACCGGGGCAACCTGCCCGCGCACAGCGCCTTCGCCGCACGTTATTCCCCCGACCAGGCAGCGCCGTCCATTGAAAACACGGCCACTTCCATCCCGACCCGGCGCAGCGACGTGCCCATTCTGGCCGGTAGCGGCCGTGCCCGCGAAGCGGCCCGCAAGTTCCAAAGCGCCATGAAGAACAGGAGCGACAGAGCCTCCACACAGATTGCCGCAGCGCGACCCGCGGCAACTGTTTTGCATGCAGGAGCTGGCGCACAACCAAAAATTATTTTTGAACCAAGTCCGTCGCTGGCACCGGCCCAAATCGAACCTGCAGACTTTGTCCGCGTACCCGAGAAACAGGAATCGGCGCACTGGGTCACCCGCACCGCGCTGTGCGTGGAAGTGCGCGACCCGCGCCGCGCCAGCGGGCCCAAGGCAGAGGCAGTAGGAGAAAAGTCCGGCGTGCTCTACATCTTCATGCCGCCGCTGGAGCGTCTGGAAGACTACCTGGACCTGCTGAGCGCCATTGAAGCCACTGCCAAAGAGCAGAAAATGAAGCTGGTACTGGAAGGCTACCCGCCCCCTCGCGACCCACGCTTGAAACTCTTGCAAGTCACACCCGACCCCGGCGTCATCGAGGTCAACATCCACCCGGTCAACAACTGGAAAGAGCTGGTCGCCAACACCGAGTTTCTGTACAACGCCGCCTTCGAGTCCCGCCTGTCGGCCGAGAAATTCATGACCGACGGCCGCCACACCGGCACCGGCGGCGGCAACCACTTTGTGATGGGCGGCGCCACACCGGCCGACAGCCCCTTCCTGCGCAAGCCCGAGCTGCTGGCCAG
>CAIYDK010000008.1 GCA_903924955.1 uncultured beta proteobacterium | reverse complement strand
TCGATATCACCCGTGCTACCACTTCGCGCTTGGTTTCATCATTGAAATAGATCATCACGTTGCGTAAGAATATCAGGTCAAACTGGCCCATATTGGGCAAAGGCACATTCAGATTGAGATGGCGAAAGAGCACGTGACTGCGCAGGTTGCGGTCGATCAACAGCTTTCCCTGGTGCTCGCCTGAGCCCTTGAGGCAAAAGCGGCGCAGATAGTCTGGTGGTATGTGGCGGGCGCGCTCCATGGTGTACAGGGCCCGCGCTGCACCCTGGAGCACCTGGGTGCTGATATCGGTGCCCAGCACCTCCCAGGGTGTGGACTCCATGCAGTCGGCCAGCACCATGGCAATGCTGTAGGCCTCTTCGCCACTGGAACTGGCCGCGCTCCACACGCGAAACGGCTGCACGCGGGCACGCGCCGCCAGCGCTTGCGTGCGCAAAAACTCAAAATGTTTGATCTCGCGGAAGAAGTAGGTCTCGTTGGTGGTGAGCAAATCCACCGCCACCTGCACCTCGTCCGGATGATTGCCAGAGGTGAGTAGATTGAAATACTGCCCAAAGCTCTCCAGGCCATGCACGGTCAAGCGCTTGCCAAGGCGCCCTTCAACCAGTGCCTTCTTTTGTTCCGACATGGTGATGCCAGCTGCATCGAAAATAAAGCGCCTAAACTGCGCGAGTTCTTTATCGGTAATAGGCGTCATGCGGTCTCTGTATCCATCGTGGCACCGGCTGCATTTTTGCACGCTGGCAAGCGCCGGTTACCGTCCATTTTAAAGAATGTCATGGTTTGCTGAAGTTGCTCTGCCTGGCTGCTCATTTCTTCACTGGTGGCAGCGAGTTCTTCCGAGCTCGATGCGTTTTGCTGCGTGGTCTGGTTCAGCTGACCCACGGCCGAGTTGATCTGGGCCACACCGGAGGATTGTTCGCTCGAGGCGGCCGAGATTTCTTGCACCAGGTCGGCCGTCTTTCGAATCGCAGGCACCATTTGCTCGAGCAGTTTGCCGGCCTTCTCGGCCAGTTCCACGCTGCTGATGGCCACTTCGCCAATCTCTTGCGCTGCCACCTGGCTGCGTTCAGCCAGTTTGCGTACCTCAGCGGCCACCACGGCAAAGCCTTTGCCATGTTCGCCGGCGCGTGCTGCTTCAATGGCGGCGTTCAGGGCCAGCAAATTGGTTTGTGCCGCTATGTCGTCAATGATGCTGATCTTCTTGGCGATCTGCTTCATGGCTGCCACCGTAGCGTTAACGGATGCACCGCCATCAGCGGCGTCTTGGGCAGCCTTGGCGGCCATGCCTTCGGTGACCTTGGCGTTTTCGGTGTTCTGGGCAATCGAGGATGTCATTTGCTCAATGCTGGCCGAGGTTTCTTCCACGCCGGCCGCTTGCTCGCTGGCCGCTTGGGACAGGGCTTGTGCGGTGGCGCTGACCTCTTCCGATGCGCTGGCCAAGGCTTGCACGCCGCTGTTGACGTCAGTCACCACATGCGAGAGCTTGTCCAGCATGTTGCTCATCGATTGCTGCAGTTGACCAATTTCATCGTTTGAATTGACTTCGATGTTCACTGTCAAGTCGCCCGTGGCTAGCCGATTGGAGACATTAACTGCTTGCTGCAGCCTCCTGGTCATGGAGCGCGCTATGAGTCGAATGACCAAAAATAATGCGAACTGCAAGAGTCCCTGACCGATCCACAGCAAGGCATTGAGCCTTCGGATCTCGGCCATTTCATCCTTGATATCAACCGTCATGCTGACCAGACCCAACACCGTGCCTTCTTCTACGGCATGACAGTCCAGACATTTGGAGGCGCGGAACTCCTTGCGTGCAATGGAGGGCAGCACGACGCGCAGTGATGCCTCACCATTCGCGCCAAGGGTTGTCTTGTACTCAGGCTTGCCACCGGCCAGCACGATGCGGTCCATCTCGTCAACCGGCCCTTCCTGCGGTAAACCTTCACCAAACTCGTCATTTACACTTTTGGCTCGCACCACGCGCAATTCCAGAAGTTTGTCCGATACGCCCAACCTCTTCTTGAATAGAGCCCGACTCTTGACATCACTGATGGCATCTTTGCCGCCCACTTGAATTTCCATCATCGTATTCATGCCGTTGATGACGCTGTCGGCTAAGGCAATCGTGCGTTGTTCGGCAGATTTCAGACTCTCATTCCTAAATTCGGTGGCGACCCATTGCTGGGCTGAAAGGAGAATGACGATCAGGAAACCCTGAATCAGAATCTGCAACTTGATCTGTAGCCCGAACCGACCCCAGACACGTGAAACTGCAGTCATGGTTTGTTTTTCAAGATTGATGAGAACGATTAAACGCAGCCGCTTCGGCCCATTGGTGCCCTCAATGGCTCACGGCCGCCACATCAGTCGCAGTGGCTGCAGCCTGCCCCATCTCGCCAATCTCCTGCATCGACAGCACGTTGTTGACGTTGAGCAGAATCACAAACTTGCCATTGACCTTGCCAATGCCTTCGATAAAGTCGCTGCGGATCTTGGCTCCAAAACTCGGCGCGGACTCAATGTCGGAGGCGGCTATCTCCAGAACCGCCTGAACCGAGTCCACGACCACACCCATGCTCTGGCGTTCACCCTCGTTCTGGGTTTCTACTTCCACGATGATGATGCAGGTGCTCTTGGTCACCGGTGTAGCCGGCTTGCCAAAGCGGCTGGACAGGTCCATCACCGGCACCACCGCGCCACGCAGGTTGATGACGCCGCGGATGCACGCCGGCATCATGGGTACTTCGGTCAGGTTGGAGTACCAGATGATTTCGCGTATGCACAGAATGCCTATCGAGAACATCTCGCCACCCAACATGAAGGTGAGGTATTGCTTTTGCTCCACCGGCGCTGCGTTTACAGCAACCGCCATTGCAGCAGGTGTCTGTGGTTTGCCTTCGGTTTTAACCAGTGCATTCATGAGGGTTCCCCTCAGAACTTGGTAAATACCGACTCATCCACCTCGTCGCTGCTGGCCACTGCCTTGGCACCACCCGTCTTGAATGCGGGCCGCTTGGCCGTTGCTGGCTTGGCACCAGCAGTCTTGCGCGGTGCAGGTGCGCGGCCAGAGCCCTCTACTTTGAAGAAGGTCATGGTTTGTTGCAGTTGCTCAGCCTGGCTACTCATCTCTTCACTGGTGGCTGCTAACTCTTCAGAGCTCGACGCATTCTGCTGGGTGGTTTGGTTCAGCTGACCCACAGCGGAGTTGATCTGGCCCACGCCACTGGATTGTTCGCTGGATGCAGCAGAAATCTCTTGCACCAGGTCTGCGGTCTTGCGGATGGCGGGCACCATTTGCTCGAGCAGCTTGCCGGCCTTCTCTGCCAGCTCCACGCTACTGGTGGCCACTTCGCCAATTTCTTGTGCTGCTACCTGGCTGCGTTCAGCCAGTTTGCGCACTTCGGCGGCCACCACGGCAAAGCCTTTGCCATGTTCACCGGCGCGTGCCGCTTCAATGGCGGCGTTCAGGGCCAGCAGGTTGGTTTGTGCGGCAATGTCGTCAATGATGCTGATCTTCTTGGCGATTTGCTTCATGGCCGCTACCGTGGCGTTGACGGATTCACCACCATCAGCGGCGTCTTGGGCGGCCTTGCTGGCCATGCCTTCGG
>CAIYDK010000007.1 GCA_903924955.1 uncultured beta proteobacterium | reverse complement strand
ATCTGGGGGTGCGCGTCAATTGCCTGGTGCCCGGCAGAACCGACACCTCCATGCGCCGCAGCAACTTTGTGGGCGAGGCAGCGCAGACGCTGCTAAGTCCCTACGAGGTGGCACTGTCAGCCTGCAAATTGTTGGCGTCAGATATGACAGGGATGGTGGTGCGGGTGTAGGTGTAAATACCCCAAAGCGAATAATCTGTGGCCCCCAAGCTGAAGGCGCATTGTGAGTTAAAGAATGGCGCGATTCCTATAAAGATCAGCTGATTTTGACGGCATATCGATAGCTGGCGCCGCTGTGAAATGAGATCCCCATCTCCGACTCGTCTCGTATCTCGCAGCGAAGGTTGTGTCGCTGCGCAAATTGGTAGAAAAAATCTTTCGTGTAGAAGAGATGGTCTGCCTTCAGGTGGGTCTGCTGGATGCGCGATCTGGGTTCGTCGCTGCGGATCTGCCTATAGAGCGCCTTCTTGTCCTCATCATTGACTTCAAATACGAAAATTGATCCACCTGGCCGCAAGACACGCAGTTGTTCTAAAAGGCACTTCTGTGCGTATTGGAGAGAGTCGAAATAGAAGAAGACTCCGAAGGAAAAAACGATGTCGAAGTGGCTTGCTGCGAAAGGCAAGCTGTTGGCCTCGGCGACCACAAATGTTCCATCTATCTCTTTTCTAATTCGGTCAATCGCAAACTGTGAGTAGTCAATTCCACTGAAGGTTCGGGGTGTCCCAATGTTTTTCAGGAAAGCACCTGAGCCACAACCTACTTCTAGTACATCCTTGCCGACGATCGGCTCCATCCATTTAATGAATGGTTGTGTCAGAGCGTTGAACTGCTCGACATTGAGCAAATCGAAGCCGTCTAGCTTGTGCAGTGGCAAGTCTACCGAGGTGTGCTTCTTGTTCCAAATCCGGCGCCAAATTGATGCGCGGCAGCCATCACTGCCATTTGGGTGATCAAACATTCAGGGCTCCGTGATCGCATCAAGGTCAAAATGCGTGTTTGC
Organism: uncultured beta proteobacterium; assembly: GCA_903924955.1. Taxonomy (GTDB): domain Bacteria; phylum Pseudomonadota; class Gammaproteobacteria; order Burkholderiales; family Burkholderiaceae_C; genus Allorhodoferax. The sequence goes on along the minus strand of CAIYDK010000007.1, from coordinate 3,051 downwards.
TTGATGCTGTAAGTCTTTGTAGCGGTCAACAACCCTCTTCTTGAGTCGCGTACTGGAGATGCCTTGACCGTAAGGAAAGTAGACCACCGACACGCCCAGCTTTTCCAGGCTGTCATACTTTCCATCCCAATCGTCACCGACAACGAACGTGTCGAATTTCAGCTTTCTCACTTTGTCGGTGTGAATCAGTGATTTTTGCGGGATGACAATGTCAGGCCATTTCAGAGCCCTGACCAATTCAAACCGTTCGTGGAATGGAATGATGGGCTCAGATTTGTTCGCTATCACAAGCTCATCGGTGTTCACGCCCACGATGAGGATGTCGCCAAGTCCTCGGGCGTATTCGATCATCCGTAGATGATTGACGTGAAGCATGTCGAACGTGCCGGATGTATACACCACGGACTTGTTGTGAATCATTGCGTCTGCTCCATAAGGATGGTTGACAAAGCGAGAAGCACTTCGTCCATGTCAGATATCGAAAGATGTCCCATGTGCCCTACACGGAAAATCCGCTCAGCCAGCGCGCCACCATTAGGGGCCACAACGATCTGGTGTTCGGTGGATAGCCTGTCTACGATGTGACGAGCCGAGACGTGCGCGGGCACTTCAAGCGCTGTCAAGCCATTCGACATGGACGTCGAATACGGTGTCAACGGCAGTCCAAGTAGACCCAAACGGAAGTGCGTTGCCAATGCCGATACCTCACTCAATAGCTTGTGCATGCCCTGCGCTTCCCATTCCGACAGGCGGCACTGAAGTTGATGCATGATGGTGATCGCAGGAGTGAACGGGGTCTGGCCTCGTGCACCGTCGGAGAGCATGGATGCCAGGCTGAAGTAGTAGGATTGAGGTTGGGGATTGGTCTTGCCGAGTGCCGTCGGAGACATTACCAGCATCGACAAGCCTGGGTGCAGGCCCAGAGCCTTGTGAGATGACAGAATCACGACATCGATTGATTGGGATTGCATGTCGATCTCATCGGTGCCGAATGCACTGATGGCGTCAACGATGTGCAGGCAAGTGGTGTTCCTGCAAAAAGCGCCTGTTTCCCGGAGATCGTACAAGTGTCCGATGCTGGTTTCATGGGCATTGATCAAGAGTGCAGCATAGGCGTCAGATTGATGAAGCACGCCCAGGTGACGTAACGGATGTTGCACGCGGTCAACGATCCATTCGGTCACCTGACGGCCATGCAGCTTCGCGATGTCAACAAAGCGCTGTCCGAAGGTGCCGCCATTGATCGTGGCGATGGGTTGACCGACTCTGGTGAAATTCAATACTGCTGCTTCCATAGCGGCAGTTCCAGAGCCTGTGATGAACGCTGCGCGCGCGCCCTGGGGTGCATTGAGTGTGCGCAGCAAACGCTCCTCGCACTCGCGGTAAACGGTTGAGAACGGTTCGTTCCTGAAATAGGGAGTCTGCTGACCGCCGATGCGCATCGTAGAGGCGGTCATCATGACCGGTCCCGGCGTTAGGATAAGTTGCGTGCTTCTCACGTCATGGCCTTGACGAAGTGTTTCTTTCCGCAGCCAGTCGCTGCGCGAATGCAACCTCGCCCCGTGTATTCATGGGGGTGTAGTTGCGCTTGCCTGCGATATCGGCATAGGGGCGCCGATCCCAATTGGATTGGAAGTTTGGATCTGGTACACGCCAATTGGTGCCATAGTCGGTTTCAAGGTAATGCTCTACGTCCCTTGGCATCGGCACTGACACTCCATGCAAGGTCTTGTCTGATGCAGGAAAGAGGCGCTGTAATTCCAGACCTTTCCTCGGCATGGGATAGCATGACACCCGATCGTTTTCAATCATGCCGATGAATACGTCCAGGGTCTCCGCAGCGCTTGATCGGGTTTTGACCCAAAGATGGCTAAAAAAGATGCCCGTCACCTTCCAACCCGAATCCCTCAGGACTTTGACCACTTGTTCTATTGCGGTACCAATGTCTAGATGAACCTCTCTTGACAACCCGATCAAAATATCGAGGTCATCATCGTCCTCAAGTAAGCTGGCCTGGCGTTGCCATCCCAGGGCTGCACCGCCAAAAAGACATACATGAGGTGACAATTGTTTCAGAGCAAGAACGATAGCAAGTGCCTCGTTCAAGTAGGACTGCTTTTCAGACAAAGACCAGTGGTTGAAAGTCTTTTTCAGACCATGCGAAACATAGGTTAGTTTGAACCTGTCAGTAAGCCAATCTTGGTCTTTTAATAGCGTTTGCAGACTGGGGTGAGTGTCGATGAGTTGTCCAGCCAGAGTAAACTTTTGCTGCAGCAGTAGGTCTACCAGGACTACAAGTTCGCCTCTTCCACATAAATAGAGAGGGTTGGCCAGGGCTTCCTGTAGTTTGCGCACACGGTCCAGTGTGTTGTAGATCACAATCCAGTCGCCACGCGCGTGGTCGTATTGGAGGCAGGCCAGCCGTCCTTGGGTGATGATGCCCTGTTGACGGATACAGAAGCCCCGGAATTCTGAACTATCAAAATCCAGTGTTTTTAAGATCACGCCTAGACCATCAGAGGCCGCTTTCAACTCGACTTGCCCGTTTGCGGATGTGGCAGGTCTCGCGGAGGCTCGCCAGACGATCTCTATTTGCGGTAATTCGTTAACATGCTCAAAGAGAAATTCGAACTTGTCAGACCGGACATCATCAAGAACGGGGACAACGATGTCCTGTCCGTACCACGGCACATCCGGGAAGTCGCTTTTCCACATAGTCTGGATGGTCATCATTCGTAGCTGCGCAGTCATGTCCAAGGGCTTTCTTTACCTGTGTCGCTGCGGCATGACCCCCACTGCAGTGCAGTGGGCGGAGCCCACGACCGCAAAACCGGGCTCCTCGTGTCGAAAAAATGTCTTCCCAGACACGTGCAACGTCAAAATGCAAGTTGTGTGCCAGCGGCGCTGTGCGTCCACCCCCGACTTAACGCTGATCGTCAGGGCAGCGACGCCACAAGTTGACGAAGCTGTTGCTCCAGGGCGCGGGCAAACCGACGGGTGTCAAACAACCCCCCTGTTTCCCTGACGTGTGCAAGGTGCGACCGCATTGCT
>CAIYDK010000006.1 GCA_903924955.1 uncultured beta proteobacterium | reverse complement strand
TTTTTCCTCTACCGAAAACCCGACTTTTTTGTTCGGGAACTGTAACCAAACACCCTCATGCAACGAAGTAACAGCTACGAACGGCAGAACGCGACCGAGACACGCCTTCGGGAGTTGTTGGTTGCGGGGCTCGCCGGTGACGAAACGGCGTATTTGATCTTCCTCAAGGATTTGAGTGCGCGTTTGCGTGCATTCTTTCGCAAGCGATTGTTCCAGTGGCCTGATGAGATAGAGGATCTAGTGCAAGAAGCGCTTTTGGCTGTGCATAACCAGCGACATACCTACGACCCAACTCAGCCCTTGACGGCTTGGGTGCATGCGATCGCGAAGTACAAGCTGATCGACCTGTTGCGTCGCCGCGCGCGGGTCGACTCGCTGACTGATTCTCTGGATGATTCGGGCGACTTGTTTGTCGCTGCCGAAACAGATGCGACGGCAGCAAGGCATGATCTTGCAACACTCCTCGAAGAATTGCCGGATCGGCAACGCTTGCCCATCGTGTATACGAAGCTGCAAGGATTGTCGGTCGCCGCCACGGCGAAACTGACAGGCATGTCGGAATCCGCCGTCAAGATTGGTGTTCACCGGGGGCTGAGAGCGCTTGCTGCAAAGGTTCAGGAGGACGAATGAGAACTGATGACCTGGTAACCATGCTGGCAACGGGTGCTGGCCCCGTGCAAGCCAATGTCGCGAGTGGCCGCTATACGACTGCACTCGTTTTGGGGGCATCAGGTGCAATTGTGCTGATGGTCGTGCTACTCGGTTTGAGGACTGACCTGGAACAGGCGATCTATCTGCCCAAATTCTGGGTCAAGTTCGGGTTCGTGGCTGCTGTGGCCGTGGCGAGTCTGTTGCTGGCATTGCGTCTTTCCCGACCGGGGATACGTCTCGGAACGGCACCGACTGGCGTTGGAGCGCCTGTCCTTGCCATGTGGATACTCGGCGCATTCACATTGCTCAATGCCGATCCGGCTCAACGCTCAGCACTGTTTCTGGGCGACACGTGGGCAGTCTGCCCATTGCTTATAGCGCTGCTGTCCGCACCGGTTTTCGCCGCTGTCACATGGGCGATGAAGGGTCTCGCTCCAACGCGATTGCGACTTGCCGGTGGTGCAGCAGGACTTCTTTCGGGAGCGATCGGCGCGCTGGTGTATTGCCTGCATTGTCCGGAAATGGAGGCGCCGTTTCTCGGATTCTGGTATCTGCTGGGCATGCTGATTCCGACGGCGATCGGAGCGATGAGTGGGCGCCTTCTAATGCGCTGGTAAGCAGATCCTCCCGACATGAGGTATCTTCTCGCCGCCTTGGCACTTCAGGTCATGGCGATTACCTCCTGCGCGCAAGTCTGCGATACAACAAGCGGACAGCAAACCGCGGCGCTGGTCGAACTCTATACCTCCGAAGGCTGCTCGAGCTGTCCAACGGCTGACGCGTGGATTGTTGAATCTCCCGCTGCGAAGTACAGGCCGGGCCAGGTTGTGCCACTAGCACTGCACGTGCCCTACTGGGACGACATCGGCTGGCGGGAC
>CAIYDK010000005.1 GCA_903924955.1 uncultured beta proteobacterium | reverse complement strand
GCCAAAAATTTCTTCCTGGTAAATCACCATGCCGGGCTTGACGTGGTCGAACAGGCAGGGGCCCAGGAAGTAGCCCTCCTCATGGCCCGCCACCTTGACGCCGCGGCCGTCCACCACCAAGGTGGCACCTTCCTTCACGCCCTGGTCCACGTAGCCTTTGACCTTCTCGAAGTGGGGCTTGGTGACGAGCGGCCCCATGTCGCTGCTGGCGTCGGTGCCGGGGCCGACTTTCATTTTGGAAATTTCAACCTTTAGTGCCGCCACCACGGCGTCGGCGGTGGCGTCCCCAATCGCCACGACCAACGGAATGGCCATGCAGCGCTCACCACAGGAGCCGTAGGCCGCACCCATCAGCGCGTTCACGGCGTTGGCAATGTCGGCGTCGGGCATGACCACGGCGTGGTTCTTGGCGCCGCCCAGGGCTTGCACGCGCTTGCCGTGGGCGCAGCCTTCTGTGTAGATGTATTCGGCAATGGGCGTGGAGCCAACAAAACTCACCGCCTTCACGCGGGGGTCGGTCAGCAGCGTGTCCACGGCTTCCTTGTCACCATTGACCACATTGAGCACGCCCGGTGGTAGTCCGGCTTGCAGCGCCAGTTCGGCAATGCGCAACGTGCTGCTGGGATCGCGCTCGGAGGGCTTCAAAATGAAGGTGTTGCCACAGGCCACGGCCATGGGCCACATCCACAGCGGCACCATGGCGGGGAAGTTGAACGGGGTAATGCCGGCTGTGACGCCCAGTGGCTGGAACTCGCTCCAGGAGTCGATGGACGGGCCGACGTTTTTGCTGTGCTCGCCCTTGAGCAGTTCGGGTGCATACGAGGCGTATTCCACGTTCTCGATGCCGCGTTGCAACTCGCCGGCGGCGTCGCTCAGCACCTTGCCGTGCTCGGCGGTGATCATGGCGCACAGTTCGTCGGAGTGCTGCTCAAGCAGGACTTTGAGGTTGCCCATTACGCGGGCGCGCTTGAGCGCAGGCGTATTGCGCCATGCGGGGTAGGCGGCTTGCGCGCTGGCAATAGCCTCTTCGACCGTGGTCTTGCTGGCCAGCAGCACGCGCTTTTCTGCTTTACCCGTAGCCGGGTTGAATACGTCCTGTGCACGGGTGCCGGGGGTGACAATTTTGCCGTCAATGAGGTGGCCGACAATGGGGAGTTGAGACATGACTTTTCCAGAAAAATTTAAATGAAATAGGGTTACAGCCCCCGTCAATACTGCGTAAGCAGCTATTAAAACAGGAGCAAATGAGGTCAGGCGGTGGCGTTCAATGCCTCGCCCAGAGCGTTGACCAGGCTGTCGATCTCGGCCTTCTCGATGATGAAGGGCGGCGCCAGTTGGATGGTGTCGCCACCGTAGCGCACATAAAAGCCTTTGTCCAGGCAGCGCATGGCAATCTCGTAGGGTCGTTTGGCCGGCTCACCCGGCAGGGCGGCAATGGTGATGCCGGCGGCCAGGCCGTAGTTGCGGATGTCAGCCACATGTTTGGCGCCCTTGAGGCTGTGCACCGCCTGCTCGAAGTACGGTGCCAGCGACGCTACGCGCTCCACCATGTTTTCCTTGACCAGCACATCGAGCGCGGCAATACCGGCGGCGCAGGCCACCGGGTGGGCCGAGTAGGTGTAGCCGTGCGGGAATTCGAGCATGTAGTCCGGTCCACCCTGAGCCATGAAGGTGTCGTAGATTTCTTTCTTGGCGACCACCGCACCCAGGGGTTGGGCGCCGTTGGTGATCTGCTTGGCCACGTTCATGATGTCGGGCACCACGCCAAAAGCGGCAGCGCCGGTGTAGGCGCCCATGCGGCCAAAACCGGTGATGACCTCGTCAAAAATCAGCAGGATGTTGTTGGCGGTGCAGATCTCGCGCAGACGCTGCAAATAACCCACCGGTGGAATCACCACCCCGGCGGAACCCGACATGGGCTCCACGATGACGGCGGCGATGTTGGACGCGTCATGCAAGGCAATCAGTTTGAGCAAATCGTCTGCCAACTCGGCCCCTGTGGGTGGCATGCCCCTGCAAAAAGACCCCGCGGCGGGCTGGGTGTGGGGCAGGTGGTCGGACTCAATGCCCTGGCCGAACGTCTTGCGGTTGCCCAGAATGCCGCCGACCGAGATGCCACCAAAGTTGACGCCGTGGTAGCCCTTTTCGCGGCCGATCAGGCGCGTCTTAGTGCCCTGGCCTTTGGCGCGCCAGTAGGCGCGGGCCATTTTGAGCGAGGTGTCGGCGGACTCCGAACCGGAGCCGGTAAAGAACACATGGTCCAGCCCATCAGGGGTCAATGCACAAATTTTGTTGGCCAGCTCGAACGAGAGGGGGTGCCCAAACTGGAACGCGGGGGAGTAGTCCATGGTGCCGATCTGGCGGCTCACGGCTTCGGTAATTTCAGCACGGCCATGGCCCAGGCCGCAGCACCACAAGCCGGACAAGCCGTCCAGAATCTTGCGGCCATTGCTGTCGGTGTAGTAGGCGCCCTGGGCGCTGACTATCATGCGCCCGGACTGGGGGCCCCCTGCTTTGAAGTTGCGGTTGGCCGTGAAGGGCATCCAGTGCGACTCCATCCACGCGGCGTCGCCGGGGAATGCACTGGTGCTGGTGACGGCGGTCGAAGAAGCGGTGTCATTGAGTTTCATGGCATTTCCAATTAATTGGGGTCAGAGCACATTGGCTGTGCAAAGTGGTCTGACCCGCATGGCTTCACAGGGGTTTCGCATTGTGGACAGCTCTGTTACTCTTATAAAGTAACAAATATCACTATTCAGTTCACAAAATATGCAAGTAAAGAACAAAGCAGTCCTGGGCCAGATCAGTGACATGGACTTGCGCCTGTTGCGGGTCTTCCGTGCGGTGGTGGATTGCGGCGGCATGGCGGCGGCCGAACTGGAATTGAATATCGGCACCTCTACTGTGAGCCGCCACATCAAGGACCTGGAAACGCGGTTGGGGCTGACCCTGTGCCGACGCGGGCGAGCGGGCTTTGCACTAACGGCCGAGGGCGAGAAGATTTATGCCCAGACCGCGCAATTGCTGGCCGCCACCGACGCCTTTCGCAGCGGGGTGGATGAGATCCATCAGCGCATGGGTGGCCAACTGAATGTGGCCATGTTCGACAAAACCGTCAGCAATCCGCAGTCGCACATTGCCCAGGCGATAGCGTTGTTCACCCGCCAGGCGCCCGACGTGTCGTTGAACCTGCACGTGGGGACCATGACGGCCATTGAGCGCGGCGTGCTCGATGGCCAGTACCAGATTGGCATCATTCCGGGCCACCGCAGTTCAGACGCGCTGGAATACGCGGCGTTGTTTGACGAAGCGATGCTGTTGTATGGCGGCGTGGACCATCCGTTAGCTGGATCCGATCCCAAAACACTGGATTGGGACAGCTTGCGTGCCTATCCCTTCGCGGGTTTGGGGTATCACTCGCCGAATATGGAAATCAGCCGGCAGGTGCGCTTGACGCGCAAGGCGACAGGTTTCGATCAGGAAGCGATTGCCACCTTGATTCTGTCAGGTCAATTTTTGGGTTTTTTGCCCGACCACTACGCGCAGAGTTTTGTGCGCGCCGGGCAGATGCGTGCCATCCAGCCGGCATTGTTTCGGTACGAATGCCAGTTTTTTGCCATAACCCGGCGCTCACCGCAACCCGCACGGGCTACGCGAGCGTTCCAGGACTGTCTAGCCAAAGCGCACGCTTTGGCAGAGTGATCAGCCGCCCTTTTTCGAGCGCTTGCCGGGGTTCTTCTTGCTGCGGGTGGCTACGCCACGCTCCAGGCTGACGCGCTGTCCGCGACCACCGGTTGGCAGAGTGAAACCAGGCAAGGTTGCGGGGCGTGGAGTGGCTTTACGGTCTGCTTCGGTGACGATCTGATTGCCCATATGACTCTTCCTGTACTCAAGTTTGCAAAGGCAGTATTAGGCCATAAACTTGGAACACGCTAGAACAACGCCTGCATTTTGCAGGTTGCGGTGGTTGTTCCCATTACCCGGGGACGGCGTGAGGTTGGATGTGATGCAGTAAATTGCAGACGGCTTGTGCTGGCTTAAAGGCGCGTACGGGTCTGGATTTTTAATTGAGAGGCAAAAAAAGTGGGCCCGAATCTGTATGAGCATCGCTCAAAACCGTTGGTGCTTGTGGTTGATGACACTGAGGTCAATCTGAGACTGATGGAGGGTTACTTAACGGCGTCGAACTACGAGGTGATGCTGGCATCCAATGGCGCGTTGGCGCTGCAACTCGTCAGAGACCATCTCCCCCAATTGATCCTGCTTGACGTGCGGATGCCAGAAATGGATGGGTATGCGGTGTGCAGAAAACTCAAGGAAAGCGACGACACCAAAGACATACCAGTCATTTTCATTACTGCGGAGAGTCAAGCCGATGCAGAGGAATTGGCCTTCGCCGCAGGCGGAGCGGACTTCATTCCAAAACCTGTCAGTCGTGCCGTGACGCTGGCCAGAGTCAAAACCCACATTGCGCTCTATGCGCAACGCAGAAGTCTGGAAGGCATGTTTCGCAATGTCATCGAGTTTGCCCCCGATGCATTTGTCCTGACCGACGAAGATGGGTGCATTGTGCAGATGAATGCATGTGCTGAGCGCTTGTTTGGGTACCAGCGCCATGAACTCCAGGGTATTGCCTTGCAGAGTCTTGTCCCTGAATTACTGGCGGATGGGCAATTCAATACTGAGTGCCGCCGTAAGGACGGCTCCCTGTTTCCAGCCGAGGTGAGTGCGAATCTGCTAGAGACCAACCATGGCAGACTGAATATGGCTGTCAACCGTGACGTCAGTATCCGCAAGAGAGCTGAAAGTGATCTGAGTGAGTCACGTCAACAGTTACGGGAACTTGCCGCACAAAGTGAAGCTAGCCGTGAAGCTGAAAGAAAGCATATCGCCCGTGAAGTGCACGACGAGTTGGGTCAAATTCTGACAGCATTGCGCATTGACCTCTCGGTACTCAAAATTCAACTTTCCAATGGCAACCCGACGTTGGAGGTCAAGCTACAGGACATGAAGGATCTGGTGGATCAGGGAATTCATGCCGTTCGTAATGTGGCCGTCTCGCTGCGACCGGCTGCGCTTGATATGGGGTTGGTTCCGGCCATTGAGTGGCTCTGTGACCACCACGCAAAACATGCGGGAGCGAGGTTCGAATTCCAGACGGGCGACGAAAATATCGCGATTGACGATATCCGCTCCGTTATTGTTTTCCGGATCGTGCAGGAGTCGTTGACCAACATTGCACGCTATGCAAACGCGTCACTGGTTAAGGTCACCGTTGAGCAACGCCAGGACGATGTTTGCCTGCTGGTTCAGGATGATGGAAAGGGCTTTGACGTGAATGAAATAGCCCGAAAAAAGACGTTTGGTTTGCTGGGTATGCAGGAGAGAGCCATCGCGTTGGGCGGAACGCTGAACATCAAGAGTGAAGTGGGCTTGGGCACTCAAATCAGGGTCAGAATACCGATTGAGGCGACTTCAGGAAAGTGCGAATCATGATTCGATTGTTTGTAGCTGATGACCACGCTATCGTTCGAAGCGGACTGAAACAGATCATTGCTATGGCGGCGGATTTCTCGGTGGTCGCCGAGGCTGCCAATGGGGCGGACGTTCTTGACGGCTTGAGAGTCCACGAGGTCGATCTGCTGTTACTTGATATGAATATGCCTGGCGTCAGCGGCCCTGACCTGATCGCGCGCATTCGAGCCCAGCGGCCCGGACTTCCCATTCTGGTACTGAGTATGCATAACGAAACCCAGCTTGCATCTCGTGCCCTGCGTGCGGGGGCGAATGGCTACGTTACCAAAGACTGCGAGCCTGAGGTCTTGCTGGCGGGTATCCGCAAGGTGGCGGCTGGCGGCAAGTTCATCGCCCCGGAAATGGCCGAGCGAATGGCTTTTGACGTCGGTTCTCTTGCCGAAGGTTTGCCACACACGCGGCTATCAGACCGTGAATTGGAGATTTTTCGTTTGCTGGTGGCAGGTTGGGGTGTCAACGACATCGCAGAAAAAATCTGCATAAGCAACAAGACCGTCAGTACCCATAAAGTACGACTGATGGAAAAAATGGGCATCAACAGCCTGGCAGATCTCGTGCTGTATGCGGTACAGCACAAACTGGTTGACTGACACCGGGGCGACCGGCTTAGGGCTGTCGCGGATGTAGGGATTTCCTGACGCCTTTGAGGACTATTCCGACATCAAAACCGGAAGTGTCTGATAGGAAGATGGAGCGGCTTCTTCCATCATTGCACCACTATGAACATATTGGTTGCAGATGGCTCTGAACTCATTCGGTCTCGGCTTGCCGAGCGACTGGGGAATGTCCCTGGAGTTGCCACTGTTGTCACCGCTGATTCCATTCGGCAGACCCTACGCAGCGTGAGTTCAGGCCTTTTTGGCCTGGCAATTCTTGACCTCCATCTGCCTGACGGAACGTCTTCACCGATCGTTGCCGCGATCAAGCAGGCATCCACACAGATGCGTGTAGTGATCTTCAGTAACGATGCAGACGAAGTCAATCGCAGGTTGTGCATGAAGGCCGGGGCCGACTGGTTCTTTGACAAGTCGCTCGAGCTTGAACAGATCTTGCAACTGGCAGCGTCGCTGGCCGCGCCGCAATTGGGTGCTGTTGACGAACTGTTGGACTTCAGTCTACCTAACCCATCCGATTCACGACGATCTGAAAGAAACGAGGTCTGACATGTTCAATACCATGAAGCTCAAACAACGCATGTATCTGCAGTTTCTATTGGCGGTGGTGCCACTGGTTGCGGTGTTGTTGTTCCAGGTCATGTCGGTGAGCGACTTGCCCGCCCGCATTGACAAGGCGCTGGCCAATTACGACGTGAGTCTACAGGCATCGACGAACTACAAAGGCTTTCTGGAAGGACTTGATGCGGCAATCGACACCGGCAGCTTCAACAAAAAGAGCCTGGAGATGCTGAAGCTTGCGTCGGGGCAAGCCGCGCAAATTCAGAAAGAGATTCCAGGAGACGCTTCCAAGACTGCGGTGGATGGGCTGGGGAAGATCGTGTCGGCACTGACTGCAAAGAACTCCCTGGAATCCGTGACCCCCCTAAAAGCGGACATTCGAAATGTTGATGTTGCACTGATTGCAGTGATCGCTGGGATCAAGACGGAACTTTCTGAAATGGTGCGTGCGGACGAAAAGGCCAGTACCAGCAAAGGCAGAGTGGTGATCGCCGTAGCCGTTGCGACCTTGTTCCTTTTGGCCCTCATTATTCGTGCGTTGGTTGCCAGTATTACAGGACCCCTGCGAATGGCATTGGACGTTGCGCAAGACGTTGCAAAAGGGAAGCTCGACAGCGCAATTGAGATCAAGCGGCAGGATGAGACTGGCCAGTTGCTCAGTGCGCTGTCCAATATGCAGGGAGTGCTTTCCCAATTTCAGGAGGCCCAAGCAGACATGGCGCGATCCCATGACGCGGGAGTGATCTCCCATGTCATGCCAGTCAATGCAATGCCAGGTGCCTACGGAACCATGGCCCGTTCGATCAATGAGCTGGTCAAGGCACACATGGACATGAACATGCGTGCGGTAAATTTGATGGACCAATTCGCGCACGGCGCGTTTGAGCAACGAATGGATGAGTTGCCCGGCGAGAAGCGGCGTGTGACAGATGTGGTCAACGCCGCGCGCAGCAAAATGGCTGAGGCTTTTGAGGCCGCCATTGCGAACGAGCGCGTCGTCCAGGCATTGGGCAAAGCCAGCGCCAACGTGATGATTTCCAACAACGCAAACGAGATCATCTTCATCAACGACACCGTTCAGACGATGTTGCAGAAAAATGAAGCCGAGCTGCGCAAAGAGCTTCCCCTGTTCGATTCACGCAAGCTGATCGGCCAGAACATTGATGTGTTTCACAGGAACCCGACACACCAACGTGGTCTGCTGGAAAACCTCCAGTCCACGCACCGAGCACAGATCCAGATCGGGCAGTTGCACTTTGGACTGATTGCCAATCCCATTCTTGACTCGCAGGGAATTCGGCTCGGGACAGTGGTTGAATGGTTTGATAGAACCACTGAGGTGAATGTCGAAAAGGAGGTCGCCGCCATTGTTGAAGCCGCCGCCGCCGGGGATTTTAGTCACCGCTTGAACCCTCAAGGCAAGACCGGGTTTTATGCAGGACTTACCACCGGAATGAACCAGCTCATGGACACCAGCGAGCAGGGGCTGACCGAAGTGGCCGATCTGCTGAGCGCCTTCGCGCAAGGCGATTTGACACGGCGAATTGAACGGGACTATTCCGGCCTCTTTGGGCGAGTCAAGGACAGCGCCAACACGACGGCCGAGAACCTTACGCGCGTGCTCGGTGAGGTGCGTATGGCCACTGATGCGCTGACCGGTGCGGCCAATCAAGTCAGTTCCACGGCCCAATCTCTGTCGCAAGCTGCAAGTGAACAGGCGGCAAGCGTGGAGGAGACCAGTTCACAAATTCATGGCATGTCGTCATCCATCAGTCAGAACTCCGACAACGCCAAAGTAACGGAAGGAATGGCCGCAAAAGCGAGTCGGGAAGCTGCCGAGGGGGGAACCGCGGTCAGTCAGACAGTTATTGCCATGAAACAGATCGCCGCCAAAATCGGCATCGTCGATGACATTGCCTACCAGACGAATCTGCTGGCCCTGAATGCCGCGATTGAGGCCGCTCGCGCAGGAGAGCATGGAAGGGGCTTTGCCGTGGTCGCCGCCGAGGTTCGCAAGCTGGCGGAGCGCAGCCAGGAAGCGGCTAAGGAAATCGGTGAATTGGCGGGCAAGTCGGTCGCCACTGCGGAACGTGCGGGCGCCCTGTTGGGTGAGATTGTTCCGAATATTCAAAAGACCAGTCAACTGGTTCAGGAGATTGCATCTGCAAGTGCAGAGCAAAGCGAATCCGTGACGCAGATTGGCGGCGCTATGGGCCAGGTCACCAAAGCCACTCAACAAAACGCCTCTGCTTCGGAGCAACTCGCGGCGACCAGTGAGGAGTTGTCGGGTCAGGCCGAAAAACTACAACAAAGCGTGGCATTTTTTAGGACCGAGTTGGACGTTTCATCGTTTTCCAACAATCGCGCGGATTTCGGCAATGACCGGCGTTCGCGTTCCACCCGTATTCCCGCACCGGGTGCCTCAGCAATGTTGCGTGGTGTATCGCGTAGAGCTATTCCGGAGCTGTTGGGCAGGAACTTGGCCAATTAGCGGGTAAGTATTTTTTTGGCGGTCTATTTTTTCAAGGAGACTATTTTGTGTACTAAATATTTTCGACTCAGCGTGCTGGCTCTTGGCATGGCCTCCGCATTTTCGGCATCAGCGCAGAGCTCAGACGGTGAGCGCTTGAAGTCACTGGAACAAAAGTTCGGACAAAGTCTGGCGGTCATTGAGCAACTGCAAAAGCGGATTGTTGAATTGGAGCAAGCCAAGTCAGGTGGTGCGGCGGGGGCCGTAGCCAGTCCCGTGGTCAGCCGTGTTGAGACGCTTGAAAAGTCGGTTGCAGAACTGGCCGTGAGCGCTTCCAAGGGCTCTACCGATGTGGGTCTGCCATTGCATGGATTCCTGGACGCCGGGTATGCCTCATCCAGCGGCACGCCTCCCGCTTACGATAAATCGGGGTTTCGACTGGGAACGTTTGACATTTATTTGACGCCTCAGTTGGGTGATCGGGTCAAGGGATTGGTCGAATTGGCATTTGAGTATGGAAGCGACGGCGGTCTGGGTACGGACCTGGAACGCTTGCAGCTGGGCTATGTGGTTAATGATAATTTGACCCTTTGGGGTGGACGTTTTCACACGCCCTATGGCTACTGGAACACGGCTTTTCACCATGGAGCCCAAATACAGACCAGCATCACCCGCCCGCGCATGATCGCATTTGAAGATCAGGGCGGCATCTTGCCGTCCCATACCGTGGGCGCCTGGGCCACAGGGAAGATCGATACGTCCCTGGGACGTGTCAACTATGACGTTTTTACCGGTAATTCCGATAGCATGCGCGACGGCACTCTGGACTACAACGCCTCCGGTTTTAGCTCAGGAACGCCGGCACTCGGGTTCAACCTCGGACTCAGTCCCAAGTCGGTTCCAGGCTTGACCTTTGGACTTCATGGCGTGACTGAAAAGATAAACAGCTACGACGCTTCCGCCGTCTTCAATGGACAGAGTACGCTACAAGTCACCGGCGCCTATGCGTTCTATGAGAGCGATAACTGGGAAGTCATTGGCGAGTACTTCAGTTTCAACAATACGGACAACTTTGGCAACACTGGAAGCCACCAGAGTTCGGCCGGTTTTATCCAGGCGGGTTACCAGCTGGGTAACCGGATGACGGCATTCGCCCGTTACGAGAAAGCGGATCTGAACAAGCGGGACCCTTACTTCAGCCTGATGAACAACGGAGCGACCAATTTCGGAAGTTCTTACAACCAGTCGACGATCGGGGTGCGCTATGACCTCGACCCGCGTTCCGCCCTGAAACTCCAGCTTGAACAGATAACGGACGAAGGCAATGCAAACCAGACGGTCAATTGGGTGCGTGCCCAATATTCTGTTCGTTTCTAAGAACCAAGGGGAAATTCAATGAAATCCAGTGCTCAGAAATTTTTGTTCGTGACGACGCTCGCGATCTCTTGTGGTTCTTGGGCGGGCGATGTATTCGTTATTGCCCATCCCGGTGTCAACGTGGCCCCAGACGATGTGCGCGATGTCTTTGTGGGGGAGAAGCAGTTGGATGGCGCCGTCAAACTCGTCCCTATGGACAATTCTGCGGCGCAGGCGGACTTCCTGGCCAAAGTGGTCAAAGTAGACGCTGCGAAGTACTCTACCCTGTGGGCTAAAAAGGGATTCCGTGACGGTGTGAATCCGCCGCCTATGCGTGGCGGAGATGCAGAGGTGATCAGTGCTGTCAAGAGCACCGCAGGAGGCATTGGTTACGTGACCAAGGCCCCCGAGGGTGTGAAAGTTATCCAGAAGTACTGATCATGTCGGTAGTCTGGCGCTTTGTCGGGGGCGTGATCCTGGGTTTTATCGGCTGCTTGCACACGGCTTCGGCTTCGCAAGGACTGTGGCAGATCCAGGATGCGTTTACGGACGAGTTCGGTACCCGGGCCCAGTTATCGCATTGGGCGGCTCCTCAGACAGTGGTGTCGATGGAGTACTCGGCGTGCAAGTTTGTTTGCAGCAGCAATTGGCGGCGCTTGTTAGAAATCCAGGCAGAGGCCGACCGGCAGAACGTTGCTCTGCGCTTTCTTATTGTCAGCCTGGATCCCAAGAATGACACGCCCGCGGCATGGCGCGACTATCGCAAGGTGCGCGGTTTGGCCCGTAGTAACTGGACCTTTGTCACAGGCAATCGACAGGCGATGGACAAAGTGGTTGCGGAATTGGGGGTTAAGTGGTGGATGTTTAATGACTCAGTCATGCATGACTTTCGCGTCCTTCGCATCAATGGATTGGGCGTGAAGCAGGCAGTCATGGACAATTTCGAGCAGA
The DNA here is from genome assembly GCA_903924955.1 of uncultured beta proteobacterium. Lineage (GTDB taxonomy): Bacteria > Pseudomonadota > Gammaproteobacteria > Burkholderiales > Burkholderiaceae_C > Allorhodoferax. Next base: position 685 of record CAIYDK010000005.1, on the reverse strand, counting down.
CGCCGGCATGGTTTTTGTCTAACTAGCAGTCCGACCAGTCCAGCGCCACTTCTTCAGAATGTGACAAATTTGCGGCCTTGCGGGCAGCTAGGAATCTGCAGTAAGCGGAACTTGATTGCGCGAACATTAGGCGGGCTAATAGAATGCCTTATTTGGCCCCAGCAAAGTGCCGGGATCAAGCCTGCAGGACAACGCCATGCGAACCTTTGATACCGACGCCCTGGAATGCCTGGCAGCCATTGTTGAGGAGGGCGGTTTTGAGCGGGCTGCGGTGCGCTTGTCGGTAACGCAGTCGGCCGTGTCGCAGCGCCTGCGTGCGTTGGAGGCTCAGGTCGGTACCGTGCTGCTGGTGCGCAGTCGGCCGGTCAAGCCAACTTCGGCTGGGCGACTGCTGATTAAGCACGCCATGCAAATGCGCTTGCTGCGGGCAGACCTGGAAACTGATTTGCGGGACCTGACCCCCGGTGCCGGCGCGCTGCGTGAAGAAGATCGCATCTCGATTGCCATCAACGCTGACAGCATTTCCACTTGGGCGCTCCCTGCTCTAAGTCCGCTGGTGCGCGACGGGTTGCCGCTGGAAATCATCACCGACGACCAGGATTTTACCCACGAATGGCTGCGCGAAGGCCAGGTATTGGGTTGTGTGACCACGCTCAAACAGGCCTTGCGCGGCTGCAAGGTTTTG
>CAIYDK010000004.1 GCA_903924955.1 uncultured beta proteobacterium | reverse complement strand
CCTTTTTTTATTTCTTCTTCAGGAGTATTTCCATGGCTAACCAAAAACTGGCAACTGTTACCAACGAACTGATCGAATCCTATGGCAACACCGCCAAGAATGTTATCAACGCCTACCGCGTCGGCAACGAGCGCGCTGTGGTCTTCATGGACCAGAGCTTTGTGTCGGCTCTGAACAAGGCCGGTACCCGTCTGAGCACCCAAGCCCGCCGTAACGCGGTCGCCACCGAGAAAAAGATCACTGCCTACTACGCAAAGAGCGTCGAAATGACGTCAGCCAACGCAAACATCGTCATCAACAAAGCCGTTGAATTGGCTGGCAAGGGCGTTGTTCAAGTGTCTGCCAATGCAGGTCGTTTTGAGAAATCGACCGGCGTGACCGCCTTGACCACACTGGCAACTGCCGCAGTACCTGCCGCCAAGGCAGTGACCAAAGTAGCAGCCAAGATCGAAGCCCAATCTGGCGTGCTGGCCAGCAAGATTGCAGGTAAGTCCGTCAAGGCAAAGACTGCAACTGCAAAGCGCGCAGTCGCCAAGAAGGTCGCTCGCGTCGCCAAGGCAGCCTGATCGCCGTTCAAGTCGCCTTCAGGCGACATCCAAAAAGGGCTGACCGCTGCGCGCGGTCAGCCCTTTTTTTGAATGTTCAGCGCGTCACCGCGAAATGGCAGGACTCAAATGGCGGGGCGACAAATACTCTTGCAGATAGACGTCAAACGGCATGGAATCGCCCTCCTCAATCTTGCGCTGGTCATCCAAAGACGTTCGGGCCATTTGTGCGAACGCGTCACGAACGGCAGCAAGCGGTTCAGCCTCCAGCATGGCATGGCGGGTCTTGCTCGATTGCGCTTTCACAAAGGCAACGAAAGAGCCGTCAAAATTCTCTGTCATCTCGCGCAAAACCCGCGCGGATGGCAGCGTGTCGGGGTGGTGCAAGGCGTTCGCAGCGGACTCCACTGCGGCAATATAGTCTGTGCCGCCATAGGTTGCATCGAGTTGACCTGCAATGGGCAATAGCTGCTCTGCCAACTCCAGCCCCCAATCCACCAGAGTCACAGTCGTGTCACCGCGTTCGAGCGTGAGGCCGGGTTCGCGCCCCCGTTCGGCGGTGCTGTGCTGGTTGTGCGCCAGCGCCACAATTTCGTGCGGTGAATCGGGTGGGCTTTCTGTCAGAAGGCAGTGCAACAAAAAAACATCCAGAAAACGCATGGTCTGGGCATTGATACCCATGGGCTCAAACGGATCCAGATCCATGAGGCGCACTTCCACGTATTCCACGCCGCGCTCGCGCAGAGCATGCAAGGGCCGTTCGCCCTGAAAAATAACGCGCTTTGGGCGAATGGTGCCGTAGAACTCGTTTTCAATCTGCAACATGGTTGTTGCCAACTGACGGTATTCACCATTGGCCCCCCGCACACCAATAGCCTCATAAGCCGGATAAGGTCTGGTCAATGCATCCTGCAGCGAGGCCGCATAGCCCTGCAAACTGTTGTAGCTGACCGCCAACGAGGCCTGCGCATCGCTCTGGTACCCCAGTCGCCCCATGCGCAAAGAGGTTGCGTACGGCAAATACATAGTATTGTCATTGAGTACCTGCAACTGGTGCTGGCGCCCGGCCACGAAGGTCGAGCACACCGCTGGAGAGGCGCCAAACAGGTAGAGTAGCAAAAAGGCGTGGCGTCGAAAATTACGGATCAACCCAAAATACTGCTCACTGGACACATCAGGCAGTGACCAGTTGTAATGTATGCCTGAAATGGTCTGCATACGCCGCCCGTAACGGTGGCACAAACCGCTGCGGTAGACCGTCTTGGATCGCCCCACATTGGAGCTGCCGTATTGGCCTAGAGGAATGGCATCGTCCTGTGGCAGGCAGCACGGCATACTGGAGACCCACATCATTTCATCACCCAACGCCCGCGCCGTCACCTGTTGCACTTGCGTGAGTTCATTCAAACAAGCCTGTGCGCTGGCATGTACGCCGGTAATCAGTTCCAGCTGCGACTCACTGAAATCGGTAGTGATGTGAGGGTGCGTCAACGCAGACCCGAGGCCTTGCGGGTGCGGCGTGAGCGCCAGCGACCCGTCTGCCAGCGTTCGCAGACTTTCCTTCTCAACACCCCGGCGGATACCGAGAATGCGCGACGGCGTAAGCGACCCCAGGGCCTGTGATTTTGTATGCATGCCAATGGCCCTTCAACTTTTTGTGCGGCGACGAAGGTACCACACCGCCGGAACTAATGCATAAATGGGGAAGATTTCGGCATTTGCAAGAACAGCCAGGAATTGCGATCCGTTGAATCTGGCAGGTTAAGCGACGCTCATGCCAACTTTGTCGTAGCACGTGCCACTTCGTGTCCGCCCTGAAAGGATCCATTGGGTGGCACCATCTCACCGGTACGATCGCGCACTTGGTCTAGCTGCGCAGCCAGTCGTTCTGGCGCGTCGCTACCTAGGCCTATCCAATCGCCTTGGGTCATGGTGATGTTGGCAGCTTCCACACTGCCGCCACCGGCACACAAGATCGTCCGAGTGGGCGCATCTTCAGACACGAGCACCAGCATGGCCGGAACGACCGCCTGGGGTTGCAAAGCGGCCAGCACGGCCTCGGGCATCAGGCCCTCCGTCATGCGCGTGGCCGCTGTTGGCGCGAGCGAATTGACGCGTATGTCAGATTTAGCACCTTCGAGCGCCAGCGTTTGCATAAAACCCACCAGCGCCAGCTTGGCTGCGCCGTAATTGGACTGACCAAAGTTGCCATACAACCCGGTACTTGACGTCGTCATCAAGATGCGACCGTATTTTTGCGCCACCATATGTGGCCATACTGCTTTACTACAATGCACGGCCCCCATCAGGTGCACGTCAATCACTGTGCGAAAGTCGGCCAGGTCCATTTTTGCAAACGTCTTGTCACGCAAAATGCCCGCGTTGTTGACCAAAATGTCCACGCGACCCCAAGTATCCACCGCCTGTTGCACCATCGCCTGTACCGCATCCCAGTCGGTAACAGATGCACCATTTGCAATGGCCTCGCCACCATTGGCGCGAATCTCGTCCACCACGGCCTGCGCTGCCGTGACTGAACCGCCAGAGCCGTCACGGGCACCGCCCAAGTCATTCACCACAACTTTTGCGCCCCGCGCGGCAAGGGCCAAGGCATGTTGGCGACCCAAACCGCCGCCCGCACCCGTCACAATGGCAACACGCCCCTTGAAATCAATGCTCATAAAAATACCCTTGCAAATGGATTCAACCTACACACAGACAGTGCCGAAAAACAGCGCTGCGAACATCGAGCTACTGTAATTCACCCGCCTGCCAACTTAGCTGACGTGCGTCAAGACCGAGACACCCCACCATGGAACTGAACTCCGAAATTCCCACCACTCCACCCCGTAACGCATCCACCGTAGTGATGGTGCGTGACACGCCCCACGGGTTGGAAGTGTTTCTGGTCAAGCGCCACGGCCTGTCAGATGTACTGGGTGGCGCCTATGTGTTTCCGGGTGGCAAGCTCGACGTTACCGACTGCCAACTGGACCCGTTGGCCCACCTGGACCAGAAGCCCACCCACTTGCACGCCTCACTGGGCGAGCCGCAAACCGACATAAATATCGCCACCGGCTTGTACGTGGCGGCTCTGCGCGAAGCGTTTGAAGAGTCCCGCGTGCTGTTCAGCCATGACATTGCCAGCGCGAAGGCCGCGCTGCTACACGACCAAGCCAAACCGTTCAACCAAATGCTGGCTGAGCTGCAGGTGCGCCTACAGACCCGCAACGTGCTCCCATGGAGTCGCTGGATCACGCCGCGCATGCCCTCGATCACCAACAAACGTTTCGATACGCGATTCTTTGTGGCTGCGGTGCCGCACGAACAAGAAGCCACCCACGACAACCACGAAGCCACCGAGAGCGTTTGGTTGCCGCCGCGCGCAGCACTCGAGCAATACTGGAACCGCAAAATTGAACTTGCACCCCCGCAAATCATGAGCCTAGCTCACCTGGCCCGCCACCAAACGGTGGACAGCGTTATGCAAGCTGCACGATCACAGCTGCCACCGCTAATCTTGCCCGAAACGTTTGATGAAGACGGGACCCGCGTGCTGTGCTACCCGGGCGACCCGGAACACTCTATCAAACAAAAGGCCCTGCCCGGTCCGACCCGGCTGATGTACCGCAATAAACGGTTTGAGCCAGTGGACGGGTTTGAGGCACTGTTCGCCTAAATCCCACAGCGCGACATGGAGTGCTGCCACCAAGTCAACCCATGTCAGCCAGTCGTCAGAACACAGTTTTATGCTGCGTTGCAACATGACTGCATTCCTTAGCCTTCAATTGGGCCTTGACGATCTGCTGGCCGACCTGCAACACGCCCGCCGATGCGATGAACTGGGGCGACTTGCGCTACTGGCCTATTGCGATGTGCGCTGCTGGGCACGACAAGCAGGCGAGTTGGATGTCGCTGAACATTCCACTGCAATTTTTACCGAACATCCCCACGCCAGCAAAGCGGATTTTTTGGAGCGGGTCGACCATTTGATTTCAGAATTGCAACAGGCCAGACCCCGCATAACGAACTTAAGCGCGATTCACTAACATGCGTCTTGTTCCCGTGCCACAACAGGACATGCTAAGGTCTTAATCCAGTCGCTACTGGAGTTCTTTTTGAGAGCAATTGGACTGCGCTGCAAGCTACTGCATATGGTCAATCATCACCTGTCCAAAGCCTGAGCAACTTACCTGGGTTGCGCCATCCATCAGGCGAGCAAAGTCGTAGGTCACTTTTTTGCTCTTGATGGACTTCTTCATGGAACTGATGATCAGGTCTGCAGCCTCAATCCAGCCCATGTGGCGCAGCATCATTTCCGCCGAAAGGATTTCGGAACCGGGGTTAACGTAATCCTTGCCCGCGTACTTGGGCGCAGTGCCATGCGTGGCTTCGAAGCAGGCCACGGAGTCGGACAGATTGGCTCCAGGCGCAATGCCTATGCCACCAACCTGCGCCGCCAGTGCGTCGGAAATGTAGTCGCCATTCAGGTTCAGCGTGGCTATGACGCTGTACTCAACTGGACGCAATAAAATTTGCTGCAGGAAGGCGTCTGCAATACTGTCTTTGATAACGATATCCTTGCCCGTCTTCGGGTTCGTGAATTTGCACCACGGTCCGCCATCAATCAGTTCAGCACCAAATTCCTTTTGCGCCAAACCGTAAGCCCAATCCCGAAAGCCTCCTTCGGTGTACTTCATGATGTTGCCCTTGTGCACAATAGTCACATTGGGTTTGTCGTTGTCAATCGCGTACTGGATGGCTTTGCGAACCAAACGCTCGGTGCCTTCGCGGGACACTGGCTTGATGCCGATGCCGGACGAATTAGGAAACCGAATTTTCGTCACACCCATTTCGTCTTGCAGAAACTTGATCAGCTTCTTGGCGTCCGCGCTTTCGGCTTCAAACTCGATACCAGCATAAATGTCTTCCGAGTTCTCGCGAAAGATCACCATATTCGTCTTGTGCGGCTCTTTGACCGGGCTGGGAACACCGTCAAAGTATTGAATGGGACGTAGACACACGTAAAGGTCCAACTCCTGGCGCAAGGCAACATTCAACGACCGGATGCCACCGCCGACCGGGGTTGTCAGCGGGCCTTTGATTGACACTACATAGTCCCGCAACGCGTGCAATGTTTCTTCGGGCAACCAAACGTCCGGACCATATATGTTGGTGGACTTCTCTCCAGCGTAGACCTCCATCCAATGAATTTTTCGCTGTCCCGCGTAAGCTCTTGCAACCGCAGCATCAACCACTTTCAACATCACGGGCGTGATATCCAGACCGGTACCATCCCCTTCAATAAAAGGGATGACGGGCTGATCAGGCACATTCAAGGACATATCCGCATTAACGGTTATTTTTTGGCCTTCGGCTGGGACTTGGATGTGCTTGTACATGAAACATGTGTCTCCGTTTGTTATTGGAATCGCAATTACCCGACGAGATGTGCTTCTAAATTTGCAGAAATTCTATTCCTAATAAATGACTAGCTTCTGTCTGGCGGTAAGATAGCAACGGGTCCAAATGGACGCATTCTGTGATGCGGGATAATCTGCCCCGGTTATTGCATATTTATTTTTAGGAAAATTTCAAATGAACAAACTTCTCGCTGCTCTCGTTGCTGGCTTCCTGTCAGTTGGTGCATTTGCGCAGGCCGCTGCACCTGCAGCTCCTGTGGCTCCGGCAACGCAAGCTGCACCCGCTGCCGCGCCTGCTGCCAAAGAAGTGAAAAAGCAAAAGGCAACTGCGAAGAAAGCCAAGAAAGCCAAGAAAGCAAAGAAAGCTGCTGCGAAATAATTTTCGACAAGCTTCGAAAAAGCCCGCTGCTGCGGGCTTTTTCATGATCAGGACACAATTGCACCATGAAAACCATATTTGCTGCCACACTGTCCCTACTGTTGCTGGGCGGCCCCATTGCCAGTGCACAGGAGACGCCGCAAACCCAACTGCAGCGAACCGCCCTTTCGATAGGCATTCACCAGATTGACACCCAATTGGCCATGACGCCTGAGCAACGTGAAATCGGCCTCATGTACCGTAAAGAAATGCCGCAGCATGAAGGCATGCTGTTTGTCTTCGAAAGCGCAAGCAGTGTTTGTTTTTGGATGAAGAACACCCTGATTCCATTGACCGCTGCCTTCATCGCAGATGACGGCACCATTGTGAATCTGGAAAACATGAAACCTCTGACGGCAGATTCGCACTGCGCAACAAAACCGGTGCGTTACGTATTGGAAATGAACCAGGGCTGGTTTTCCAAAAAGGGCATAAAGCCCGGCTCGAAAATATCTGGGCGCCCATTTAGTTCATAAAAAAACCGACCAGAGGTCGGCTTTTTTACAACATACTCAAAAACCTTACGCGAAGTTGGCTTCGGCGAAGCTCCAGTTCACCAGCTTCTCGAAATAAGTTTCGACGAATTTCTGGCGCAAGTTGCGGTAGTCTATGTAGTAGGCGTGCTCCCATACGTCGACCGTCAGCAAGGCCTTGTCAGTGGTCGTCAATGGGGTGCCAGCTGCTCCCATGTTGACGATGTCAACCGAGCCATCAGCCTTCTTGACCAGCCAGGTCCAGCCGGAACCAAAATTGCCAACGGCTGACTTTACAAAAGCTTCCTTGAAGGCCGCAAAGCTGCCCCACTTGGCAGTGATTGCGTCTGCCAGCGCGCCAGCAGGCTCGCCACCACCATTTGGCTTCATGCAGTTCCAGAAAAACGTGTGATTCCAAATTTGAGCGGAGTTGTTGTAAATACCACCGCTGGACTTTTTGACGATCTCTTCCAAAGAAAGGGCCTCAAATTCAGTCCCTTTTTGCAGGTTATTCAGATTCACAACATAGGCGTTGTGGTGCTTGCCATGGTGAAACTCCAACGTTTCTTTGGAGTAGGCGGGTGCCAAAGCATCGATCGCATATGGCAATGCAGGCAAGGTATGTTCCATGGAATCCTCTCAGTTGGTTTGCAAAAGAAACAATTGTAGGAATTAATTCGATTCTTGGCTGGCGACGGTCATCTCAACCGTGCCGTCCGTAAGGTTTGCACGCACGCGCTGCCCTGGATGGGCTTGCGCCGCACTGGTCAGCGTATGGCCGCTTTCCAATGTCAGCCAGGCGTAGCCCCGCTTAAGTACCAACGAAGGATCCAAGAGGCCCAATCGCAGGGCGGCGCGCTGGGTGCGGTCCTGTGTCCGTTGCCATGCACGCCACAGGATAGGCAAAAGGTCCTGATTCAAACGAGATAACTCAGATTGCCGGGTATGCATGGCCATGCGGGCGCTGTGATGCAGGCGCTGCGCGACCGATGCCATCACGATGCGCTGACGTTGAGCCAACGCTGATGGCCGCCCGAGCCGCGATGTAGCCAGATCCACACGCTGGGACTGCTGGTCAACAAAACGCTCCATGGCTTCCTTTAGGCGTGTTTCTTGCCCCCCGACCAGCCCCAGCAGCATTGACGTTGGCTCTGACACCAGTTCCGCTGCCGCGGTAGGTGTGGGTGCACGCAGGTCGGCCACAAAGTCAGCAAGTGTGAAATCCGTTTCATGCCCTACACCGCTAACAATGGGCACGGGACTGCGCGCCATGGTGCGAACCAGTTGTTCATCATTAAAGGCCCACAGATCTTCCATGGATCCGCCACCGCGCACCAGCAAGATGACGTCCATTGGAACTGCGTCCGCACTGGCAGGTGCAAGAGCCATGGCGTACAGGTTATCCAATGCCTGACACAGCTCGCGCGGCGCACCGTCCCCCTGAACAGACGATGGAGCCAAGGTCACCGCAATATGCGGCACCCGGCGCTGCAAGGCGGTCACTACATCGTGCAGTGCTGCCGCGCCCAATGAAGTCACAATTCCAATGCCCCGTGGCAATGTCGGCAAATCCTTCTTGCGCGCAGGGTCGAACAGTCCTTCCAGCTCCAGCTTAGCCTTGAGCTTCAAAAATTGTTCGAACAATGTGCCTTGACCTGCGGGGCGCATACTTTCAACGACCAACTGCAGTTCCCCACGCGGCTCGTAGACGCCCAGGCGCCCTCGCACTTCGACCCGGTCACCATCGCGAGGCGCAAAGTCCAACAAACCGGCGGAACGGCGAAACATGGCACAGCGCAGTTGGCCAGCATCGTCTTTCAACGAGAAATAGCAGTGCCCGCTGGCTGCCCGGGTAAAGCCGCTGATCTCGCCGCCTACGCTGACCGGGTTGAAGCGGGCATCCAGCGCATCAGCGACAGCGCGACACAATGCACCAACCTGCCAAAGGCGTGTCGTTGAAAGTGTGGAGGGCGAATCAATCATGCGGTGGTGCATCCCGACGGGGCTGGGCCATAATTGCGCAGCATTTCATTTGGACAGGGTGATCATTTGTTTTCCATCATACAAGCCGCTGGCTGGCCAATCTGGCCCCTCATTGCCTGCTCCGTACTGGCCCTTGCCATTGTCATTGACCGCTTTGTAAGCCTCAAAGCGAGCAAAGTCGCGCCGCCACGCTTGCTGGACGAGGTATTGAGCGTCACCCGCACTGCCATTCCGGGTCCTGATGTGGTGACACAGCTGGAAAAGAATTCGGCGCTAGGTGAAGTCTTGGCAAGTGGCTTACGGGCCATCAATTCTGACGCCCGCTGCACCGAAGATGACCTGCGCGCCATCATGGAAAGTACCGGGCGCATCGTGGCACACCGTCTGGAGCAGCGCCTGAGTGCGCTGGCTACCATCGCCTCCGCGGCACCATTAATGGGCCTGTTTGGCACAGTCGTCGGAATGATTGAAATTTTTGGCTCGCAAGCGCCCGGCGGCTCAACAGGTGGCAACCCAGCGCAATTGGCGCATGGCATTTCGATTGCGCTGTACAACACTGCGTTCGGTTTGATCGTGGCGATTCCGTCACTGATTTTTTGGCGTTACTTCAGAGGCCGGGTCGATGCCTACCTGTTGACGCTGGAGCTTGGGGCAGAGCACCTGGCACGCCACCTCAAAGTGTTCCGAAAATAACGACATGAATTTTCGCCCACGCAAACAGGACGAGCCCGAGATCAACCTGATCCCGTTTATTGACGTGCTACTGGTCGTGCTGATTTTTTTGATGCTGTCCACCACCTATAGTAAATTTACAGAAATGCAGCTCAAGCTGCCAGTGGCCGACACCGATGCCCAGCGCGACTACGCCAAGGAAATCATTGTCGCCGTCAGCGCCGATGGTTCCTATAGCGTCAACCGCACACCGGTCGTCGGACTCAGCCTGGACAGTGTGGCCATGGCCATCACCGAAGGCGCCAAGGCTGGCAAAGACACGGTTGTCATCATTAGTGCGGACGCCAGTGCCAAGCACCAGTCCGTCGTCACCGTAATGGAAGCGGCCAGGCGCTCGGGCCTGACCCAAATTACCTTCGCCACGCAATCGACTGCGCAGGCGGGAGGCCAATAGCAATATGGGAGGCACTTGGCGGCAGACGCTGCAAGGTGCATTGTTGCGTGCCTGGTTGAGCCGTGGACTGGTTGCCTGTCTGCTGTACCCCGTTTCGCTACTTTTTTGGGCTTTGGTTTGGACCCGCCGCCAGATGTACGCTTGGTCGTTACTGAAGACACAACGGGTTGAAGCGCTTGTCGTCGTGGTAGGCAACGTGGTTGCAGGCGGCGCTGGCAAAACGCCCACCGTCATGGCGCTGGTACAGCATCTACAACTGCAGGGTTACCAGGTAGGCGTCATTTCCCGGGGCTACGGACGCACCAACGCAGCGTGTATCGAAGTACTACCCGAATCGCCCCCTCAAGACACCGGTGACGAACCCCTGCTGATTCGGCGCACCACGCAAGCACCAGTATTTGTTGGCAGCACCCGCATCGAGGCTGCTTCTGCCCTGCTAAGGCGCCACCCGCTGACGCAGATCATTGTTTGTGACGATGGATTGCAGCACTACTCCCTGTACCGGGATCTGGAAATCTGTGTTTTTGATGACCGCGGGTATGGCAACGGCTGGCTGCTGCCGGCGGGACCTCTGCGCGAGCCCTGGCCGCGCAAGCCACTGGCGCAAGCGGGGCAAGATAGTGAACGGTTGTTGGTTCTGCACACAGGCAACCTCCCCGCATTTGTCGGATTCACTGCCCAACGCACCCTGGCGCCATTCGCCAAACGCAAAGATGGCACAACCATCGCATTGAGCGCGTTGGGTGAGCCAGGTGCAAAACCAGTGTTGGCGGTAGCCGGTATCGCGCAGCCTGAGTCATTTTTTTCCATGCTGCGCGCATGCCAGGTGCCCCTGGCAAAAACCCTTGCATTGGCAGATCACTATGATTTTGATAGCTTCCCACGCAATGTTTACGAGGGCTACACCATCATTTGCACGGAGAAAGATGCCGCAAAACTGTGGTCTGTAGTACCCGATGCGCTGGCAATCCCTCTGGTGTTTCTACCCCAGCGGGGTTTTATTGCAACGTTCGATGCACGCATCTCTGAGCTGATGGCCAAAAAGCTATCATCTACCCATGGACACAAGACTACTTGAACTACTCGTTTGCCCGGTGACCAAGGGCCCCCTCGAATTTGACAAAGAAAAACAGGAACTGATCTCACGCAGCGCGCGGCTGGCCTACCCGGTGCGCGACGGCATTCCGGTTCTATTGGAAAACGAAGCCCGCACCTTGACCGACGACGAACTCGGCCTTTGAAGGTCTCCCATGCGCTACACGGTGCTCATACCGGCCCGATTAGCGTCGAGTCGATTGCCAAACAAACCCCTGGCTGACATTGGTGGCACACCCATGGTGGTGCGTGTCGCCCAACGCGTGCGGTCAGGCGTATTGCCCGAGGTAAGGATTGTTGTTGCCGCAGACAGCCCGAACATCATCGAAGCCTGCCACGCCTACGGCGTTGAAGCGGTTCTAACCCGCGAAGACCACCCGTCTGGCAGTGACCGCCTTGCCGAGGCGAGCCAGATACTGGGCTTGGACCATGACGACATCGTAGTCAATGTCCAGGGCGACGAGCCGCTGATTGATCCCTCGCTGGTGCAGTCCGTAGCGGCGACCCTTATGGCGCAACCGCAGGCTGCCATGGGCACCGCTGCCCATGCCATCGACAACGCCGCCGACTTTGCCAACCCCAACGTGGTCAAGGTCGTGCTGGATGCCAATGGACTTGCGCTTTACTTCAGCCGGGCCCCAATAGCGTGGTGGCGTGACGGCTTCGCCAATGGCATCCACGCCCTACCCCAGCCAGCGCCGCTGCGTCACATCGGAATCTACGCCTACCGAGTCGGGTTTTTGTGTCTGTTTCCGCAGCTAGCCCAGGCCCCCATTGAAGTGACCGAATCGCTGGAACAACTGCGCGCGCTGTGGCATGGTTACCGGATAGCCGTTCACGTTGCCGAACACGCGCCTGGACCGGGTGTTGACACCCCTGATGACCTTGAACGGGTCCGTGCACTGTTTCTGGGCCTTGAGCGTTCCACTGTAAGTTAGCCGGGGGGCGGTACATGCTATTCTCTGGGGCAATCGCGCTGGATTGCGGGGCATTCAAGGCCTTCGTTTCCTGCGCTTCGAGTTTTAGTTCTATCTGAGGGTATCCATGAGACTCATTTTGTTGGGCGCACCAGGTGCGGGTAAAGGCACACAAGCCACTTTCATTTGCCAAAAATACGGTATTCCACAAATTTCTACGGGTGATATGCTGCGCGCGGCAGTCAAGGCCGGTAGCCCGTTGGGGCTGGAGGCAAAAGCCGTCATGGCCTCAGGCGGACTGGTCAGCGACGACCTTATCATCAACTTGGTAAAAGAGCGCCTGACCCAGCCCGACTGTGTCAATGGGTTCCTGTTCGACGGGTTTCCTCGCACCATTCCACAAGCAGACGCCATGAAGGCAGCCGGAGTTGCACTGGACTATGTGGTGGAAATCGATGTTCCGTTTGAAGCGATCATTGAGCGCATGAGCGGGCGTCGCTCGCACCCCGCATCCGGCCGCACCTACCATGTAAAGTTCAACCCACCCAAGGTGGAAGGCATTGATGATGTGTCTGGCGAACCGCTGATCCAGCGTGAAGACGACAAGGAAGAAACGGTCAAGAAGCGTCTGGATGTCTACAGCGCACAAACCCGACCACTGGTTGATTACTATTCCAACTGGGCTGCCAAAGATGCGGCTAGCGCCCCAAAATACCGAGCCGTCAGCGGCATGGGTGATGTGGACGTCATCAAGACGCGCGTATTTGAGGCACTGTCGAGCTAATCAGGACTATGTAATAACTTGCAAAAAGGCCGCGCTCGCGGCCTTTTTACTGCCCGTCATTCCGAGAGCATGCCATATTGCATTAAGTCCAACATCAGAGCAACGCGCGCCTTGACAGGCGACAAGCCATTGGAATGCACAAATTCAAACTCAGCGGCACCTGGCACAACGCAGCCCTGAGCGCAGCGGGTCGATCGCACTACTCGCACCCCTTGCTTCTGGGCACCACGCAACGCCGCCTCCAGATCATGGTGAATGGTCCCGTTTCCGGTGCCCGCCACCACGATGCCTCCTAGCGATGGCGTTGAGCCCTTAGAAATGCTGCAAAGCGCACTGACAGCAGCCCCTGTCGCCCCAGCATGGCTCACAACGATTTCTACCCAGGGCCATGTGTCAAGGGCGAGTTTTTCCATCGGGAATGCCGTTGCAGCCTCACTCGCCTCACCGCATGGATGCACCCACCGCACAACACTTTCTTCCACAAAACCCAGCGGGCCTGAATCTCCGGAGTCAAAGGCACTAACACGGTAGGGATGAACCTTTTGCACGTCGCGTGCTGAGTGCACCGTACCTGCACACACGACCAGGACGCCACTCGCATCGGGACTGAGTGCGGTGGCCACCGCGTCAAGCACGTTCTGTGGTCCATCGGGCGCTGAGGAGCTGGCCGGGCGCATCGCACAAGTCAACACCACGGGCTTGGACGTCAGCAGTTCTGCTGGCAAGACACGAGACAAAAAAAACGCCGTCTCCTCCAAAGTGTCCGTCCCATGCGTGATAACCAACGCACAAACATCAGCGGCAGTCAGGTAGTG
>CAIYDK010000003.1 GCA_903924955.1 uncultured beta proteobacterium | reverse complement strand
CATCGCATCCCACCAGCGCACCGCCGGGGAATACGGTCTTGGGCAGAGACATCAAGCCACCGGCGGTAATGGCGCGCGCACCGTAGGACAGGCGCTTGGCCGTCACTTCACCCTTGGCGTTTTCCAGGTAGTAGCGGATATTGGGATGGGTCTTCCAGCGCTGGAATTCCTCAAACGGACTCAGGTAGGGGTTGCTGTAGTTCAGTCCGGTGACAAAGCCCAGAACGATCTTGTTGTCTTCCATGTGGTACATGAAGGAGCCGCCATAGGTCTGCTCGTCCATGGGCCAGCCGGCGGTGTGCATGGCAAAGCCGGGCTCATGGCGCGCCGGGTCCACTTCCCACAATTCCTTGATCCCGATGCCGTAGGACTGCGGGTCACAACCTTCGTCCAGTTTGAACTTGGCAATCACCTGTTTGCCCAGGTGGCCACGTGCGCCCTCGGCAAACACGGTGTATTTGCCCAGCAACTCCATGCCGATCTGGAACGCTTCGCCGGGCTTACCGTCCTTGCCCACTCCCATGTTGCCGGTGGCGACGCCCTTGACCGAACCATCGGCGTTGTAGAGTACTTCTGCAGCGCTAAAGCCCGGGAAGATTTCCACGCCCAGGTTCTCCGCCTGCGTGCCAAGCCACTGGGTTAGAGCGCCCAGGCTGATGATGTAGTTGCCGTGGTTTTGTGAGCAGGCAGGCAGCATGAAGTTGGGCATCCGAAAGGCCGACTTCTCGCTCATGAACAGGATGGCGTCATCCGTTACGGGTTGGTTCAGGGGTGCCCCGAGTTCTTTCCAGTTGGGGAATAGTTCGTTGAGTGCTATCGGGTCCATGATGGCGCCGGAGAGGATGTGCGCGCCTGGTGCAGAGCCTTTTTCCAGCACGACCACAGAGACCTCTTTGCCCTTTTCAGCGGCCAGTTGCTTCAGGCGGATCGCGGTGGCTAAACCCGCTGGTCCGCCACCGACCACGACCACGTCGTATTCCATTGTTTCACGGGGGCCAAATTGGGCAAGAATTTCTTCGTTGGTCATGGTGTGTCTCGTTCAATAATAGGAACAGGTTGGTTTGAGCCAAAACGCATTCTTCAGGGCAAGCATCTTCAAATGATTTTATGCGCTGATTCAGCACAATAGCACGGTCGTACTTTTTTATTCGTGGAGGTTCTCTAAATGGCTTACAGCATTGATCTTTCAGGGCGCGTCGCCTTCATCACTGGCGCGTCCAGCGGTTTGGGAGCGCAGTTCGCGCGCACCCTGGCATCGGCAGGTGCCGCGGTGGTACTGGCCAGTCGTCGTGTTGAAAAACTCAAAGAACTGCGTGCAACCATCGACGGGGAAGGTGGCGATGCGCATGTGATTGAGCTGGACGTGACTGACCATGACTCGATCAAGTCTGCGGTGGCGCATGCGGAAACCGAGGTGGGTTCCATCGATATCCTGGTCAATAACTCGGGCGTGAGCACCACGCAGCGAATTCAGGATGTCACGCCGGACGACTTTGACTACATCTTCAACACCAACGTCAAGGGTGCTTTTTTTGTCGCGCAAGAAGTGGGCAAGCGCATGCTCGCCCGTGCCAAGGGGACTGCGCCCGGAAGCTACACAGGCGGGCGCATTATCAATATTGCGTCCATGGCAGGTTTGCGTGTTTTGCCGCAAATTGGCGCTTACTGCATGAGCAAATCTGCTGTGGTGCAAATGACCAAGGCGATGGCATTGGAGTGGGGCCGCTTTGGTATCAATGTAAACGCGATCTGCCCGGGGTATATCGATACCGAAATCAACCATCGCCATTGGCAAACCGAAGCCGGTCAAAAACTGATTCAAATGCTGCCTCGTAAGCGGGTGGGGCAGCCCCAGGATCTGGATGCGCTGCTGGTGATGCTGTGCTCCGACCAAAGCCACTTCATCAACGGCGCAGTCATCGCCGCTGATGATGGTTTTGGTGTGTAGAACTTTGGACTATCAGCGTGGAGCCAGGCGAATGGCGCCGTCCAGGCGAATGACTTCACCATTGAGCATGTCGTTCTCAAAGATATGCAGGGCGAGTTTCGCGTAGTCCTGCGGTGTGCCCAGGCGTGAAGGAAAGGGCACCGCCGCAGCCAGTGAATCTTGCACTTCCTTGGGCATGCCAAACATCATGGGAGTGCCAAAGATACCGGGTGCAATCGTCATGTTGCGAATGCCATTGCGTGCCAGATCGCGGGCGATCGGCAGGGTCATGCCTACCACGCCACCCTTGGATGCGGCGTAGGCCGCCTGTCCCATTTGGCCGTCATACGCTGCTACTGATGCGGTGGAAATGATGACGCCGCGCTCGCCTGTTGCT
>CAIYDK010000002.1 GCA_903924955.1 uncultured beta proteobacterium | reverse complement strand
GCGCCACAGCCTGTGCCATTTGAAACAACCACAAACCATGAACGGCGCTGGCACGTTGCACCTGCACACCTCGCCATTCGTAACTCACCATGCCAAGTGTCGGATGCACTAGGCGGCCATCGTTGAAATTGATCAGTTGTCCTGCTTCAATTCCAGGGTGTACATCGAGCCAATGCTGATAACTAGCGATGTCGGCACTAAGCTGTGGCCCCCAGTCCTTGAACAGCAGGGACAACACGGGCTCCAGTGTGACGGGAATCTCATCATCGGGAAGCCAATCGGCAACGTAAGGCGCATATTCGCCATCCGGTGTATTGGGCAGTTGCATACGTTCAACCCAGCGCGCAACGTTGGGTGCGCGTTTCTTCATCAACGCGGTCGGGTAAGGGTCTCGCCCAAGGTGGGCGTACATCGGCGCAATCAGGCCCAAGTCCGCAATGCTGACGCGCCTGCCCATCACGTAAGGGTAGTGTTGGAAGTGGATGTCCAATGCTTCCAGAAGTTCTTCGTAAGCATTCTCTATAGCCGGAATGGTCTGCGGGTTAATTCCGAGCGTCGGCAGACTGGAGCTGAAAAAGTCCATTACGCGCCTTCCGGCCGCGCGTCGTGCTTCACGATCCCCGCCGGTATACAGTCCACGCCCGAACTCCGTCTGCAAGAACAGCTCCTGTTCGTCGCGGTAGCTCCAGCGGTAGTGCATGGCAACCTGTAGCATGCCTTCCAGACCGAAACCGTCGATCAGTCTTGCCACTGCAAGTTGCACTGGTGTAGACGGTGTCAAGGAGTTACCTGGCGCCTGATTCTCGATCGAGTCTAGGTAAGCAACAATGTCCGTGGAGTCCTGTATAAACTGACCATCCGGAGTTTCGAGTACTGGAAAAGTCACCAATCCGACAGCCGGACGGACACGCGCTTTGTAATCTGGATGGGACGGACAGCGCTCAACGAATGGCAGCCCTTTCTTGATCAGGCAGGAGCGTGCCTTGCCTGTGTAAAGCGAATGCGGCGTGCCCCACAATATGTAGGGTTGGTTCGGATCTACGTTATCTACCATAGCATGGCTCCTCATTCAAAAATCACTGCATCAGGTTCTGTCGCGCTTTGCACCCAGGAACGGTATTGATCTTCAACCGTCTTGCGCTTGAGCTTCATCGTCGGAGTCAGCAGTCTGTTGCCTACGGTCCACTCATCGCGTGTGACGAAAATTTGCTTGATGCGTTCATGGTTGGGCAATTGCGCGTTGACGGTATCAAGATGGGATACAAGCGCTTTCTTAAGTACTTCGCGCTCTAGACTCTTTCCAAGTTCCGAAAGACTTGCAAGCGCGACGGGTTGGTCCAGACCATGACCAAAAACGCAGACTTGGGCCAACTGTGCACAGCCGCCGAGTGGGTCCTCAAGTGAACCGGGCTTGATGAACTTGCCTTTCGAGGTCTTGAACACCTCGCTCAGACGCCCGGTAAGCCAAAGGTTGCCGTCTTCGTCGAATCGACCGGTGTCGCCCGTGCGGTACCAGCCATCGACCAGAACCTCGGCGGTCTTCTCAGGCTCCTTGTAGTACCCCTTCATCAGCGCTGGACTACTGAACTGCACTTCGTTGTCTTCGCCCAGTCGAATCTTGACGCTGGGGCTGATGCCTTTGCCCACGCAGCCAGCTACTGGCGGTTCATCTTGTATCCAGCCGCAACCGTGGATGCAGTTCTCTGTCATGCCGTAGCCGTCACGCACCCAAATTCCCAGATCGATAAAGGCCTGCTGCACCTCGCGCGGGCAGGGTGCAGAGCCGGTGAGTATGAAGCGCGCATTGGAAAGCCCCAGCATCTGGCGAATGCCGGCCTTGTGCGCTTCTGGCAGGCTCTTCTGCGCTGCAGGTGGAACCTTGGCGTCAATGCCTTCCTTGAACTTGATCCACAAGCGCGGCACTGAAAAGAAAAATGTGGGTTGCACCGAGCGCAACTCTTCGCCAAATGTGGCGAGACCCTCCGAGAATGAAATGGTGCCACCCATGTAAAGGGCAACCATTTCGATTACGGTGCGCTCAGCGATGTGCGCCATGGGCAAAAACGAGAACAACCGACAGTCACCGGGTGTTTGTCTGGCTGTGGCCGCCAGTTCAGGAACGACTCGGCCCGGGGTAGCGTGAACTAGCATCACGCCCTTGGGATTGCCGGTTGTGCCGGAGGTATAGACCAATGTGAAAAGCGATTCCGGGTCAGGAATTGGAGAGTCCTGCAACGCCGCGTAGCTAGCCAATATTTCATCCAGTGTCGTTTCCACAGGAAAGACACACCCCAACATACCTACACGCTCGACACCAGCGGGGATGCCCCCCGCAACCAGCGCTGTGTTGTCCAAGGCACCAACAAAACACAACTTCGCCTCACTGTGCTCAAGAATGTAGCGCGCGGAAGCCACATCCTGCCCAGGGTAAAGCGGGACGCTAATGTGCCCGGCCATCATGATGGCAAGGTCAACGATGACAAAGTCCTTGCTGTTGGCGGACCACAGCGCAATTCTGGAACCAGCCGGATAGTTCTTGGCGCGAAGGAATGCGGCGACCCGTCGAACTGCATCACCCACTTGAGCCCATGTGTATTCGGTCCATTGCAGCGCCTTGGGTTGTCGCAGAAACACCGACTGCGGTGTCCCGCGTTCCCAGTGGTAGAGCATTTCTAGCGGTGTTTTGATATCTTCACGCATTTGCTTTCCTTGTATCGAGGGTTATGGTTCGCCACGCCGAAACGTAGTAAGGCACCTGCACATGAGCGCAGGCGTCTATTCCTGGCGTGTG
>CAIYDK010000001.1 GCA_903924955.1 uncultured beta proteobacterium | reverse complement strand
GCTCGTCCAGCAACAGCACCTGGGGCTCCATCGCCAAAGCGCGGCCCAAATCGACCCGTTTCTGCAAACCGTAGGGCAACTGTCCCACCGGCGTCTTGCGAAAGGCCTGGATTTCCAGAAAGTCGATGATGCGCTCCACTGCCTCGCGGTGCATGATTTCCTCGCGCTCGGCCGGGCCGAGGCGCAGCGCCTGCAGCAGGATGTTGCTCTTGATCTTGAGGTTGCGCCCGGACATGATGTTGTCCAGCACGCTCATTCCCTTGAACAGCGCCAGGTTCTGGAAGGTGCGGCCAATACCCATCACCGCGACCTGGTGGCTGTCCATGTGTTTGAACGCCTGCCCCCGAAAGGTAATGGAGCCCTGCTGCGGCGTGTAAACGCCGTTGATGCAGTTCAGCATGGAGCTTTTACCGGCGCCGTTGGGGCCGATGATGGCGCGCACTTCGTGCTCACGCACGTTGAATGAAATGTCGGTCAGCGCCTTGACGCCACCAAAACTCAAAGAAATATTTTTGACATCCAGAATGATGTCGCCAATCTTCTTTTGTGCGCCGATGGGCGCCACGGCTGCGGGTGTAGTGTTGCTCATGCTGCTGCCTTCACAGGTGCAAAGGTCTTGGTGTCTTCAATGCGCAGGGTGGCACTGACTTTGCCCGTACGACCGTCTTCAAACTTGACCTGGGTTTCAATAAATTGGGATGACTTACCGCCATATAGCGCGTCAATCAGCACGTCATAGCGCTCGGCGATGAAGCCGCGGCGGACCTTGTTGGTGCGAGTCAGCTCGCCGTCGTCGGCATCAAGCTCTTTGTGCAAGACAAGGAAGCGGCTGACCTGGCTACCGGCCAGCAGCGTGTCCACACTCAAGTCCGCGTTGACTTTTTCAACGCATTCCTTGATCAACTGGTAGACCTCGGACTTTTGTGCCAGATCGGTGTAGCCGGCATACGGCAGGTTGCGCCGCTCGGCCCAGTTACCCACCGCGTCGAAGTCGATGTTGATGAACACACAGACTTGGTCGCGGCCGTCGCCGTAGGCCACAACCTCCTTGATGTGCTGGAAGAACTTGAGCTTGTTCTCCACGTATTTGGGGGCGAACATGGCGCCGTCGTTGACTCCGCCCTTGATACGGCCCACGTCTTTCACACGGTCGATGATCTTGAGGTGGCCATGGGCGTCAATGAAGCCGGCATCACTGGTGTGGTACCAGCCTTCAGCCGTCAGCACCTCGGCCGTAGCGGCCGGGTTTTTGTAATATTCCTTGAGCAAGCCGGGTGACTTGACCAGTATTTCACCGTTGTCGGCAACCTTGATCTCGACGCCTTCGCAAGGCACGCCTACCGTGTCAGCACGCGCTTCTTGGTCAGGTTGCAGACACACGAACACAGCCGTCTCGGTGGAGCCGTAAAGCTGCTTGAGGTTGATGCCGATAGAGCGGAAAAAACTGAAGAGGTCCGGGCCAATGGCCTCGCCGGCCGTATAGGCCACGCGTACGCGGCTCATGCCCAGCGTGTTGCGCAAGGGGCCGTAAACAAACAGGGTTCCCAGTGCATACAGCAGGCGGTCCATAGCCGAAACCGATTTGCCGTCCATCAACGTGGGGCCAACCCGTTTGGCGATGTTCATGAAGTAATGGAACATGCCGCGCTTGATGGCGCCCGCATCTTCCATGCGAATCATCACGCTGGTCAGCAGGCCTTCAAACACGCGGGGCGGGGCAAAGTAATAGGTTGGGCCAATTTCCTTCAGGTCGATGGTCACCGTGGCCGCGGACTCGGGGCAGTTCACCACGTAGCCACAGGCCAGCCACTGGGCATAACTGAAAATGTTCTGTCCGATCCAGGCCGGTGGCAAGTAGGCCAAGACCTCTTCAGAGCCGGTCAGCTTGTCAAAGTCGGCACCCACGCGGGCCCGGTTGAGCAGCGAGTTATGCGTGTG
This sequence comes from uncultured beta proteobacterium, assembly GCA_903924955.1. Taxonomy (GTDB): domain Bacteria; phylum Pseudomonadota; class Gammaproteobacteria; order Burkholderiales; family Burkholderiaceae_C; genus Allorhodoferax. Next base: position 277 of record CAIYDK010000001.1, on the reverse strand, counting down.
CACGACTCCCTTGGGGTTGCCCGTGGTCCCCGAGGTGAAGAACATGGCGCCCACATCGTCGGGCTTGGCCTGGTTAACCTGGCCTGCAAAAAACTCCGGGTGCAATCCGACAAAAACCTTGCCGGCGGCTTGCAATTCATCGAGCGAGGCCAGGCAGGGCTCGTCGTACTTGCGCAGACCACGCGGATCGTCAAAGTAGATGCGCTCCAGTTGCGGGCAGCTCTCGCGAACCTCCAACAGCTTGTCGACCTGCTCCTGGTCTTCGGCAAAGGCAAAG